>NZ_JBAJNO010000003.1 GCF_036880985.1 Limibacter armeniacum
GGGCTCTGATAAGTAATGCCCCTTGTCCAAAATAGTTAAGTACAAGTCCAGGCAAGACCACAAAAAACCATGCTTGACGAATAGCCTTTTTTCCAAAATGCCCTAAATCAGCATAGAGTGCCTCCCCTCCTGTAACTACTAGAAATACGGCACCCAGCACATATAAACTTTCAAAGCCTTCCACAGAAAGAAACTTTATAGCCAATACAGGGTTTAAGGCAACCAAAATGTCTGGATACTTGAGGATATGGACAACACCCAACACACCTAGTATTGAAAACCAAAGCAACATAACAGGTCCAAACAACATCCCTACTTTGGCTGTCCCAAATTGCTGCCCTAAAAAAAGTACCACAAGAATCAGGGTTGTAAGTGGCGGAGCTAGGTTCTCAAATGCAGGATTGATCACTTTGAGACCTTCTACTGCACTCAAGACAGAGATCGCAGGCGTTAACAACCCATCTCCATATAAAAGGGCTGCACCAAAAAGTCCTATCAACAAGATAAATGTTTTCCCTAACCTTTTATCACCAAGACTGGTAAGAGCCGATTGCATCAACGCCAATACCCCTCCTTCCCCATGGTGGTCAGCTTTTAAAACAACAAACAGGTATTTAACACTTACAATCAATATCAATAACCAGAAAATCAAGGATAATATTCCCATCACATTATCCGGATTCAGTGTTGTAGCATGTTTACCATTGAAACACTCCCGAAAGGCATAAAGTGGTGATGTACCAATATCCCCGTAGACGATACCGAGGGCTGCTAAAGCCAGAACTGATTGCTTGGATGGTGTTTTCGACATCGTACCCTAGTATAAGTTGTGTTGTTTGAGGTTTACATAAAGCTAACCTTGATTTAGTGATTGGCAAAATGCCTTTTCAAACTAATGGTACGCCCTTTCAGTTTATAAAATCTTAGATTAGTACTACCTTGAGTAAATCCTAGCTAGCACTTACAATAGCAGGAACTTACCAGAGAAAATAACAATACATTGAAATAATAACATGACAGAGTTTTGGGAATCGAGTTTTAAGGATAAACAAACAATGTGGGGATTTGAACCTGCTGATGCTGCAATTTCAACTCTTGACTTATTTAAAAATAAGAAATTAAAGGAAATATTAATCCCTGGGTTTGGATACGGCAGGAATGCACAAATTTTCACTGAAAATGGCTTCAACGTTACAGGAATTGAAATTTCAGAAACGGCAATTGATTTAGCAAAAAAACACTATGGCAATATCGTAAATGTGTATCATGGAAGTGTCAGCGAGATGCCATTTGACCAAAAGTTATATGATGGCATTTTTTGTTATGCATTAATTCATTTACTAAATGAAGAAGAAAGAGCTAAACTGATTGCGGATTGTTATAACCAACTTCGAATTGGTGGATACATGGTATTTGTTGCAATTTCAAAGAATACCGCCACATATGGAGAAGGTATAGAACTAAGTAAAGACAGATTCAAGACCAAGCATGGAGTTAATCTATTCTATTATGATCTAGCAGCAATAGAGAATGAGTTTGGCCAATATGGATTGAGTGAAACTGAAGAAATTAGTGAACCTGCAAAAAATATAGGCAACAAGCCTTCACAAAAATTTTGGCAAATTACCTGTACTAAAAAGGAACAGTAAAACGCTTCAGATTGATTTTTAAACTAAAACCAACAGTCCAAACTTGTGTCATAACAGCTTGATACTGCTTGTACTTAACCTAACAAATGAATAAGCTAATTGCAATAATTCTAATATTGGTCATTGGGCCAATTCTTGGAGGGGTTTATGGGATTCTTCATGACCAAATCACCTATTCCATCTCAGAGGAGTATTATACAAAGTTTAAGTTTATACAATTTGGACTTGAAAACTGGGGATTAGGACAAAATATCGGATCAGGTAAAAATCCGGAGATACAGTTAGAGAACCCTAGATTTGGAGTTACCATCATAGGAATATTGGCTACATGGTGGGTAGGACTTATTATAGGGGTGTTTCTTGGTCTTGTAGGGTTCATCCATAAAAATGGAAATGAGATGTTCAAGGTTACCCTAAAAGCAATTATGGTAACTATGGGAGTCGCATTAATAACTGGCTTTATTGGGCTTTTATATGGACAATTTTTTCTGGATGAAGTTCCTCCGTATTGGTTTTTACCTGACCATACAAATGACAGGAAAAGCTTTATAGCCATTGGCTCAATGCATAATTTCAGCTACTTGGGAGGACTAATTGGATTAATTGCAGGTGTGATATTTAGTATCCTCCAAAAAAGAAAAAATAAACGCATGATAACTCAAAATTCCTGATGCATAAAACGTCAGCAGATACTCCAATTAACAATAACCAATTGATGATTAAAGCATTATATCAAATAGAAAACACGCTCTTAAATTATAATGGGCTGAAAATAAAAAACGTTGTTCAAGACCATGAATGTCAAGAATATTTTGGGTTTAACTTCCAAATAAACAAGCTCAACATAAAATTTAGAAAAGCGAAAGTCACTCCTAAAAAAACGGGGCTGTTTGTCTCCTTATGGAAAAGAAACGCAACAGGACAAACAGCGCCTTTTAGCATAAATGACAATTTCGATTATTATATCATCGCAACGGAACAAGATCACCAATTCGGGTTTTTCCTTTTCCCAAAACAAGTTTTAAGCGACAATCAAATATTAACCAAGCACAATAAAGAAGGTAAACGGGGTTTCAGGGTCTATGCAGATTGGAATACACCCAACAACAAACAAGCTCAAAAAAGCAAAAATTGGCAAGAAAAGTATTTTATAGATTTGACCAATACCGAAAATAAGTGTGTTGAAAAACTTAATTCAATTCTGCCCATCACTTGTCTGTAATATGAATGGGATACACTAATTGTTCATCACATTTAATCAGCATTCAAACAAAAGGTATAGCCCATTCCTACTCAAATAGTAATGGCTATACCTTTATAATATTCAGCATCATAATGTCCTGCTATTGACTACAAACATTTGTATGCTTAACCTATCTACTTAAGTCTAATCGGATATTGGTTAGGTTACCCTTAAAATGAAAAGGAGTATCGTAGTTATCATCAATCGGGGTGCCGCCATCCATACCGATATCTTGCGTTTCATCCAAAGAGTACTTGATAGGTGTCGTCTGATCAATCTTACCTTCACCTACTACCTTGCCATCCACAAGGAGCTTCACTGTACCACTCTTACCAAACTCCTTTTCACCACCATTATAGGTAAAGTCTGCCTTGACCTCATGCTTTCCGGCAGGTACTTTTGAAGTAGAATTGATGGTATAGCGCTTCAGGTCAATGTAATTGTGGGAGAAATAAAGTTGACCATCTTTCAGGTAAAATGCCCAACCTGCTGTATTGCCGCCTTGCGTGAAGATCATCCCATTACTATTTTCATCCACCTCCACATCTGCCGTAATCGAGAAGGATTTGTTCTTCAGGTCAGGGGCAGTTGCTTCCGGCAACCCGCTGATAGGAGAAGGATAAACAAAGTGAGTTCTACCTGCACTTGGGTTGGGCTTACCTGTCATCTCTGCCGAAAAGCGTTCCGCTCCTCGCCAGTCCAGCGGCAGTACATTGTACTTGCTCGCCTGTGCCCACCACAAAGCTTTTAGCTCTTCCAACTTTGCAGGTTCGGACTTTGCCAAATCAGTAGCCTGAGAAAAATCCTTGTCAATATTGTAAAGTTCCCACTTGGCTTCAAATGGGTCATAGTTATCCCTTACCGGATTCCATGGTTCAAACGAAAGGCTGGCAGCCCACCAACCATCCTTGTAGATGCCCCGGTTGGCAAACATTTCAAAGTATTGCATGGTATGGCTTTCCTTGGCTTTGCCATCGGTCAAACTTTCCATAAAGCTACGTCCTTCCATGGGCTTCTGTGGTACCCCATTGACCATATTAGGCTCTTCTAGTCCCACTACCTCCAAAATAGTTGGCGCTATATCCACCACATGGGTAAACTGATTCCTGATCGCTTTGCTTTCCTTGATCTTCTTGGGCCATGAGATTATCATCGGGTTTCTTACTCCTCCTAAATGACTGGCTACCTGCTTGGTCCATTGGAATGGTGTATTCATCGCCCAAGCCCACTCAGCAGGGAAATGGTTGAAGTGTTTTTCCGTTCCCAACTCATCAATATGAGGCAGCACTTCCTCATAAGTAGTCTCATGGGCATTGAAGAATGCAATCTCATTCATACAGCCTTCCAATCCTCCCTCTGCCGAAGAACCATTATCACCCACGATATAAATGATCATGGTATTTTCAGCATCCGGCAAGGTCTTGACATAGTCCATCACCCGCCCTACCTGAGCATCGGCATGTGCCCCATAGGCAGCAAAAATTTCCATCATATGGCTGTACAGCTTTTTCTGGTCGGCATTCAGGCTCTCCCATGCCGGCAGACTTTTGGGACGGGTTGTCAGCTTGGCATCGGCAGGGATTACCCCCATCTCTTTTTGACGCTTGAAGGTCTCTTCCCGATACTTATCCCAGCCCATATCAAACTTGCCTTTAAACTTGTCAATCCATTCTTTCGGTGCCTGATGTGGACTGTGTGTTGCAGCCAAAGCCAAATAAACAAACCAAGGCTTTTCAGGCTCAAATGCCTCTGCCTTTTGCAAGTACGCAATGGTCTTGTCTGCAAGGTCTGCACTCAGGTGATAGTTCGGGTCATCTGGACGCTCTATTGGGTTCAGGTTTTCGATCAGGTCCGCCTTGAACTGGTTGATATCTCCCGCATTAAAGCCATAGAAGTAATTAAATCCCAATCCTGTGGGCCAGTGGTCAAAAGGTCCCAATGGACCTGTCTCATATACGGGTGTATTGTGGTTTTTTCCAATCCAAGCGGTGGCATAGCCATTTTGTCTCAGTATTTCGGCAATGGTAGCCGTACTTTTCGGGATTACACCAGTATAGCCGTCATATCCGGTAGCCAGCTCTGTAATAATACCTGTACCGGAAGACTGGTGGTTTCGCCCAGTCAGTAAGGCAGCTCGGGTAGGTGAGCAAAGCGCTGTCGTATGGAAACGATTATAGATCACGCCCTTCTCTGCCAGCTTTTCCATATTGGGTGAAGGTACCCCTCCACCGCTTACAGCAAACTGGCCAAACCCGGCATCGTCTATCAGGACAAGCAAAATGTTGGGAGCGCCTTCCGGTGGTTTGGCAGGCTGTGGAAACTTGGCAGGGTCACTGTCCTTGAAGGTCGTCCCCACGACACCCTTGAATCGGTATTCCGGTCGAGGTAAGACTTCCTGTGCAAAGGCACGTGGTACGTACACTAGCAACAGCAACATAAAAATAGTAGGTTTCATATTCGTTATCAGTTAGATCTAAAGAGGCAAAACAGAAAGGAGTGAATACCTAACAGGTAGCTAATAAGATACTTTTAGAGTTGACTTCAATAGCTAAATCAAGTGCATCAACAAAATGTAAAATGAAGTAAAAAAGAAGGGTATTTATCTATACTAAAGAAGTAGCCTTTTATGCTATATTATAAGTTTTCAAATTGAGCATTTATTTTAATAAATATATTTTCAGTACAAAACCCCATTCAATAACATTATATACAATCACAGAGTTCAAACTTTATTGCAATAAAAACTGCCCAACATACTTATATAAAAATATTCATATGTATTAAAGTCAATTTACGATGAATATCAGACTCAACTAAGTATTCTAATTGAAGTAATCACAATCCACCTTCCCCACTGTTTACGCTGTTTATCAGATAAAGTCATCCTGAAAAGTAACCATCACTTCTTGATTCCCTCATTATGAAATTTGTAACACAACGATAATTAAACACTAATAACCAAACACTTACCACTACAACTGACGCTTGTAAAACCTCCTTCTCTTCTTAAAAAGGGATCGTATAACCAACTTTCCTTATTGAAATGGTAACTAAAAAGTTTCATCACAACAGGCTCAGGACAATACCTGTTTAAGTCCTAAGATCTTTATACCTACATTCCATTCATCGCAATTCTTGTTCTTCCTATCGCACTATTTTCTTTTGAAAAATCTATACGCTCTACTTTGACACTCAATAGAAATTATGATCACTGGTTTTTAAGCGAACCTGATCGTCACGTGCTTTCTACTTTAAAAATTGTGCTAATGAAGACACCTGATTTTTATTACAGTGGATTTAAATCACAAACAGCATAGAAAAAGTAGAATTACAACAAACTATTAATAAACTAAATACTAGGTAATTATGACCAAATTGCGGAACACAAAACTCCAAATCACCCACCGGGTAATTTTTCAAGCAGTGACAGCCCTTATTATTTCATCATTAGTTATACTTTCAGGTTGCAATGATGACGATGAAAACGTAGTAGATGAAGCCTCCATTACATCCATAGATTGTAGCGGCGTCACTTTTGACTTGACTATAGACGGCCCAGATATTTCAGGTACAGCTACCGTTCCTTATTCCGGCGGAAATGGCGTGGCTTATGACACTGCAATGGTGATCTCTTCAACTGGTGTAATAGGCTATACTGCTACATTGGAAAGCGGTACGTTGGCGAGTGGCGAAGGTAACTTGGTCTTTGATATCACGGGTACATCCACAAATCAGATGGGCGGCGGCATCGCTTTCTTCAGTGTAGCTTTTGGAGGTCAGGCCTGCGTACTTGAGATGACACTTGATGGTGGATTCGATGGCGGCATGGAACCTGGCGCTGGTGGTCCTGGCGGAGACATGGGCGACATTGTGGACAACGGCTTCTCAGATGTTGAAGCGGTAGAAGTTACGGCTTGTTCTTCTGCTTCAGGAATTGAGAAGATCATTTGCCTTGCCGAATCTTTTATCGCATTGCTTGATGATGAAGAGTTGGCAATTGTACAGCTTGATTACTCAGTGGAAAATGCACAGAAATGGTCTAACCTACCAGAAGGAATGGCAGGAATCAGACTGGGACTTTCTCTGGGCGAAATGGATTCAACACAAGTGGCCTATGTAAAAGCCCTGCTGAAAGAAGTTACCGGAAGTAAAGCAAACGAAGGATGGGACGAACTGTATCAACACCTTATCGCTGACAATTACCTAGGTGACAATGGAGGCGGCAATACTTACGGCTCTCACAATTACTATTTTGCCTTGTTGGGAACACCATCTACCTCCGGCACTTTTGAGATCCAATTCGGAGGCCATCACTTTGCGCTTGCCAACACTTACATTGATGGAGAACTGGTGGGTGCTACTCCTTCTTTCCGTGGCATTGAACCATTCGGTACTTTCACTTACAATGGTGAATCTTACCAAACCATGAATGATGAGCAAGCAGCTATGGTGGCTATGCTGGCAGGACTGTCTTCTGACGAGCTGGCAACTGCTCAACTGAGTGGTACATTCGGTGATCTTGTAGCTGGCCCTCAGAATGATAACAATTTCCCTGCAACGCCTTCTGGACTGAACGTAGGTGGACTAACCTCTGCTCAGAAAGAACTGGTACTTGCCGTAATCGAAACTTACGTTGCTGACCTGTCTGATACTGAAGCTGAAAAAATCATGGACAAATATGAAAGCGAGATAGACGATACCTACATCGGATATTCAGGTACAACCAGCGTAACTGAAAGAAACGATTATGTCAGAATCGATGGCCCGTCTGTATGGATTGAGTACAGTACGCAGTCTGGCGTTATCCTGTCAGGCACACACCCTCACTCTGTATGGAGAGACAAGACATTTGATTACGGTGGAAATTAATTTTTTCCACTGCTGAAACATTCAGTGACAACCTGCCCTCCTGCTGAGGGCAGGTTGCTTTCAACCAATATGATAACAAATCCGTCCGACTTCAGGTGCAGGTACATTTCTGCAAGGTGATCGGGCAGCATTACTTATTGAATACCAGTATGCATTTCAGAAAGCTATGGCATGTATCACTTTTGCTGCTACCTGCCTTCATGATACTACCCTCAAAAATTTTGGCTCACCCCATGCCCAATACGGTGGTGGAACTTTCCGTTTCAGATCATTCTGTTTTTGGTGTGGCAAAGATGCCTTTTATAGTTTGGATGGATGCCACCAAAAGCACTGAAGAGAAAGTTGACAGCACACAGATCGTAGGTTATTTCCAGCAACATATCAAGGCGCTATCAGGGAATGACGTTTGGAAAACCAACATCAGTGGCTTTAAGACGATCGAAGAGTTTGACCGTGAAGTTGGTAAGTATACTGAACTGGAGATTTATTTTGAGCTGACACCTTCTACCCCATCGGCACTTCACCAGTTTGATTTTGCCTATGATGCCATCATTCATGAGGTACTCACCCACAAGATTCTCATTTACCTGAAATATGACTGGAACAGCGGGATGATCACAGATGAGGCTACCAGACCTGTTGGCGTTATAGCGACAGATTTTAAATTGGGAAAATGCCTGCCACTGAAGATTGACATTGATGGCGGAAGCTGGATCAAAGGCACTTGGGCCATGTTTTTATTTGGAATGGAACATATCCGTGTTGGGTTGGACCATATTCTTTTCCTGCTCACGTTGTTGATCGTCTCGCCGCTGGCAGTCTTTGATAAAAGGTGGACAGGCTTTGAAGGCTATAGGCACACCCTCTTCCGATTTCTGAAAATAAGTATTGCCTTTACAATTGGCCATTCAATCACATTGCTTGTTGGCAGCTTTGACCTGATTCCTTTCCGTGCTCAGTATATCGAAGTTCTGATTGCCCTATCCATCCTGATATCTGCCATTCACTGCATCAAACCTGTTTTTGTAAAGAAAGAGGCTTGGGTGGCGGCCGGCTTCGGGCTTATCCATGGTTTGGCATTTTCGATTTCACTTTCATCCATGAACCTCGGATGGCAGGCAAGGTTACTGAGTGTTGTCGGATTCAACCTTGGCATCGAAAGCATGCAGCTTATCATTATGGTTTGCTTCTTTCCCTTACTGATCACCAGCAAATGGAAATTTTACCCAGCCTTCAGGGTTGCCTTTGCCATCATCACAGGCATCACTGCCGTGGCGTGGATTTTTGAACGCGTTCTGGAGAAAGAAAATTTCATTACCGAGATCGCTAATTCTATTTTATAAACAATCAGCATGAATTTTTTCAAATCAATTTACAGTACAATTTTTTTTGTACTGGTCGGTTCTGCCGCATTGGCTCAAGGAATTTCAGGAAAGGTGGTGGATGAAACAGGACTTGCCATAGAAGCAGTACTCGTACAAAATCTTCACACCGATCAGCACACCCACACCAACCAACAGGGAACATTTTTACTCAACGGTATAGAAGCAGGCGATACGCTTACGCTAACACATGCCGCATACAATACGATTAGTGTTGTAGTAAAAGAAGAAAAAGAACGCACCATCATACTTGAACTCAAGACCTTTGAACTGGATCAGATTACGGTGAGTCCGGAGGTCAATGCGCTCAATGTTGTATCAAAGATTGACCTGAAAACTACGCCTGTCAACTCCAGTCAGGAAGTTCTCCGTAAGGTGCCCGGTCTCATCATCGGTCAGCATGCAGGTGGAGGAAAAGCCGAGCAGATTTTTTTACGGGGATTTGATATAGACCACGGAACAGACATTGCCATTTCTGTAGATGGCATGCCTGTCAATATGGTTTCCCATGCTCATGGACAGGGCTACGCTGATCTCCACTTCGTGATTCCGGAAACGATTGAGAAAATCGATTTTGGAAAAGGAACTTACTATGCCGATCAAGGAAATTTTAGTACAGCTGGATATGTCGCCTTTCAGACCAAAGACAGGCTGGAAAATAATATCATTCAGACAGAGATCGGTCAGTACAATACCAAAAGGTTATTTAGCCTGATCAATCTCTCCCGCAATTCACATCACGCTGCCTATGTCGCCAGTGAATACCTCACTACAGATGGCTATTTTGAAAGCCCCCAGAACTTTTCCAGACTGAATGTCATGGGCAAGTACACGGGAGAGCTGGACAATAACAACAAGCTTTCCGTTAGTGCGTCCCATTTCCAGTCCAGTTGGGATGCGTCAGGACAGATTCCTGAACGGGCAGTGGAAACCAATATCATCAGCAGGTTCGGTGCGATAGATGATACGGAAGGTGGAAATACGTCAAGGTCAAACCTGAACCTTAACTACATCCATCAGCTATCCAAAAATTCATCCCTGACTTCAAGATTCTATTTGTCTCATTATGATTTTGAACTTTACAGCAACTTTACTTTCTATCTGGAAGATGCTGAGCATGGAGACCAGATCAGGCAGAAGGAAGACCGCAACATGTTTGGATTCAATTCTGAGTGGAATCGCTTTATTGCGCTACCCAATGGGTCGATCAATCTGTCTGCCGGTGTTGGATTGAGAGATGACCAAACTACAGGCACAGCGCTGTCTCATTCCCTGAACAGACAAACAACGCTTGAAACCCTCAAGCTGGGAGACATTCACGAAACCAACAGCTACGCTTATGCACAGGCTGAGCTGGTCAGGGGAAAATGGACCGTCAACCCTGCCCTTAGGCTAGATTATTTTCAGTTCGGTTATTATGACCGTCTTTCAGAAACCTATGAAAACAATCAGGTAGAAAAAGGAATACTGAGTCCAAAACTGAATGTACTTTACCAGCATTCGCCGCTGCTGCAATATTACCTGAAGACGGGCATTGGATTTCATTCCAATGATACGCGTGTAGTCGTGGCAGAAGAAGGCGAAAGCATCTTGCCCAAAGCCTATTCCTCTGATTTGGGGCTGATATGGAAAGCACATCCCCGACTTCTGGTCAATGCAGCTGTTTGGAATCTCTTTCTCGAACAGGAATTTGTTTATGTGGGAGATGCCGGCATCGTAGAGCCAAGCGGAAAAACCAACCGATCGGGCTTCGATCTTGGCGTAAGATGGCAATTGCTGGACTGGCTTTACTTCAGTCAGGATGTCAATTATGCCTATGCCCGTTCCGTTTCTGACCCTGAAGGAGAAAACTATATTCCTCTGGCGCCGGACTTGACTGCTGTGGGCACCTTGAGCATATCAGGTCAAAGCAACTGGTACGGCAGCATCCAGTACCGATATATCAGTGATCGACCTGCCAATGAAGACAACACCATCGTAGCAGAAGGCTATACCGTAGTGGATACCAACCTTGGTTATCAGTTTAAACACTTTGACTTGGGTTTGAAAATTCAGAACCTCTTTGATGTGGAATGGAAAGAAACTCAGTTTGCGACAGAATCCAGGCTGTTTAATGAGACCTCAAGCGTTGAGGAAATCCATTATACACCGGGTATTCCATTTTGTGCGACGGCAATGCTCCGGTACAAATTCTGATAAGGATAAAGTTGCCATTTCAATACTAAACTCAGACGGTCATCATACAAAAACAATATGCTATATTGATAGTCCGAGTCCACAAATAATTCATCTTAAATAGTCGAGAAATGGTAACATGTTTTTTAAAATACACAATCGATCCGTACAAAGTAGCAGCGTTTGAACACTATGGAAAACTTTGGATTGATCTGGTCAATGAAATGGGAGGTGTACATCATGGATACCTATTGCCGTATGAAGGAGCCAACAACATTGGTTATGCTACATTTTCATTTGCGACCTTGGCTGATTATGAAGACTATAGAAATAAAATTCCTTCTTGCCCAAAATGCATGGAAGCTTTTGAGTATGCCAAAAACACAGGCTGTATCCTTCATTATGAGCGGTCATTCCTGAAGCCAGTATTTGAAGGCATAAACGATAAGGCGAGGATAGACTGATATCTTTTGACACAAAGCGTGCTAGCAAAACTCAAACAGCATAAAGGAATCCCAATTAGTGAGGATGAGATTTTTAAAAATCTCATCCTTTTTTTCTATTAATTAGATTAGTAGATAATTATCTCCCTTTGATTTCACAAAATCAGTAACATCTCTTTAAGAAGAGTATCCAAAAATTAGAGACCAATAAATAACATGAAAATGAAAAAAATAGGACACCTACTATTAGGGGTAACCTTATTTATGATCGGATGTCAAACCCCTAATAATAAGCAAGATCAAGAAAGTTCTACAACAAATACCGATCGATACGTGCCCAAACCATATGTAAAAATCACGCACCCTGAGTGGAGTAAAAATGCGGCTATTTACCAACTCAATACAAGACAGTTTACACAAGAAGGCACGTTCCTAGCTGCTGAGAAAGAATTACCAAGATTAAAAGAATTAGGGGTTGATATTATATGGTTGATGCCTGTTCAAGAAATTGGAAGTAAAAACAGGAAAGGCACATTAGGAAGCCCTTATTCCGTGAAAGACTATTTCAAGGTCAATCCGGAATTCGGGACCATGGAAGATTTAAAACAATTTGTCTCATCGGCTCATAATCAGGGCATGTATGTTATTTTAGATTGGGTCGCTAACCACACTGCATGGGATAATGTATTGGTTCAAGAGCACCCAGATTGGTATGATAGAGACTATAAAAATGATTTTAGACCTACTCCTTGGTGGGACTGGTCTGACATTATTGATTTGGATTATAACCAACCTGGCCTAAGGCAATATATGACCAATGCTTTAAAATATTGGGTCAAGGAAGCTGATATTGATGGCTACAGATGTGATGTTGCCGGATTTGTACCTGTTGATTTTTGGAATAACGCACGTAAAGAATTGGATGCCATAAAACCCGTTTTTATGCTTGCCGAGTGGGAGTCTAGGGATTTACATGCAGAAGCTTTTGATATGACCTATGCGTGGAGCTGGAATGAAACGATGCACAAAATCTGTACAGGACACGCAGATGTAAATGGCTTATATATTTATTACTCTTGGAATGAGAGTGCATTTCCTCCAAATTCATTTCGAATGACATTTGTAAGCAACCATGACAAAAATGCATGGGAAGGCACCATGTGGGAACAGTTTGGAGATGGTTTAGAGGCTGCCATTACCTTATCAGTGGTTGGGGAAGGAATGCCTTTGATTTATAATGGACAGGAAGCCGGTAATAAAAAGCGACTGGAGTTTTTTGAAAAAGACCCTATTGTATGGAAAGACCATTACATTGGTAAGCTATATAAAGACCTATTTGCTTTGATGAAGGAAAATACAGCACTGTGGCATGCGAAATGGGGCAGTACAATGGTTAAGGTTCCTAACTCTTCAGAAAAGGAAATACTTAGCTTTGTCCGTCAAAATGAAAAAGATAAGGTTTTTGCTGTATTCAATTTTTCAGATAATGCACAAACCATATCATTTAAAGAGACACTTTATCACGGAACATATACCGATTACTTTTCAAATGAAGTGATTGATTTCAAAGAAGATTCAGCGTTGAAATTAGATGCTTGGGGATATAAAGTATTTGTAAAAAAATAAGGGAATTGTAATTGATGCTATTTGCCATTTTTACACTTAGCTATCATTAAAAAGTCAATCCATAACTTATGTTCAAGTAATATAAACTATGGATTGACTTCGCTCTCCTTTCTAAGAATATCATTGGGAGATCATCACCCAACATTAAGGTTATTTCACCCTGCCAGACTTAACAACTCACCCTTAACCTTCTTCAGTTCCAATTTTGCTTTTTTATACTTTATGATTTCAGCGATATAAGTAAACTGGGCTTCCCTGACTGCGGCTTCTGAAGACAAAAGCTCAACATAGGTCATCTTACCTTGATGATAAAGTGCTTTTGTTTGAGCATAAACCTTCTCTGCCAGTTGAGCATTCTCTTGTTGCGAAATGGTGGATTGATATGCCGACAGCAATTGATTAATTGCATTGAAATAGTTATTGTAAGTAACCTGTTTTTCATGTTCCAAATCCTTCCTTAGGCTTGAAAGCTGCATGTTCACCTGATTAATCTTGCTTTGCTTGGCAAGACCATCATACAAAGGAATTGAAAGTTTGAAACCGATGTATGCATAATCTGACCAGCTATTTTTAGTAGATAACTCAAAGTTATCCGACTGATATTGATACGCTCCTGTAATGTTTGCCGAAAGTGTTGGTAGGTATTGTAGCTGATAACCTTTCTTCTTGAGCAGCAGTTGCTCTCGCTCCACCTCCAATTGCTGAATGGTTGTAATTGAACCAATATTGATAGAATCAGACATAAAAGCTTCTGGCACTTCAATAAAAGTAAGTGGCGCTTTGTCTACTGAAATATCATTTTCAACCGGCATGCCGATCAAGACTTTCAGATAATTCATTTGTTGACTGATTGTTGCCTGAAGATTCCTTTCACTTACTTCCAGCATACTTCGGTCAACCTTGGCTCTATTCAATTCTATTTCATGTGTAACGCCAAGCTCAACTTGCTTTTGAGTAATCATTAAAGAAGTATCTTTCTGGCTTAATAGCTCGTGAATTTTATCCAACTCTTCACCACTTTTCAAAAGGTCATAATACACTATACAGATATTGTAGACGGTTTCCTCTTTTGTCATCTTGCTTTTGATGGCACTCAGTTCCTCCACATTCCTGGCAACTTTTATGTCAGTAAAAATGGAAGGATCAAAGATCACCTGACTTAAAGTTCCACTGAGTGTATAATTGTAAGTGGTACCAAAATTTACAAACACCTGTTCCCCAGGCTGACCAAAAAACTCACCAGGCATGATGCTGGTCTCCAACTTCATATAGTTATCAAATTGTCCTGAAGCAGAAACTTGTGGCTGCACTTTGCTTTTAGCTTCTTTTGTTGCAAATGTCTTTTCTTGCTTATCATATTGAGACTTAACAACCTTATAGTTATTCTCAAGTCCATAATCCAGACATTTTTCCAGTGTCAGATGTGTTACTTCCTGTTGGGCTTTTACATTCAGTATATTGAACAGAAAGAAGAGCAACCACAGTGTATATTTTATGCTATTGATATTTTTAAAGCTATTCATTATTTACATTCTAAAGATTTGTACAGGCTCCAGTTTCAAGATTTTCCGCATAGAAAAATAACTCCCTGCCAAGCTGATCAACAGCGTTGAAAAAATCAGGAATATGATCCGTTCAGGAGCGTAATCCATGCTCTGGTTGATTGATTTCATAAAGTATTTCAATCCGATAAGCAGCAACATGGTAAAGCTGAACCCGCAAATGGAATAAAAAATGGACTGTATCATAATCAGTTTTGTAATGAGCCAATTTCCTCCTCCAATTGCCTTGATCGTGCCATAGTCTTTGATGCGGTCATTGACTGCTGAAAACATGGTCAACCCAACAATGACCAATCCCGTAACCAGCGAGAACCAGACAAGTATCATAAAGGTGCCTACAATACCACTTGCTTCTCCCATATAATCAAGTGTTACATCCTTGAAAGTATCACCGACGTAGGCTTTCACAGTAGGGATAGTCGCAGTTATGGTATCTGCAATGCGCTTTTTAACCATCGGGTCTTGTGTGTCAGCCTCTACAATGTATGCACTGACATGGTTAGGACTAAATCCGGAGAGTTTTCTGACTCTTTCGATTGTCGAAACCATATTAAATTCCCCAAGGCCTGCATTTCCAATTGAAATCCCGCTGATATACACCCTGACATCATTGATACTGAAATAATCCCCTTGCTTTAGTTTTCCAAGATTTTCCAAATCCGATTCATCTACAATCACAGCTCCTTCACTTTGCAGGCTTTTCAGGTTGGTACCTTCAAGAAACTGTTTCGGTGCGCCCACATAGTCTGGCGCTTTAATCCCAACCAAACTACAGCCAGCTGTACCTCCAGAAGAATTTTTCATCATGCCTCCAGTCACAATCACCGGATGGACTTTATTCACCCCTGGAATAGACTGTAACTCATACCCAACTCGCTTATCCACATTCACAAGAGAGATGGACGATTCACTTTTTTCATTCACTACAAAAATGTATTCGGTATTTCCCTTGATAATACCCAAGCTAGCCTCAAGAAAACCATCCAACAAACCCAATTGGGCACCTATCAGAAAGACCGAGATCACTATCCCGAAAAGTATTCCTATAAGCTTAGCCTTATCATAAACCATAAAGCTGAATGCTGTTTTCCACATGGCTAGTTCCGATTTAAATAGATGACACAATCCACCCTGTTATTAATCATTACCTGTGCATTATCATCCAATCGGATTTTCACTTCTCGCACACGTCGGTCTTCTACAGTATTCTCATCAGAGAAAAGTGACTTTTTCTTCAAAAAACCTCCAACAAATACTACTTCTCCCTTACCGATTGTCTTCCCGTTGACCTGTGAGATCACTTCGGCTTTCAGTCCTGTCTTAATGCGGTCTGCAAAAAGCTCATCCACTTCTGTTATAGCGACCAAATGACCATCAGGTGCATACTGTCCCAGCTTTTCCCCAGCAGTAAGAAAATCCCCGTTGTGTACATCCCATTTCAGTACTTTTCCGTCATAGGCAGCCTTGACATTTTTATCTGCCAATACTGCTTTCTGGTAGGCTATATTGGCATTGATTTCCTGCATGCCACTTTTCTGGTAAGCTATCTCTGCCAATTGTTTTTCGTATTCTATCTGAAGCTTCTCTACTTTGGATTTGCTATCCTTCAGTACCTTTTCTGTAATCGCTTTTGAGTTGAAAAGCGCTTCATCTACCGCCAAATCTTTCTGTGCATTCTGCCAATCATTCAGGGTAATTTTGGCTTTGATTTCTGCTGATTTTATGGATGCTTGCTGGCTGATAATTTTACCCTCCTGAATTTTTAATTGTGCCAGGTCAGCGCTTTTTTCCATATCCAAGATGACAGCACCTTTACTTACCAATTCATTCTCAGCTGCCATAATCTGGTTCACTTTACCATTGGCAGCCGAGTAGATATTCAATAACCCTTTTTCAGGTTCAATCTTGGCAATGCCTACTATCTTATTGATCTCAGTCTGCTCAGTCTTCACATTGTTATCATCTACTTTCTTTGCGTCGGCTGAACAAGCCATCAGCAGAGCAATCATTCCGATACCCAATATGCCGTTGAATAATTTTTGGTTTTTCATTTTTGCTGTCTGTCAGTTTATTGTCTGTTTATTTACTTCATTCACAATCCCGTTTTCCACTTCAATTACACGGTCTGCATATTCCATCAGGCGAGGGTCATGCGTCACCACTGCAACGGCTTTCCCACCTTCAGCCAACTCCTTCAGTTCTTTCATCACAATTTCAAGGCTATGCTTGTCCAGTGAAGCAGTTGGCTCATCACATAGGATAATTTTGGGGTCTGTCACCAATGCCCTGGCAATAGCTACCCGCTGTTGTTGACCACCAGAAAGCTGCTTAGGAAGTTTATGCTTATGCTCAGAAATATTGACTTTTTTAAGCGCCTCTTCCGTTTTCTGCTTTATCTCAGCAGTTTTCATGTTTCTCATCTTTAATGGGAATGCCACATTTTCAGCCGCTGTAAGCGGTGCCAGCAGGTTGAATTGCTGAAACACAAACCCAATGGTATCCAACCTTACCTTTGCCATTTCCTTATCAGGAAGGTCGTCCACATTTTTCCCATCTATCTCAAGGGTTCCTTCAGTAGGATTGATCAGACACCCCAAAAGGGATAACAAGGTGGTCTTGCCTGATCCTGATGGACCAATGATCAAAAGCAGCTCTCCTTCATATAACTCAAGGTTGCAATTTGCCAATGCAGTAAATTTTCCTGCCTGCGTTTCGTATATCTTGTTTGCATTTTTTAGTCTCGCAATCATCATTTGATTTATTGTTTTTGATTACGATACAAAATTGAGTGATTGGATAGTGATAAAATACCTATATTAGCTCACTTAATATCAGAAAACGGTCAAAATCATGTTAAAGCTGACTTTAAAGCAGCCTACCGGTTTTTTATTTGCCCTAGCAGAATTGATTGGCGGTAAAGTAGATAGCAATGGCAGGCTAAATATTCCTGAAAAAAAGGGCAACGGTTATATACAAGGCTTTATGTTCGATAATTCGGTTGGGCTGATGATCAGGAACTATGAGCTCAATCAGGATTTGCTGGCAAAACGAATTGATCCTTGCAATTCCAGTGAACGGATTGTTGTAACACTGAACAATGTATTTCCAAAAAGTGAAAGTGATGGGGTTGCCAAAATTGAGGAACTACCTTCCATACAGATTGGAAAGGGTAAGCTAAATTTTGAGATGTTCTATCCAAGCAAAACCAAATACAGGTCTATTCTCTTGGCGATAGATTCTAATAAATTGAGAACACTGATGGGGATTGAGGATGAATCCTCTTTATTGAATATGATACTCAACGGCAATCAGCCATTGCTGTTTGAAGAAGTCCTTTCCCCTCAAATACAAAAGGTGGCTATGGAAATGATTGAGAATGAAATACCAGAAAACCTTCACCATTTTTATATCAGGATAAAGGCGGAAGAGTTGCTATGTCTCTTGTTTGTAGAATTACACAAGCGAGAAAATGCTCCTGTTCAGGCTTTGAATGAAAAAGATGCCCTCAGTATTTATCGGGTAAGGGACAAGATCGTTTCAAATTTGGGTATACCACCAATATTAGGAGAACTGGCCAATGAGATAGGAATGAGTGAATCAAAGTTGAAAAGACTCTTTAAACAAATATTTGGAAGCAGTATCTATAACTATTACCAGAAATTCAGGATGCAGGAAGCGGCAAGGCTACTAAAGGGACAGCAGATGAGTGTTTCAGAAGTAGGATATCAACTTGGCTTTTCCAACTTGAGTCATTTTACAAAAGTCTTTGAGGAGCATATCGGAATGAAACCTAAGAAATACTCTGTACAGTCTCACAAATAAAGGTTTAATTTATTTTCACCTGCTTGAATGCTATAAGCTGTATTCTCATATACTCTTCCCATTCAAGCAGTTCGATCAATTCAAAATCACTGTACTTCTCATTAAATTCTTGATTGACTGTAGCCACAACGACTTCAGCTCCTACCTCTAGCTCACCATCTCTAGCAAACATTGGAGTAGTACATTCTCCATTAAATCCTCTAACGCCCACTTGCAAGTACTTATTAAAGAGATCAGCTACAACGTATTCTGAAACCCCTGACACATATACCTTACTTATCG
Organism: Limibacter armeniacum; assembly: GCF_036880985.1. NCBI lineage: Bacteria > Pseudomonadati > Bacteroidota > Cytophagia > Cytophagales > Flammeovirgaceae > Limibacter > Limibacter armeniacum. Next base: position 19,054 of record NZ_JBAJNO010000003.1, read on the forward strand.
GAATGTTGGCATTTTGTGCTCTAACATATGTTTCCAATTGCTTTTTATTCCTTTCATATTCACTGTCGGAAATTGCATAGTGAGTCTCATCTCCTGTTTCTGATAATAATATAAAATTCATATCGCTAGAATCATTTTAGAAAGTATAGTTCTTTAATATTTTACGAATTAGTTTGGTGAATAGTTTTAACTTAAATCCCATATTAGTTTGCTGTATACTGTAACGACCTAATAAGCTAAGCATCATACTTTTAAAACACTTGATTTCGAGACTATTATAGTTAATGGATTTCAACAAAAGACAGATTCATCAATTAATTGATGAAAAGAACATAAATACGATTTCCTTATGGGATCATTATTTAAGTAGAGAGGAATTTGATCTATATTTTCCAAAAATTGGAACTGACTTTTATTTAGAAAGCTGTAACAAACTCAATAATTTTTTTTTGGGGTTTATTGATTATATGTCTAAACCAATATTTAGCTATGACCCCAATCAGGAACCCCTAAAAACTATCAATCCTGAATCGCTTTTAACACAAGAAATATATTCACCTGATATGGAATCCGCTATTTACTTCAATGATAATAAAACAGTAGCAATTCAAATGTCATATGATTTCTGTCTATCAATATTCTCAAGTAAATCAGATTTTCAAATCGAGCTTTTGCCAATTGTCAGAAAATACGGATTGGAAATCATTAGATTCTAAGCCGTTAGTAATAACCTTCACTCAAAACTCTCCTTCCATTTTTAATATACCTTGGTAGTTTATTATATGAAAATAAAAGATTTCGCTATAGAAAGATATTTTGCCAAATATGAATCTCCAACCAAATACATGCTATCTAGCTCATATTGTGATGGATATAAAATGAAATATGTATTGGATTTAGCTTCCCCTACATTTGAATTTGCAGAAAAACTTGTCAAAGAAACAGGAATTATGTTGCTACCTGCTGAAACATTTGAGTATGGTAAATCTCATGCAAGGATTGGCTTTGGCAGAAAAAATTTCCCAGAAATACTACATATCTTTCAGGACTATATAACGAAACACTACAGCTAACATTCTCTTTTTCAGAAAAGACAGTACACCAATTATCGTTTACAGCTAAATGCTAAAAAAGAACCACTTTGGAAAAAGAACAACACATTGCAGCGTTAAAACTAAAGTTTGAAAGTTACGCGCCCATTTCAGATGCATCCTGGTCACTAATCGAATCAATAATAGATTTCAAGTCATTAGAGAAAAATGAGATTTTACTGAAAAATGGACAGGTTGCAAAAAATGTATACTTTGTCTGTAAAGGTGCCCTAAGGGCTTATGTCACCGATTACAATGGAAATATTTACAACAAAAACATTTTTCTTGAAACTGACTTTGCAGGCTCAACAGTTTCTTACCTCTTAAGTAAACCTTCCAACTTCACCCTAGAGGCTTTAGAAGATAATACTATTTTGATCAGCCTTAACTATCAAAAATACAGACGACTGATAGAGGAAAATATTGATTTGAAAAACTTCTATATCGCTTATCTGGAAAACAATTGGGTGATAGAAAAAGAGCAAAGAGAAATTTCCATTGTTATGCAAAATGCTACTGAAAGGTATCTGGACTTGCTTTCAAAACATCCCAATATAGATCAGCGAATACAACAACTACACATAGCTTCGCATCTAGGTATTACACCCACCCAGCTTAGCAGGATTCGAAAAGATTTAAAAAAAAGTCATTGAATCAACATATGTAAATGCCATAGGCAATCCCTTCTAATATTTTTGTCTTATCACTTATAGCAAAAATATTATGAACTATATCAAATACTTAAAATGGTGTTATGCAACTATTTGCTGTACACCATACAGTCTACTGGAAAGAAAACCAATAAGTGATTTATTTGACAAGCCATGAATCAAATAACACTATCTGCGCTAGCCATATTAGGAGGAATCTTTTTGGCTGCTCAAGGGAGCTTTAATTCGACTTTAGGGATCTTGCTTAAAAACCCTTTGCTGGCGTCAGTAGTTGCTTTTTTCAGCAGTACTGTATTTGCAATAGCCTTTGTTTTACTTAGTGTCAGAAGCTTTCCGACTTGGGTCGATTTAAAACAGATTCCCATTTATTTATGGTTTACAGGAGGACTTTTCAGCGTTTTAGGGATTAGTCTTTACTATTATACCATTCCAAAACTAGGCATATCAACAATGATCTCTTTGGGGTTATTTGGTCAGTTAGCATTTTCTACAATTGCTGGTCATTTCGGATGGCTAAACTTACCAATGGAGCCAATAACTATAAAAAGAGGTTTAGGCCTTATGATAATGATGACAGGAATTATTTTAATCAATATAAAATGAAAGAGACAACCAGCTTAAAGCAAGCGAATATAGATAACCTGACTTCACTTTGGAAGACAGTAGGAAGTTCATTTAATGCCTATTCCAAGATGTCAGGCTTTGAATATTGTGAAATTCAAAATGCTGAATGGCCAAACAGAGTATGGTTTAACCAAAATATCACACAACAAACTGTTGACTCCCTTAAAGAGAAAATAGCTGCTTCAACTTCCAAAATCACATTGCCTGTTTGGAATATTGAACACCAAAAGGAGGCTTCCATTTTAGAACGCAATGGCTTCAAAGCTACTTTTGAACAAGTTGGCATGTTATTGAAAATACAAAGCCGCTTTGAAACTGAAGGTCATGTAAAAATACAGCGTGTTGCAAACGAGACTGAAGCTAAACTATGGGCTGAGCTATTCAAAAAGTCATTCGGCTATATCATTAGTCATGAAACCGTTAGTAAAACATATAAGGATATTAATTTTTACATAGCGTATCATGATCATGTGGCTGTGGGTACAGCATTATTACATAAAACCGATCGTATTTTGGGTGTTCATTCTGTGGGTATTCCACCTGAAATGAGAAGAAGGGGCTATGCAGAGCAAATAATGAAATTACTGATCAATCTTGCAGTTGAAAATCAATATGAATATATAACCCTACAAGCGTCTAGTATGGGCAAACACTTATACCTGAAACTAGGTTTTGAAGAGCAGTTTTTGATCAGAAACTACACTTTAAAACACTATACATAGTAAATCATTTCAAACACCACCTTTTATCTAGTTAGAATAAAAACCATAAGGAGTGAACAGTCACAACCAAGCTTACAAACTATATTTTCTAAGCCAGACCCAAAGAGTACTTGGGTCTGGTTTTTATTTGCACGCCATCAAAAAAATGGGCTATTGAATACTATTAGGCATATTGTTTTTTTATCCTCCTTCCCTATAAACCTCTGCACTTTCCAGTATATAATTGCATTGATAAACGTCATCCTGATTCAGTCTTAACCTACCTTTAATCGTGACTACCTGATCCATAGTGAACCTTGGGTGATTGGGGTTGAGCTTTAATTCAACAATAGATTCCGGACCACCATTTCCACAGAAAAAACAAGCAGAATATGGGTTTCGAGACAGGATATAGATTCCCTTTTTGTCGTCAATAGCCAGTATATATCCCTTAAGACATACATGTTTACCTTCCAATGATTTCACCTTTGGACCAAAATGAGGGTAGTAATAATAAGCATCAACCTCTTGGCTGTATTTGTCGGTAAACTGTACATCCATAAGTGTCTTCCAAGTAATGCTGGTTTGTGCAAGTGCGGGAGAACTGAGCAGTAAAAAAAGTATGGTTACAAGCTTAAGCATTGGTCAATGTTTTTGAGATATTGATATTGAATACTTGGATTCCAGGAAGTAAGGACGCCAATAATCCTATTGACAAGGCAGTTAAAAAATTCGCCATTCCTCTGCTGTCTATTCCCATCTGGAAAAACTGTCGAAATAATTTGCCTCCATCTGATAAGAAACCAACCACAACCCTACACGGTTGGGTGGTTTTCCCTATACCGGCCTCTCCTAGAATAGGTAAGCCCCCCTTCTTTAGCTCAATGTCAGGGAAGCTAAAGTGGTGCTGTTCATTATATGCGGAAATCAGTGACCTAGTCTTGAACATATCTTCTCCTTTTTGTTTGCAAACATAGCGAGTGATAATTTTAAACGCAATATTGTTGCGTTTAAAAAATGCACGACTATATTTGCAACATTGTTGCATTTAATAGTTTTATATGAAGAATCATCAGTTTATAGGTTCCAACATGGATTTTATAGGGTTCAGTGTTTCGTTGCTTTGTGCTGTGCATTGTATCGCATTACCCATATTTCTAAGTATTGTCCCACTTACCGGACTCCAGTTTCTAGATCATATCTGGATCGAGTATTCGATTATTCTAGCCAGTTTTATTATTGCCTCTTATGCCCTTATACATGGTTACTACAAACACCACCAAAAACCATTGGCAATGACTGTTGTAGTGGTTGGTTTTATACTGATTGTGACTGGTCATTTTTTACAAGATGAATGGAAAGAAATCATGCTGACTTCAAGTGGAGGAGTTGTGATAGCTATTGCTCACCTATTGAACTGGAAACACATTAAACAAGCGAATACCATGTTTCCAGAGTGTTTAGATCAAGATAAATCAAAGTAAAATGTTAGGAGTAAAAAAATTACCTGTAACTGTACTCAGTGGCTTTTTGGGCGCCGGAAAAACCACGTTGCTTAACCATATCCTACACAACAAGCAAGGGTTAAAAGTTGCTGTTATCGTAAATGATATGAGTGAAGTGAATATTGACGCACAGTTGGTAGAAAATGAAGGAACTCTTTCCAGAACAGAGGAAAAACTGGTAGAGATGAGTAATGGATGTATTTGCTGTACCTTACGTGAAGACCTTATGGTAGAAGTAGAGCGACTGGCCAAGGAAAACCGTTTTGATTATCTGGTAATTGAAAGTACTGGCATTTCTGAGCCAGTTCCAGTAGCCCAAACCTTTACCTTTCAGGATGAGCAAAACGGCATTGACCTAAGTAGGTTCAGTTATATTGATACAATGGTAACCGTAGTAGATGCCTTCAATTTTTTCAAGGACTTTGGGAGCAAAGAGCTTTTGCAGGACAGAAATCTGACAGATATGGAAGAAGATTACCGAACGATAGTCAACTTACTTACAGATCAGATCGAATTTGCCAATGTGATTATCTTAAATAAAGCAGACTTAGTATCAGAGGAAGTATTGGGGACTTTGAAGTCTGCCATACAAAAGCTTAATCCAGGGGCTAATATTTTGACAACATCCTATGGGAAAATCAGTCCGGATAAGATCCTGAAAACTGGATTGTTTGACTATGAAGAAGCTGAACAAAGTGCCGGTTGGATAGAAGAGTTGAAAAAAGACAGTCACAATCCGGAAACGGAAGAATATGGAGTTGGGTCATTTGTATTCAGGGATAAGCGACCGTTCCACCCAGCGCGGTTTTGGAAGTATATTCAGGAAGGTTTTCCCACCAGTATTATTCGCAGTAAAGGATTATTTTGGCTGTCTTCTCGGCCTGACCAAGCAATGGTATGGAGTCAGGCAGGAGGTTCGCTTCAGGCAGACAGTGCAGGAGTTTGGTGGAGCAGTATGCCCTACCATGTCCGTGCTGGTTTCCCAAGCTTTCTTTATAACCAAAAACAAATTGAAGATGGCTGGCATAAAATTTTTGGTGACCGAAAAAATGAGTTAGTGTTTATAGGACAGGACTTAAACAAAGCTCAAATATTGGAAGAGTTGGAAGCTTGTCTGTGTACAAAGGATGAGATAGCCAAGATAAGTTGGGAAAATGGAGGAGATGACCATTGGCCAGTACAACGTGCCATTCCTCCACATAAAAGTAAATTGAGTTCTTAAGCTTTATGAATTTGAACATGATTCACAAGTTCCATGAATGATGAAATCGGAGTGATCTTTTTGATATCCCTTCGGTAAAGAAATCTTGGGAATGTGGATATCTTCCATACAGTAGGTTTGTTCACACTTGTGACATACAAAATGTATATGATCATCTTCATGTTTCTCTGATGAACAATCATGGCTACACAGTGCATACTTTGCGATAGCCCCATGGACATCAGGCACCTTGTGGATCAACCCTTTTTCAACAAAAGCATCTAATGCCCGGTAGATAGTAACCCTATCCTGTCCGGGCTTTAATTTTTCAGTGATATCGTGATGGGACAAAGCATGTTTTGCCTCAGCAAATAAAGTCAACAACTCAATTCTAAATGGTGTTCTCCTTATACCATGCTCTTTTAAGCTTTCTTCTATATTAAACCTCTCCATGTCGCAAAAGTATATATTTAAACTGTTATTCAGGCATTCGATATACTATAATAGTGACGAATACAGACGCAACAACGTTTCGTTAATTTAACACATTTTACCTGATATAGAAGCTGGAAGTCCGTAGATCAATCTAACTTCCTATAATACTTAATTAGGTAATGGCAAAGTCCCTACTCTCTACAACTAAATACCCACTCTACGGTACCGTTTTAATAACAAAGTGAGTTAAGGGTGTAATACTGGATTACAGGATATTTGCAGGTTATTTAAGGGCTGATTGGGGCAAGAAAAAGCAAAGGTCTAACTTTGCCGTTCGCCAAAACCACAAGCCAGACCTTTACCTTTATGTTGACTGCAAATATACTTGAAATCCTCTGCGGTTTCCAAATCGTCAAAGGCAAACCAAGCAAACAGGTACTAGCCAAGCTAATTACGGCCTTGGTGGAAGATGAAAATGTGCAATTTCATCAGATAGCCAAAAACTTGCCATCCAAGGCGCAAAAAGCTTCTCGGACCAAGCAAGTCAAACGCTTTATGTCAGGAGCTGTGTTCAATTATCAGGCCCTGATGGCATGGTTGTTTTCCTGCCTGCCATCCGGAAAGATCACCCTCTGCATTGACCGAACCAACTGGCAGTCCAGAAAGCAGGCAGTGAATATTCTGGCCGTGACGGCCTACAGTCATGGCGTGGGTTTCCCACTGGCTTTTCGGCTACTGGACAAAAAAGGAAACAGCCACCAGCAGGAGCGTATTGATTTGCTGAAGGAAGTACTTCAGATTGTGCCTCCCGAACGGATCGGGAAAGTGATTGCAGACCGGGAGTTTATCGGCAAAAAGTGGCTTCGGTTTATGACCATGCAAGGGATTGTCTTCTGCGTTCGGATTCCATCACACCACAAAATCAACATCGATGGTGTGGAGAAAACAGGAGAGGTATGGAGCAAAGAAGGCTTTCGCTGTACTGACCGAAGAGCAACGATCTATGGAATGGACCTGACTCTTTCCATGCAGATGACCAAGGATAAAAACGGGCGAAAGGACTACCTGATCGTAGTCTCAAACCTGATGAAAAGAGGCTTGCTGTCAAGCTATAGAAAACGGTGGAGCATCGAGGTGTTCTTCCAGTCGCTCAAAGGGCGGGGATTCAACCTGGAAGCCACTCACCTGACCAAATTGGATCGGCTTGAAAGACTTTTTGCTGTGGTGTGTATGGCCTTTGCTGTTTGTCACTTATTTGGCGTGGCTTTCCATGAAAAAGTACAAAACATAAAAGTAAAGAACCACGGTTACAGGGAGAACAGCTATTTCAGAAAGGGAAAAGATCTGTTGCAGGAACATTTCTGTACGAGATCCCGCCAAGTAGGTAATGAGATCAAAGGACTTTGGAAGAAGTTTTGGAGGGGAATTAGTCCCAAAACACCATCTGAAAAACTGGTTTTTAGTTGGTTATAAAAAAGTGTACCGTAGAGTGCTAAATACCATTAAATCATCCCATAGCCGTCAATACATCTTAGATTAATACTATATTGAAAAGGATTAAAATTAAATGCTTTTTTAAAAATGAAAAAACTATTTCTAGACGACATTAGGACAATCAATATGGTTTACGATAAATCCATGGAATCGGAATTTGACATCGTAAGGACGTACAGCGACTTTGTTGATTACATAAAAACAAATGGTCTTCCCGACTTCATCAGTTTTGACAATGACCTAGGACTAGATAATAAAGGAGAGGTCGCACTAGACGGCTATGCGGCAGCCAAATGGTTAGTTTATGAATCCGAACTTGACTTAACTAACCTAAAATTTAAAGTGCATTCTGCTAATCCAGTTGCAGCCAAACAGATTCATGGGCTTTTGACTAATTATATCAGGCACTTAAATGAAAAGTAAAAACAGTCACCAACTATAATCTCTGCTAGTACTAATCAATCTTAATGATAACAGCTTTCAGTTAATTCAACCTATTTACTTTCGCAGTGTTATAACCTAGATTTCTGCATTTTAAAGATAAAAAGATAAGTAAGAAGTAATCAGTTATTTTTTTAATATTTACAACTAGAACTATCTACTCAAAAATATCAATGAACTCATTTTGCAAAGCTAAGTTGTCAACGATTCTCTTCTTTGTTTTAAGTATAAGTTGTATTTCAGCCCAAACACTTGATAGAAGAAAGTTAAATACTGAAACAGCTATTGAAGAAACTATATCTTCATTTGAAAACCATACATATACTATTGATTTAGAAAATGGGATGGCAATTATAGGAAAGGTTATACAGGTAAATATAGATCTTGTAATTGATATCTATAAGCCAAATGGTCAACTTTTAAAACAAATTGAGAGTCCCAATGGAAAAAATGGAGTTGAAGCCATTGATATAACTTCCAATGAATCTGGAACTTATAAAATAAATATTCATACACTTGATAAAAACACCTTCAAAGGAAGCTATCAACTAAAAGTTGAACAGATTTTAACTTTGGAACAAAATACAAGGCGTATTATAAAGAGAGAACTTCCAACTGACACATTATATAATCTATGGGAAGCCTCGCTTACTGATGATAAAGCTATTGACACTTTTTTAGCTGCTCAAGCCCAAAGTCATATAATAGAGCTTATTGATAGTGATGATTCAAATATGCTTGTAACTTACTTCTGTGTGCCTCACAAAAACACAGAGTATGTTATGTTAAGTGGCGGACCTGATTTTTTAGGATTAAGATTTCAGAGATTACCAAATACTAAATTATTTTTTGTAACCCAGCGAGTACCTAAAGATGCTCGATTTAATTACGGTTTCAATTATTTCAACCTAGATAAAGCCGGACCAAATGGAGAAATAGTATCAAGGAGTGTAGAACACGCTTATGATGGTACAGTTGAAATGCCCAGTGCACCAAAGCAGGTTTACATCTCAGAAAGAGACGGTATAGAAAAAGGCAGCTTATTCCTTACTTCAATCTACAGTGATTTTTTACAGGAAGACCGAAAAATAACGATCCATACACCTGCAAATTATAATCCCAATAAACCTCATAATCTATTAATCGTTTTTGATGGTGAAGCTTATGGGGCAAGACCCAATCGCAAAGCTAGAATACCAACTCCCACCATAGTAGATAACCTACTTGCTGATAAAAAGATCACTCCTACAGTTACAGTTTTAGTATGGTCAATGGGTAAAAGAAGTAAAGACCTAATAAGTGAAAAATTTGGGAATTTCATTTCAAAAGAATTAATTCCATGGGCTCGTTCAGCATACAATATTTACCCTATATCTGATAAAATCATCTTAGCTGGTTCAAGTAGAGGAGGATTTGCTGCAAGTTATATTGCATTACAACATTCGGATGTAATAGGAAACGTAATCTCCCAATCAGGTTCATACTGGATAAAAGGAACCAACGATGAAAACCATTGGATTTATCCAGAAGACAACGGAATGCTAATTGACTTGTATAAGCAGAGTAAACTACTACCTATCAAATTCTATATGGATATTGGGCTTTATGATGCAGGAGCTTCCATGCTTGGAATGAATAGACAATTTCGAGATATTCTTGAGCTAAAAGGTTATAAAGTAGATTATCATGAATTTAAGGGAGGTCACAACTATGTTAATTGGAGGGGAACATTTTCCAATGGATTAATCTCATTAATTGGGACTGCGGCAGAGTAATAAGCCCCTTTACATAAAACATATTTAGAAATAAAATCGCATTGCTTTCCTGAGCCAAACCCTAAAGGTTTGGCTTTTTATTTTATACTTAAGCGTGTTTATAAAGTGCATAAAATTTGCAAATGGTTTAAGTCCGTCTAAATCCATTTATTAATTTTATAATTGTTCTTTATTTAAAAAGTACAAACTAGTGAAAACAATTAATTCAATGAACAAAATAAGCCGTTCTGACTATAAAGTATTGCATCAATTTCTTGAATCAGCGGAACCATTGAGTGAAGACCTTTTTGAAGAAATAAGAGACTATATCAGTAAGAAAACATATAAAAAAGGAGAGGCTATCCTAAGAGCTGGAGACATTGAAGTCAATTCCAATATTGTGGTAAAAGGCGTTGTATTACAATATGTATTTGATGAAGACATCCCCATCACCATTAATATTACCCCAAAAGGGCTCTCATTTAACAGCTTAAAGAGTTATATCGATGGGTCTCCTTCGGTCGAAATTCACGAAGCAATTACTGATGTTGAGATTCTTACTATCAAAAAGAATGATTTAGAAATGCTAGCTAAAAAGTATCATGAGTTTAGCTATATCATGTACAAAGTCTATGAAAAAATACTGCTTGACCGTGAAAACAGAATGTTCCTATTGCAGTACAGATGTCCCTCCAAGCGTTTTATGCTATTTCATAAAATTATTGAGCGCGCAAACTGGATGCTGGAAGACACACCTGATAAATACATTGCCAGCTATCTGAATATGACACCTCAACAATACAGTAAAGAGAAGAAAAAATATAGGCTAATGCTGAATAAAAGCAATTAATACAAAAAATATAGGATAAGTTATCTAGAGGCAACTTCAGTTTAAGAAACAACTATTTTCTTGTACCCAAAACTGAAACATTTAGATCAACATGCTTAGGTATATTACTTTTTCTTTGATTGGTTCATTGATTACATTATCAGTATATAGTCAAACCCAAAACAAGTTAACAACATTAGAAGTGGAGACCGGATTACATCAGCATCTCAAGCAAATGTCAAATCCTTTAAAACAAACACTCTTATTTTCTGATGGAACCAATGCATACAAGTTAGATAGTATTATTGATTATCGCTTTAATGAATCAACTGGAAAATGGGATGAAAAATTATTTAAAAAGAGTTTTGTCTATGATGAGAATTTCAATGACACTTTAGTCATCAACTCAATATGGGACAAAAACGACCAACATTGGAAGAACGTAACCAAAGAAATCACGCAATACAATAATAATAAGGTATTAAGTTATGAACGGCATATACTCTCAAAGTCAGGACAGAGAATAGATTACACCTATAACGACAAAGAAGAACTGACTGAAATAACAGAGAGCAAATGGCTATTTGGGGATGGGAAATGGCTTCAGATCAAAAAGCAGGTAAATAGTTACAATTCAGCGGGTGTAATAATCGCTGACACGCTATATTATAAATTTACAGACTCAGAAGAGTGGGTACCGGTCAAAAAAACACAATATAGCTATAATGCTGAAGGTGATCTACTGGTTGACACAATCTACAACAAACAAAAAGGCTCAGATGTATGGCAGCTGTTTGGTAAAACTGAGTATGCTTACAACAATGGATATATAGAGCTTCTTACCTCATCAAATTGGAGTGTTGATTCTAAACAATTTATCCCATACTTAAAAAAGCAGACACTTTATGATTACGATGAATGGCATGTGTATGGCACGAATGAATATGAGTGGGATAAAGCAAGCAAAGACTGGAAAATTACAAAAGCAAAATCCTATGGCTTTGACGATGAAAATCATGTGAATTCCTGCACAAACAAAACTTGGGATTTCGACACTACAACAGTACAAGAAGTTTTTAATTTTGACTACACTATAGACAATAGTAATTTACGCTTGCCTACAATCCTAGATGCGAACGAAAGAGTAGCTTTTCATCATAAAATAATCAGTAAACAAGCTCTAAAATACAATCACACAATCAGTGAAATGGAGAAGTTCCGTGAAACGGCGTATTACTATTCAGTTGAGGAAGTATTTACTGGTATTGACGATATTGATCAGGATGTAGTGAGTGTATATCCCAACCCTGCATCGGAATGTATAATTGTTAAGTTTTCCAACACTTACAAACAGACTTCCTTTGCCCTATATGATATAAACGGAAAGGAAATACTATCTAAAACACTCAGGAATAAGGAAAAAATAGATATTGACCGTCTAAAGAAAGGAATATACTTTTACAGTATCCATATTGGTCAAAGCAAGGTCACAGGAAAGTTGATTAAAGACTAAAGTGTAACAGTCTCATTGTATGACCAAACAAATCAAGTTTATCTGTCCTATGCCAGACCCAAAGGGTTTGGCTCTTTATTTTTGGTTAGGACTATTTCCAAAAAAACTGAATGAACAAACTCTCTACACTCCCCTATTTAATTTTCTCAAAACCTCTCAGCTATTCGAGTAAAATAGTAAAAGTCAAACATGTCAGAAAAGATCAAAATATCAGTTTCTTGCAAGAGGATTCTTGCATCAAGAAAATACGTTTAGGCACTTCTTGAAAAGCCCCCAGAACTATTCACCCCTTATTTGGAAATTTCACCCCAAACCGCCTGATTTTATTGATTAAGCAGGTTTCTCCTACTTTTTTGCTACAAAAATTATAGCAAATGAAAAGGAGTTTATTGATATCAGTGGTCTTTATAATATGGTTAACATCCTGTACCAAACAAAGACCAACACCTATAAAAGACCTATCAATTAGGTTGGATAGTCTTATTACACATGAGCATGACTCAAACAGGTTCGATGGAACAATAGTCGTTGGAACACAGGACTCCATTCTATTCCAGCGAGCCATCGGTACTGCTAACCGAGTTTGGGATATCCCGATGCGTATGGACTCCCGTTTTGATATCTGTTCACTTGACAAATCTTTTACAGCAACTTTAGTGCTGATGGCAGTAGAAGAAGGTAAGCTATCACTGGACGATCACCTAACTGACCTTCTGAAACCTCTTAATTACTCAGGGGCTTTCGATCCTAATATCACCATTCACCAAATGCTTACCCATACTTCTGGGCTAGCTCATTATGAACACATGGCTCCCAATCTACAATTGGATTGGTTTCGCCCATTTAAAAGAAAACATTTCAATAATCCTGAATATATAGACTTTATCAGCACCGTCCCTACGGTCAACAGTCCTGGGAAGCAATTCTATTACAGCAGTTTTGCCTATCACTTATTGGCTATTATCCTTGAGGATATATACCAGCAACCTTACGCTGAATTGTTGAATGAAAAGATCTGCCAACCCCTGGAACTGAGGCAGACTTTTAGCACTTCCGACAACCTTGAAGTCCACAAGCATATGGTGGAAGCCTACAACTACCACGAGCTTTCGGATAGTTGGAAACGGAATCAATTTATTGACCTGACCCTTGGAAGAAGAATTTTCTCCACTTCTCACGATCTCTATCTATGGGGAAAAGCCATGAGTGCAGCCTCACTTTTGAGTCCCGAATCCATGAAACGAATGCATAGCAATTATCTCAAAGAGATTACCCCTGATATCTCATATGGCTATGGGTGGGCAGTGTTTGACAAAAAGGGGAACTACCATATGGGAAACCTCGGGATTGACCAGAAGTATATCATTCATGGAGGCGCTACCGAAGGCTTCAGGTCCATGCTTGTCAACATTGAAAATGGACAATACATCATTGCTTTTTTGACCAACATAGGAGATCAGGTCAATGAAATAGAAATCACTAAAAAAATTGCTAACATCTTAATCGAATCTAAATATGATAACTAAACAAATTGCACTTCTCAGTCTTTTGCTTATTGTATCAGCTATCACAATGGCGCAACCTGTAGTAGGTTTTTGGAAGGTGGATCTGGTAATGGTAGGTGATATGGATGTAACTCCAGTAGCCAAATGGTTTAAATACCATCAAGATCATAGCTATCAAGCCGGAAATGGTTGGAGTCAGAACAGTGTTGGTACTTGGACATACGATAAACAAAAGGAGGAATTTTTGCCATTTAACAGCAAGGGTGAACCGGATGAATTTGGGGCTTTCAAGACCAGTTTCGAGGATGGAAAAATGTATTGGGAAAGAGAAGAAGAAGGCATGAAAGTGAAGGTAACTCTTTCTCCTACAACAGAGATGCCAATGGCTCCCAAAGACAGTATTGCTGGAAAATGGCAGTTAGTCTCTATAATCAAAGAGGGTAAGGATATCACCGATTTACACAAAGCAAACCATCAAGAGGAAATATTTATTCGTTGGGGAGGCACTTATATCAAGACAAATCCTGATGGTTCGAAATCACATGGCTTTTGGCATATGGATCCACATCACCCAAAATTTCATATGGTAGACTGGAACAAAGAAGTGGATTTTATGGCCTTTAATATATCATTTGACCATGATCTGGTTAAAATGGTGCCATGGAAAGACAAGGAAATAACCTACACCTACAAACGGAAATAAAAGCTGATTGCAGGCAGTGCTGTGATTTAGCAAAAAGATAGATAAAGAAACTTTACTGAGCCAAACCCTTTGGGTTTGGCTTTTATTATATCAAACCGTCTATGTCTATTTTAAGGTGATAAATCATTATTAAGAATTCATAAAATGGGTTATAACGCCCACCATCAGTTTATTAAATCTTGGGTTAGTACTATATTAGAAAGGATCAAGCTTGAATAAATGACTGTTTGATGTTATATCAAAAAAAGAATTTTATTTAGATAATATAAGGACTTGGATAGTACACTAATACCTAATGGCAATGAAAAAACAAGTATTCGATATAATCTCACTTGCACCAAGTAACAAGAGATACTTCCCTGCCTATATGAAAAAGGAAGACTGGATGGGAGAAGAATATGTAAAATATACTGAATTAGAGATTCCTCTTGGTCACTCTAGGTATGGCGGGCCTGTGATAGATTTGCCTGAAGGTGTTCAAGTTCCTCAAGGTATGAGGTTTGCCGCACAATTGGACTTATCTGAAATATCCAAGTACGACGTTGCAGGACGACTCCCCAAAAAGGGGCAGCTCATCTTCTTTTCAGATATAATGTCGGACTCAGGAAAAGTGTTATATACCACTGTAGCCAATGAAAACTTGTGCAGAAATATCATAGAGCATGAAGACAACTTTTGGGAGGGTGTTCTGATTGATAAAGTATGGTCAGATCGTGAATCATGGAATGAGAGATTTCGCAAGCCTGAAGACAATTGGGACAAGCAATATGTAAACGAGACCGGATTGCTTTGGGATGATTTTGCAGGAAGTGAGAAGTCTAAGATATTTGGGATATTCACACACTGTCAATTGGAACAAACTGAGATTGAACAAATCACTAACGCTGACAAAATCGTCCTTCTCCAAATAGGAGAAAATGGTTTTAATGATGAAGGTGTTTTCAGTGTCCTTATTGCAGAAAAAGATTTGGAAAAATTGAATTTTGAGAACTGCGAATTTTATTGGGGACAAACATAACAAACCATGCCTCACCTATATTAGAGTTAATATGCCTTTCATGATGCTGTTACACCTTTTACAAAAATGAAAAGCGGTACAGAATCACTTCCATACCGCTGTACAGCATTAGAAATACCCTCGTATTCCTTTTTGCATATTTATTAAGCTTGTTTCTTCAGCATCTGCTCCAATTCATACTCGGCAGTAGGACGCTTTTTATTCTTAGGCCATTTCTCTAAAGCTGACTTCTTTAGTTCAATTGCTTCTTTTGTCTTCC
Organism: Limibacter armeniacum; assembly: GCF_036880985.1. Classification (NCBI taxonomy): domain Bacteria; kingdom Pseudomonadati; phylum Bacteroidota; class Cytophagia; order Cytophagales; family Flammeovirgaceae; genus Limibacter; species Limibacter armeniacum. Next base: position 34,798 of record NZ_JBAJNO010000003.1, read on the forward strand.
CTCTCTTGTAAAGCATTTTGGCTTCCAAGTTCTCCAGTGTATAATCTCCCTCATTCAGTTTATAACCATACTTAATCCAGCTTTCGAGGTTTTTGTAATCCTTCTTGCTCTCAGCAAATTCTAGGTAGTCAGTCCCTATTTTATAGATAGTCTTGATTCTGTCAAATGCTTCTACCCCTATCTCATATCTTGGCATCATGAAAGCCCCTGTTTCAGTAGGGTTTTCATCATAGCTTTTCTTATATCGCTCGTATTTCGTTTGGTCCTCTTCTTTGATTTCCTTTAGTGGCTTAGAGGCTATCAGGCTATCGATATAACTATTAGCCGTTTCCATATAAGACTGACCGTCTTTAGCCAAAGTATAGTACATCAACTTATTCTCAATCTCATCCTCCCTTCTTTTACGTTTTTCAGGAAGCTCTTCCCAGTTCTCCAAGAAAGCCTTCATCAACTCAGGATCTTTCGTATCAATCGCTTTTTCACGGGTGTTCCTTAACATTTGAGACTTGACTCTGCTCAATCTTTTATTGTCGATTTTTGAAGCTAATTTTGAGTACTCAGCAATATTTGCATTCAAGATGGCTTCTGATTTTCCATCTACTCTTAAAAAGCGGCTATACTTCAATATGAACTCCATCATCTCAGCACCATTCTCCTTGATCTCGGTTTGTACTGCCAACCACTGTTCAATACTTTCAGCAGGGTCTTCTCCATACTCGATCATTTTTTGAAAATAAATTTTCAGAAAATCCTCATCCTGCTGCCTTGCAGGATATAATTCCTTCAGCTTAGCCAAACTATACTCACTGTTTAATGAGGCGATCGCTTTCTTACCTAGCGCTATAAAGCTATCGGCTTGCATGCCACCGGTTTCTGTATAAACCACCGTCCCTTCAGGTGTAAGGAACAGCAATGTAGGGTAGCTATATACTTCATATTGTTTGGCTGCAGCAAGCCCTTCTTTTTCTGCGTCCAGTTTTAGGCTGACAAACTTCTTATTGTAAAAGTCCCCTACTTCTTTCACAGGAAAAACATGCTTCACCAAATACTTGCATGGTCCACACCAAACCGTGTAAAAATCAACAAATACAAGTTTGTCTTCCTGCTTCGCCTTTTCAAGTGCCTCCTCCAAGGAAATGTGCTGAAAATCTACTCCTTGTGCGAACAAGCCGCTGTATAGTCCTATCATTAGAGATAGGCATACAAATACTTTTTTCATCATAGTGATTGCGCTGTTTTGTATAACCCTGTTAAATAATTGTTTCATTCCATTAATGCCTCCTATTGGTGTATTCAGAGTGTTATTCAGGTTTTTAGCACTAAAAGTGAGTGTAATTTCTCAACACATATAGTAGTTTGAATAGTGCCAATAAACCTTGTGATTTTGGAAGCATTAAAAATGTATGCTGATGATACACTTTTGTCTATGTATATATTGCCATTTGGTATGAAGACGCAAAAAATATGAAGTGGAGTGACAAAACATGAAAATTTAGGTAAACTTTTGTGTTTAGGTTCGTTCCAGTAATCTTAACACCCCAGTTTCAACCTTGCTCCAAACCAATACAGCTATGCGTAAAAGGAGGTAATTGTGAGAGAAGCATTGATGGTTTTTACTTTAGGGACTAAAAGAGTCATTCTTTTTCTAAAATTGAATAGAACTAATCACGATTGGTTAATGTTTTCAAAACGAAAATTGTTCATACTTTAAGCAGTGGCTTCTCCTCTATAAAGAGTCCTACTCTTTTAAACCTCAAGTACACACACTACTAAAGACCTAATTAACAAAGACTTACCTATCCATCTCTTAGCAATACTCCTATCTAAATGCTTGTCTCTTTCTATTCACTTGATCATAATTTGATATAGCCTTATGAATAAAGTAAAGGTATCTATTGTGACAGTCATAGGGATTATGACTTTCCAATTAATCTATGTTGCTTATAATCAATCCGAAAACATTAAGCAAAAGGATAAAATAACCCATGCAGAAAAGGATTCCACTTTTAGTAACACTGAAGAATTGCTAAAAATCAAGGAGACTAAATAATTCAAAGGTACTTTCTTATTGATGAAAGACCCTATGACTACAATATTCTGAACCTGTAGTACTAATGAAAGACCTATTACGATCTGTTATAGTTCTTCTAGCGCTTCTTTCCAATAGGTTTTTTGTTGTCCAGTCTAAGGCTCAAGGTGACGGACCATTGACCTACCCTTGCATATTTAACATTGAGGGTGATTCCAAGGAGCTTTGGAATATGAATGTTACGTATGCGTGGGTAGGTGTACCATTTGCCAAGCTAATGGCAGCTTATACACAAAGTATTAAGCAATACCCAAATATCGAACCTGGGGCAAAACGACCTTCGCATTAAACAATATCAATTACCATTTGGTAGCTTCAAACCAAAGCGTTTTATAACAACCTATATCCGTTTATTAAATTTTGAATTAGTAGTATCTTGACAGAGATAAGCTTGAACAAATGATAGCTAATGGCTATAAAACAAAAGGAATGCAAAAGACACTACTCTTCAATAGGAATGTAATTAATTTTGGAATCCCATTAGTGCTTTTAGTAGTGCTGATATTCACTATGAAGTCCTCATTTATAGCAGGAAATGATACACTATACTTAGCAGTAACAGCAGACCTAATCTTGACTATTCCTTTTGTTTATTTACTCCTTATTTTTAAAACGGGTATCCCTAAAACTACGATAGTTCCTGTAATCGTAGTTGGACTTTTAATTGGCTCATACTTCTTACCAAAGGAAGGTCAGATGTATTTAGGGCTTTTTAAATCGTGGGCGTTGCCCATTATTGAACTTGCAGTTTTGACAGTTGTTGTAATCAAATTTCGAAAAGCGCTCAAGGCTTACAGAGGGCTAAAAGATACAGTACCTGATTTTTTTGATATACTACGAAGTTCCTGTCATGATATCCTTCCCAAAAATTTAGTATTACCATTTGCTACTGAAGTAGCCGTATTTTATTACGGGTTTGTCAATTGGAAAGAAAAAATAATTACTGATAACGAATTCACCTACCATAAAAAAAGTGGGACACCTGCGCTATTTGGTGCATTTATTTTAATCATTTCTATTGAGACTATCGCTTTACATTTTTTACTTCTAAGGTGGAATACTTTAATAGCTTGGGTTCAAACTGGGTTAAGTCTATACACTGTCATTCAATTATTTGGATTTGCAAAAGCACTATCCAAAAGACCTATTTCTATGGATGATAAAAACCTGATCTTACGATATGGAATTATGAATGAGGCGCAAATACCCTATTTGGATATTGAAACTGTGTACCTATCCAAGAAAGGACTTGGTAAAGACCAATTATTCAAAACATTATCTCCCCTGGGAGAACTTGAAAGTCATAATGTAATTATCAGGCTTAAAAGAGCGCATACTTTAACTGGACTGTATGGCTTCAAGAAAAAATTTAAAACTATAGGGTTTCATCTTGATGAACCTAATGATTTCAAAGAAAAATTAGACAATATCATACAACAAGATCAATAGCATTCCTCCTTCAAAATAATACTAGTTCCAAAGACGGTGTTTCTGCTATGAGCTTGAAACACTTATAACACGCCATACAGGTTTATTAAACCTTAGGTTAGTATTATATTGGAAAGGTTTACTTTTGAACAAGTGATAGTTAAGTGTTATACAACAACAAATAATAGCTGAAATAGAAAAAAATGATACCAATTAATGACTTACTACTCTTTGGATTAGCCGCTTTGATTATGGTACTATCCCCTGGACCAAATATGATTTACCTGATTTCAAGGTCTCTGTCTCAAGGTAAAAATGCTGGAATCATTTCTCTTCTCGGAGTAATGTCAGGATTCTTATTTCATATCCTTATGGTTTCATTTGGACTTACTGCAATATTTTTTGCAGTACCATATGCATTTGTGGTGGTAAAGTTTCTTGGTGTTGTATACCTACTCTACTTGGCTTATAAATCTGTAAGATCTCAAAATAAAATTTTTGATGCTGATAAGAACCTTCAATCAAACAACCCTCTAAAGTTGTTCAACATCGGGCTAATGACAAATGTCCTTAACCCAAAAATGGCTGTTTTTTATCTTTCATTTTTTCCACAGTTTATAAAACCTGAAAATGGTTCGATTTTAAGTCAAAGTTTTCAACTAGGAATAGTTCAAATAATTATAAGCTTTTCAGTAAACTTTTTGATCGTAATTTCGGCTGCCAAATTAGCGACTTGGTTCTCCCAAAAACCACTTTGGCTCAGGGTTCAAAAATGGTTTATGGCTTCCGTATTAACTGGGCTTGCTATGAAAATGGCATTGACAAAAGTAAAATAACAGCACTGCATCTCTAAAAGCAAAATCAGGGTAAACTTGCTTACCTCTCACCCACGCTCAATTTCAATTGCCTTACAACTCATAAATGGCGGATATGTAGCTCCGTTATGTACCATCTGAGAGATATGAGTTAGACACTTCATGATATTTGAATCATGAAGATAAAACAATAAAGATTGGTTTTTGTGAACCAGACCTGAAGGGTCTGGCTTTTTTATGTCTAAAACTGATCAACAGAAATAAGAGTATACCGAATATAATGATTAGGTCAAGTTCCACCCGTCATATTTTTCACACTACACCAAAGACGCTGAAAACAATTTAAACACCCTCAATCCGTTTATTAAATCTTGGACTAGTACAATTAAAATTGAACAAACAATAGCTTTATGTTACAAAGCATACCATAAAAGCAGATGTCTAATAAGTACATATTAATGACATCTACCCAATTAGTGACATACAACCTGTTTATTAGAAACAGTATTTGAAATAAAATTAGCACTATGAATAATCGAACTACAAAATTAAGCTATCTCCTTTTAATATTAATCACTTCACTTTCAGTAACTTCAGCTTTTGGACAAAATAATGAGTTTTTACTTCAGGACTCTCAGGCTGGAATTTTTAAAGTTGGAGAAGAGATACCATTTGCTGAGGCTGAAAAAATGTCCTACATCGTACAAGAAAAAAACGATGTTATAAGTACTCCTGTTAGTGATCGTCATGAGCCATATTATCTATTTTATGCAGGTAAGGAAAAACTGGTGAAAATTATTCCAGAGTACAATTATGAGACTCAATCTTTTAACAAGAAAGTTGGTGAAGTATTCGTGTTTTCTCCAAAGTTTAAAACTACAAAAGGCATTGGGGTAGGTTCTACCGTTGAGGAGTTTGCAAGCGAGTATGCCGATTTTCAGTTGTGGTATACTTATATTAGTGATATGTATGGTATTGACACAAAAGGGTTAAACGCTCAGTTTTTGTTAAATGGAAACGATTACGTGGAGAAAGTTGACTTTGATAGTGATCTAACCATTTTGATGAAATCAAAATTCAAGGAAGGATCAAAAATTCACACTGTCAGATATTATTAGATATAAAAACAAAACCCCGAATGAACGATCATTCGGGGTTTTTAGTTACTTTTTGGATATTCTATTGTTGTTGTTCCAGAAACTCCTCTAAAGCTTGTTTATTCTTTGTATATGCCATTTTCCCAACAGCCATATGATATTTCTGCTTGTCTGAACAAAAACGATAAGCCATTTTAGCAAACTTTAATCGAGTTCCATCTAAATTGAAAATTGCCAGATAATCTAAGACCTGAGCAGTACTAATACAACCTTTTTCCATAAGAAATTCATTAGCCATTTCAACTGGTTTACCACCATTGTCCAACTCGGTTTTAATATCAGTTTTTAGCGTGGAATAATCACTAAAAGATAACTCACAGTTTTCAATAACTACCTTTTCTTCTTTATTCTCTTCCTTCTTATCATCTTCGGCTACTTCATCTTTATAACTTGTGCTTTTTATAGTAATGGCATCAATATTAACCTTAGATACAACCATTAGGTTAAACACACCTTTCCAGTTAATGGTGAACTCTTCGCTGTTTGGACTTAAATTAATTGAAAAGGTATATGATTTACCTGGAAGAAGAGCTTCCCCTTTTTTTACTATATCAGGGTTTCCGCCAGTAACGGTAAGCTTTGTGAGATCTACTTTCCCTACCTGTTCCCATTTCCATTGAATGTCACTTTTATTTGTGCATATTTTCTATCTGCATAAACATTGTACTCCATCACCTTTACATCGAATTCTTCGATAGTTTGTGTCGCTTTTTCTGCTACTACTAAGCTCTCTGCTTCCAGTGAATTTCCTGATTCAACAGCATATGTTAAACCATCGAGTACAAGCTGAAACAATTCAGTATTTGGTTGTACAGGAGCTTTTGCTCTGAACTCGTTATAAATAGTTTTGCTTTCACCCGATTTCAATATATAATTTCCAGAAAGCGAATTAACTGTACCTTTATTTTGCTTGATAGCAGCTTTCTTACGGTCAATAAACAAAATACCATCTCCAATATTTTCCACATTATAATTAATATAATATGTCGATGAAGATGGCTTAACTTTCTGAAATACAATACTAATGTGACGTCCTGAAATAGCGTTACAGATTTACAATGATACAACTTTATATGGATCCCACTAGCTCAAGTGCTGGTGGGTTTTCTTTTTTATAGGTCTTAATCTTTATCTCTCTTTGCAGGTGCATGTATTCTGGCGTTTTCATCCTGCATGATAAATGGGGTCTTTCCGTGTTGTAGATGTCTATACTCTGCTTGATTATTTTCTTCATAAGTTGGATATCATTGATTTGGATTCCTCTTATAAACTCCTGCTTAAGGATGCCATTTACGCGTTCAGCTACTGCATTTTGATAAGGATCATACTTCTCAGTCATGCTACAGGTTACCTGTGCGTCGTCCAGCATTTCTTGATAATCATCACAACAATATTGCAACCCTCTATCGGAGTGATGGATCAAGGCTTCTGCAGGGTATTCCCGTTGCAGGAGTCCCCTTTTCAATGCCCAGATAGCCCCTTGGGCATTTAAGCTGTTGGATACATCATAGCCAACAACCTTTTTGGCATAAGCATCCGTGACCAAAGCCAGGTACATCGGGTTTTGCCTTGTGCCTATGTAGGTGATATCAGCCACCCAAAGCTGCTCTGGGCGCTTTACCTCCAAGTGTTGCGTCAGGTTCTTGTGCTTACGGAAACGGTGATGTGAGTTGGTGGTCACGTGATATCTTCTGCGAGGCTTTATCAGCATATGGTTAGCCCTGAGGATATCGAAAAGCCGATCTCTTCCTACATCAAGAGTCCTTAACTCCTGTTCCAAGATGGTGTACAGTTTGCGCACACCCAAGCGAGGCTGTCGCATGCGTACCTGCGTCACTAGCTCCAATACCTTCACCGTTAGGGCTTCCCGCTTCTTTTGCTCCTGCTTACATCTGTAATAAAACTGCCTGTTTACCCCGAGTAACTCACAACATTCAACCTTGCTCCAACCGTGTTCAATGTTGCTGCCCTCGATTACTCGGGGGATATATTTTTTCGCACCGGGATGTTATATTCTTTCTCTGCCATCTCCAGCATCATATCAAAGAGAATGATCTTCTTGTCAGCTCGTTCTACCTGCTTCTCTAGGGTTTGCTTCTGACGTTCCAGCAGCTTGACTTTTTGCTCCAGCTCCAATATTCTTTGCTCAGGGGGTTTCGACATTTTTAAGGGGTGTTTGTTGGACCAGTCCAAGTTACCAAATTTTCGCAACCAGTCACGAACAGTAGATTTGGCTTGAATACCATATTTGTCACAAGCGCCCTGTACGGAGAGCTTGCCTTCTTCCAATTCAGCGACCACTTGAAGCTTGAAGGACATTGTATAATCCTTCTGAGTTCGCTTTATATAAACCTGATTTACTTGCTTCTCTTCCATGACGTTACAGTTTTGGTGTAACGCTATACTAGGACGGGACATAATGTTTTTATTTTCTATTGGCTCAGGCATATTATAAGTAACCTGTGCAATTGCTGTCATACTTATGAATATTGAAGCAATTAATAAGAAAAAAGTTTTAGCTATAACTAATATTGATAATTGAAAAAATGAAATAAGTCTATACTATAAAACCTTGATAGTTACTATAGAATACCTTTTATACCGAAGATGTAATATGGAAATATCTATTGAGTTCAAAGAAGTTTCCCAAGACAAAAAGGCTAAGAATGAAAGAGAAAATACATTGAATAAGTATGGTTTGTAGCATCTAATATAGCTGAATGGGTATGTGAAGTTTCTGTTGTTACTTCGAAAATAACGTCCAAAACCCCTAATATTATATAGCCTGACTAAGCAAAAACATAAATCTAACATTTATCAAACTGTAAATCACACATTTGGTGAGAGATAAAGTAAAGAGAGAATAGACAAAGTGACTAGTAATAGAAAGTTTACAATAAGTAAATGTGTTGATATAAATGGCGAATCTACACACTGTTAACTACCAAAATTTTGGTTTACTATAAACTCAAAGTTTTATGATTATTGGACATTGAAGCTGACACAAAATAATAGGAGTTTATGATTGGTCATACCGACCATATAAACTCCTAATTATTATACACACTGGAATAGCGTTTTTTTTATCACCCTTCTAATATAAAATCATTCATCTTCAGGGTCATTGAAGATTTCTTCAATGCGTAGCTTAAATAATTTCGATATTTTGAATGCTAATGGTAAACTCGGGTCAAACTTCCCCTTCTCAATAGCATTGATTGTTTGGCGAGAAACCCCCAATGAGTCAGCTAAATCTGCTTGCGTCATATCTTTTTCTGCCCGAAGTACTTTTAGTTTATTTTTCATGCGTAGTGCTTTTTCCCAACGAACAATGCAATCAAATATGAGATACTGATCAGCATCACCAAAAAGCCAATTTCAGCATTACCGGCAATAACATTGGCAGTATCCATTACCGAATAGCTCAATCCTCCCACAATTCCAACTCCCAAAGCAATTCCCATAGCATCCATTTGAATTTTCTTCTGAAGTTCATCAAGAACACTCAGGTGTTTGATGTTTGCCCAAATCATTCCAATACCTATAGCCAAATTAATGATGATTGCAATAATGCTCCAGGTAGTGTTTTCCCTCCAAATAAACTTTGGGCCAAAGGTGGCCAATGCTAAAGAGACGACCCACAACAGTGTCCAAATTGCTAGGTTCTTCGTCATTCTATTGATCTGATCTTTCCTTTTATCGTTTTTCATATGTCAACTATATTTGATTATTTGTAAAGTTTATTTGACATAAATGTATGAAATAAATTTAACATGACAAGTAAACTTTACTTTTTGTCATGTTAAATGCTTTATAGCACTCTATAATCGTTTATTCGATCTTGGTCTAGTACTGAAAGCAACAAGCTTGATCTAAGTTACAATTGACAAGAATAAACTTTTTTAATTATGAGAGTTTTTGGAGAGATAAAAGGTGTTATTGAAGGGCAGTTATTCGGTAATAGAATTTTATTAGCTGAGGCAGGAATACATAAACCGCATGTCGCTGGTATAAGTGGTTCAGAAAATGAAGGAGCTGATTCAATCGTAATTTCAGGTGGTTATGTTGATGACGAAGATTTAGGTGTATTTACTATATCTGAAAGTTTTGAAATAATAGGCTTAGAATCAGAATATAAAAAGCTAACAGTTCACAAGAAACACAACATTGATAAAGAATGTTTAAAATACCATAGAGAGCATCATTATAAAAAGTAACGAATAAAAGGCTTCGTATACAAATGTTTGCGATACCTCCCACATACCAATATCATGTTCAAGTCTACAAGTAAAAAACTTTAAACTTGTGTATTGGAATTATGAGAAGGAAAAAAGTCCTGAAGGAAACATAGACTCCAATCAAACAAAACGGGAAAATGGCTGTTTCAAACAACATGGATTTGAGCCGGATACGTAACCAAATCCATTTGTATCAATGTTTGTACACATGACAGCTAATTGGGTTAGAAGATGGAGGTAGCACGTTTATTATTGAAGCAATACATTCAAAAGAAAGAAGACCATAACTTATCTTTCCGGATTTTTGACTTAGCCGACAAGTCCTTGGAAGGATATGCCCAAGTTCATAAAAAAGACCATTTCTGTTTAATTTTTTTGACCCAAGGCAGTATTAAAGTTCACATTGAGGATTCCTTTCATGTGCTAAGCCCTGGGAAAATCTCCATTATTTTTCCTGACCAAATCCAGTTTATCAGTGATGCTAGTGATGATGCTATAGGCAAAATCGTACTTTTTGATGAGGTGCTTTTCTGTTCAGACATTCTCAACAATGAATTGACTGTATACAATGTAAACCTTACTTCAAAGCTAGGTTGTGTTCAACTGACAGAGACAGAGTTCCAACAGGTTTTACAATATACAAGCGCTATCGAATCAATATATGCTTTCCCTAGCCTTATCAAAAAGGAACAAGCCCGATTTTATATTAAAATCCTCCTTTTGGATATCATAGAGGCTTTGCATGGAGAAATCCCAATGCTGCAACATGAAACTGACAAGGGAATCTATATCCAGTTCAAAAAGACACTCAATACCCGTTACAAGGAACACAGGACTGTCAAGTACTATGCTGATAAGCTTGCTGTCAGCACAAAAAAGTTGAATGCGATTACAAAGAAGCATTGCGGACATACAGCTATCAGTGCGATCCACTACCGTATTCTTACAGAAATAAAGCGGCAGATGTTGTACTCTGACTTGTCGCATAAACAGATTGCCTTAGACTTGGGATTCAGTTCACCATCGGCGCTCCATAAGTTTGTCAAAGCCAAGCTGAAGGAAACGCCTACAGACCTCCAACTTAAACTGGAGCAAATGTATAACGCATAGTCCTATATTTATACTATTCCAGCTTTGGTGCGCCATACTTTTGTCATGAACTTAAAAACAAAGATCATGAGTAAATTATTCATCGCAGGGGAGGTATTTCACGGTGCTGGAAGCCTGTCCGAACTAAAAGGAATAAAAGGTACAAAGGCTTTCATCGTAATTGGTGGTGGTTCGATGAAAAGAAACGGTACACTGGATAAAACAATCAGCTACCTAAAAGAAGCTGGAATTGAAAGTACAGTATTTGACGGTGTTGAAGAAGATCCATCATCTGCTACCTGTTTTAAAGGTGCTGAAGCCATGCGTGCTTTTGAGCCTGATTGGGTGATTGGATTGGGAGGTTGCTCCGCTATCGATGCGGCAAAAACCATGTGGATATTTTATGAGTACCCAGATGCGGATTTTGATGAGCTGACGAAACCATTCAGTGTTCCTACACTCAGAAAAAAAGCCAAGTTTATTGCGATTCCTTCTACAAGTGGTACAGGAACTGAAACAACTGGTTTGGCTGTCATCACAGATAGAGAGAAGGGTGTTAAATATCCGATTGTATCGTATGAGTTGACTCCTGACATCGCTATCGTTGATGGTGAGATTTGTGCTTCTATGCCTGCCCATGTTACTTCAAACACTGGTTTGGATGCACTGACACACTGTGTTGAAGCATTTGTTTCTAACATTGATGACAATTATGCTGATGTGCTTTCTAAAGGCGGTCTTGAAATTGTATTTGACAATCTGGAAGAAGCAGTAAGAAACCCTGATAACATCAAGGCAAGACAAAAAATGCATGATGCTTCCTTTATGGCAGGATTGGCCTTCAACAATGCATGGTTGGGAATTGTACACTCCTTGTCTCATCAGGTTGGAGCCTTGTATGGCATCCCTCACGGATGTTCAAATGCTATATTCTTACCAAACGTAATTCGCTACAATGAATCGGCTACTGAAAAGTATCCAGCATTGGCGAAAGTAATCGGAGGAAACTCAGCTGAGGACTTGGCACTATCAATTGAAGACCTGAGAACGAAAGTAGGTAACATCTCTTCCATCAAAGAGTTTGGTGTTTCAAAAGAAGATTGGGACAAGAACCTGGACTATATTGCAAAAAATGCATTGGCAGACCCTTGTACAGGTTTCAATCCACGTGTACCAACACTGGAGGAGCTCAAAGCTATTTACAATGCCTGCTATGAAGGTCTTGTATATACTGAAGCATAAGAAGCTGATTGAAAAAGCATATAACAAAAAGAGAGGCTGCGTTTGTCAGCCTCTTTTTTATTTATTCCCATTCAACTATCACTGAATCCATTAAGCAGCAATACCCCACAACAGACAAAACTGCCTGTCGGGGGAATTACTTATCACACTTAATTCAGTCAGCACAGCCTTAACCGAACCTGCTTAAGACTTGTGGTTAATGATGGGGGTATATTCGAAATTCTTGAATGTGACCTCTCCCTTGCCCATTGCGCAAAGCCCGATACGCAAACTCATAAAGCCGCTCAACACATTGTGATGCATTGCCGATACTTCCGCAGAGTTCTCGGTCTTGATCCAGTTTTCACCGTCTATGCTATAATACATGTTGACTGTATTGTTCAGGTTTTGCAGACGAAGGTACACATGCCTGTTGATTACCTCCTTCTCTGTTGGGAACTGCCACCCTCTCAGGTTTGTCAAAATGTTTTGGTTATCCGCCAAAATACCTGAGTATGATTGCTGATTGTAGAAAAGTACCAGACCACCAACTGCATCCCCCTTGATTTCCAGCTCCACTTGTGCCGTATAAGAGTGGTCAGCAGGTACGATCAGCATTGGTGAACAGTCTGCTACAGCACTTCCTTTTCCCTTGATGGTAAGACCATCGTCAGAAGTCTGGTATCTGCTTGGGTCATACTCACCGAAAAACTTCCATTGCGGGTTTAGCTCATTACCCTTAAAGCTGTCACTCAACGTAAAGGCTTTTTGCGGCTTTGCACCTTTAGGCAACTTGATAGGTTTATCCACAGTGATACCTTCCGGAATTTTGAACCATCCGTCTTTTGTCCACTCAATTGGTGTCAGCAATGTCTGGCGTCCCATATTGTAGTGATCATTCTCGTATCCGTGGTACATCATCCACCATTTATGGGAAGCATCTTCAAAGACAGTTCCATGCCCTATTGAAGCCCATCTCTCTGAAGGACTTTCTGCACGGGTGATGGGGTTGTATGGAGAGTTTTCCCAAGGACCAAGTGGAGATTTAGAACGAGCTGAGATCACCATATGTCCTGTTGCCGGACCGGCTGTTCCACCCTCTGCTACAGTCAGGTAATAATATTCTCCACGCTTGAAAAGTTTTGGACCTTCCATACAGAAACACTCTATGCTCCACTCACGTGGAATCTCCCATCCATCATAACTATGCTTCACCTCTCCGGCAATTGACAAACCATCTTTTGACAAGGGCACATAGCTGCCACTGCTGAAATAAAGATACCTATTGCCTTCCTCATCCGCTACGTGTCCCGGATCAATCATGGTGATATCCAAATGTACAGGCTCACTCCACGGACCTTCGATCTTATCGGCAGTCACCACATAGTTGGTATTGTTTGCAGGAAAATAGATATAATACTTCCCGTCATGCTTTACCAAATCAGGTGCCCAGACAGAACCTACATACTTATGCAAGGCATTGGCTACTGGTGTCCAGTTGATTAAATCTGTTGAATGCCATATCAGCAGCCCCGGATAGTACTCAAACGAAGAGTGGACTACATAATAATCCTTTCCATCCACCAGAATACTCGGGTCAGGATAATCCCCTCCCATGATCGGGTTCGTGTAAACGTTTTTATCTCCCGACTCCTTGTTTCCCTGTGCATTTGCCAGCAGGCTCAAGCAGGAAAATATAATTGACAGAATAACCTTGGTATATTTCATTTTCTCTTATCGTATTTTGTTGTCCTTATTCTAATCCTGAACCTACAGCCTTTTAAAACTAATCAGGTAGACATCATTCTCCCTTAACTGGATCTCACGGCTGAACTTCCCTTTTTTATCCACTTTGACTAATTCTGTCACCTTCGGGCTACCATTGCTATTGTCTTTCAGGAAATTGACCTGTCTTTTTGTTAATTGGTCAGGTTGTCCCAATTGGGTGTACAGGGTATATGGGTCGTTATTCATATAGCCGACTGTATATATTTCCATTTGGTAGTTTCCTTCAGGAATTCCTGCAATCTCCACCTTGGCGCTTCCCTTCTGTAGAGCAGGCAAATCCTGATTAAAGTAATCCTGATTGTTTATCGAATCTTTGGGAAGTGTATAGGTATAATCCCAGAACAGCAATTGAAAATCGCCAGTACTGTTTTTACAAGCCCATGAAGCCTTGTCCTTATTTTCCAACTCCGTCTCTCCCAGCTTATTCATAAAGGAATAAGCATGGTAAGCCGATTTCTTGATGCCCTGTGTATTCATCAAACCAAAGCCACCGTGGAAAGGTGTTACTCTCGGTCCTGCTTCTTCAAAAATATCCGTAAATACCCAGTAAGACATGGAAGTGGCAGCATCATCCACCTGCTTGATCTTATTGAGGATATAAGCCGCCTGATGATAGCTGTCGTGAACAGGATCGGCAGGTGTATAAGAAGAACTCCACTCTGTAAAAAGCAATTCCAGATTAGGCATGGATGATGTTGCAATCTGCTTTCTTGAGGCAATCACTTCCCCACTTACTGCCCATTCATCTTCATTCAAAACAGTACCTGTGGTACCAAACTCATCCAAAAACCCTTGCTGTACACCATAGGCGTGTGTACTGATAAAGTCGATAGGCACCTTATTTTTCTCGCAGAACACAATCGTCTCTGGTACCCAAGCCGCTCCTGCCGTTGCTGGCCCTCCTACTTTGTATTGAGGGTTTACTGCTTTTACTCCTTGAGCTGCATACTGATAAAGCTTGAAATATTCTTCCTGTGTCCCTGCCCAAAATCCGGGTGATAAGTTAGGTTCGTTCCATACCTCGAAATACCAGGTCATGACCTCTTCCTCACCATAACGGTCAGTAAAATGCTGCACCAAATTCTTGATCAGGTCTTCCCATTTCTTATAGTCTCTCGGAGGGGTTACGTTTCCTTTCCACCAAAAAATAGTCTGGTCCCCGCTTGCCATGGCTGAAGGCATAAATCCCAACTCCACAAAAGGCTTCATGCCTAGCTCAAGGATATAATCGTATAGCGCATCAACATACTGATAGTTGTAAACCGGATTGCCCTGCCTGTCTTCCCTATACACTGCCATATCATCGGTCAACAGACCGTGCATCCTGATGTACTTGAAATCACAGTCCTCCTTTACCGCCTTCAGTTGTTGTTGCCAATCGGCTCTTAAACCTTCATTGGCACGTCCGGCTCCGATACATTCCTTAAACATGGTATTCATCGGTCCCTGCTCTTTTTGGAGGTCCACTGAAATGCTTCTTTGCTGGGCAAGAAGCAGCGAGGTACTCAGTATGATGAGCAGTAAACTCGCTATTAAAGATCTTATCATGTTGCTTATTAGTTGGTCTAAAAAAATCAGCTCGATGACTCAATCCTGTTTGCAAGTACACCCTGTTATTTGATCAACAAATAACACCTAACGAATACAAAACTCTGACATGATATAAAGGCTTCCAAGTAGGATGGTTACTACTTCGCGGACCTTCTTTTACCAAAAGCAAGCATCATCTACCGTAAGGTTCCTGCACCTAGGATTGAATACGGTAGCAATGTTAAATGATTCTTGTTATTTGGCTTTTACAAAAAATGACAATCCTTTTACAAAAAGTGAACTCACTGATTATCACGATATTCTGAAGGACTAATTTTCACTTCCGCCTTGAACACTCTATTGAAATGACTCTGATTATTGTAGCCAACTTTATAGGCGATCTCCCCAATATTGAGTTCTGTTTCGGTTAGTAGACGTTGGGCTTCGTGGATTCTGATGCGGTTGATGTAGGTCTTGAAGTTACAGCTAAAACGCTCGTTGATGATGCCTGTTATTTTCCGTTGAGAGATGCCGATTTCTTTAGCCACAAGGTCAAGACTCAGTTCGTTATTATGAAAATGCTGGTTGATATAGGCGATACATTCTTCCTCATTGACAGCCGAAATCTCGGTCACTTCCACTGGTTTGTAAGACACCGTTACCTCTTCCTTTTTCTTTCTTTGGTAAGTGCGCCCGTAGCGCAAACCAAAAAGCAATACGACGAAAGCAATATAGCTTGTGCCGAGAATTACCCAGAGTTTGCTGTTGTTTCTGGTAAATGCAATGGAATACACCTCTAGCGTTTTCTCCTCTTCAATCTCGGGAACATATGCAGAACCCAGATTGATATGAAGGATACGGCTTAAGTCCGGCTTGCTTTTTTTGGACTCTGAAATTTGGTGCAGGTCTTCCCACCACTCCGGATGCTTCAGCTGGTTTAGCGGAATATGGTAAGTAGCCTCTTTATCCGATATCGTCAGGTAGGAATGATGAAGGTTCTCATCCTCCAAGGAAATCTTCTGCTCGTCAGGCAAAGGGGTATAAACACCTAGTCCCAACCGGTCGATTCCCTTTCCTGAAAGACATAAGCTGATCTGATTGTATTGGGAAACATCAATATATTGCGCTCTATCGGAGGGCATAATGCTGACACCTGCATAAGGACTGAAAAACCCTTCCCGCAACTGAAACCTGAACGTAAGCTTGGAATCGGTAACCGTCTGTTCAAGTATCTGCGTATTTCCCCCATCGATGCTATCCGTATATCCGACCAGTCCAAACTGCTGCGAATCAGGGAAGACGGTTTTATCCTCAATTCCAGCAAAATAGCCTATCACAGCGATGAAAATTACAGACAATACGCTTACAGGCCACAGAAAATATTTTGAGCTAAATATTTTGAGAGTCGAACGTTCCTCCATTTTCCATGCTTTTTGTATGAATTAAATCCACGCAAAGATAGCTAAATATGAAGTGATATTGTCAACTCAGTCACTACCTCAGAGATGCTTTCAGTCCTTTGAGGCTTTTAAGTCTTGGTTCAGTTATAATTGACTTGACATAAAAAAGCCAAACCTATCGGGTTTGGTGCAGAAAGACTAAATTTATTCTTCATTTAAGCAAGAGATAAAATGAATGTTATAAAACCCAGATTACCATCCGGAGCTAATATGGTTTGTTTTCTTCAGAAACGGTGTTTTTTGAAAGAGAAGAAATCCCAAAGGGATTAAACAATAGTAGCCGCAGGCATTTGCCTGCGGTATAAGTAATTCTATTTATTCAAATACGTAGTCTTTCTACTCTATAATTCGTTCCTGCTTTTCATAAGGCAATGAAAAATCCGAATTATGGACAATCTTGAATTTCCAGTTTAAATCCTGATCTTTCATAATCACAAATTGAATAACACCATTTCTGTCAGGAAGATGTTTCCCATTCGGTGTTTGACTATTCTTATTCAACCAATTCGCACTTACCATCACTACATCTGATAAGATTTCTCGGATCAAGAGGTTTTTCATTTCAAAAGAAGCATTTTTCATCACCACATTAAAAGCAAAGTCATGTTGCTTTTTGATGGCTTCCTTGCCAATTGCCGTCTGACTTACTACATCGGTAAACTCAGCGTCCTCAAGAAAATTATCCATAAACCCTTCGAGGTCCTTATCATTCCATGTATCCAAAAACCGTCCTAAAATGGTCTGGATTTCATTTGTGGTCTTGTCGTCTAACAATGATTTCATCTCTTTATTAATTAATGCCAATGCCTCATATTGAAAGAAAAGCAATCAAATGAAGGCTATTAACCTCGTAGTTTTATAATATATTATCTTTTTCTCTTATCCGGTAGGTACACCGTTCTTCTCCTGAGACAATATGCTGTACACGCTCAACCAAGAACTCATCTCCCATCAACTGCCTGAAGTTATTCAGTTCGCTGCGACAAAACCCCTGACACTCAGTAGCAGCAGCACAGATAGGACAATGGTTTTCTATCAAAAAATATTCGCCCTTTTCCTTTTTCCATTCTGCCATATAACCCTCGTCAGAACGTATTTTACACAACTTCGTTAGGCGCTTTTCGATGGTTGTCGCTTTTTTTAATTCGTCTTCGTAACGCTGATATATTTTTTTCTCTCTATCGTTTATCAATAAATCCAAGGCATTGTCACCCAATAGGCTTTTGACCGATTGCAATAACTCTACAGTCATCTGGGCGTGCGAATCGGGAAATTTGGAGGTACTTTTTTCACTTAGTGAATAATAGGTGACAGGCCTACCAACACCTTCACGCTTTGACGTGGTTTCTACCAGGTCTTCTTCCGTCAATTTCACCAGTTGCAAGCGAACCCCTTCTTTGGTTATGCCTAATTCTTTCGCCAAAGCTGCTGCGGTTATTTTGCCCCGCATTTTTAGGATCATCAATATTTTGTCTGATGCTGTCTTCTTCATTTTACAACAAATAAGTTGTTTTATTTTCATGTAAAAATAACCAAAATATGGGGATTTTGAAACAAAATAGCCATTTGAGGGCCTTTCAGGCTTTTTGCATGAGTAATAAACCAAATAATAAAACAAGTATTAACTTGGTTTATTAAAAATCACGCTATAACTTTGTTGCATCTTAAAACTATAAACAAGCATAATTATGGGTTACAAACTTCCTGAGTTGCCTTTCGCATACGATGCGTTAGCCAACCATTTTGATACAGAGACGATGACCATCCACCACCAACGTCATCACCAAGCGTATGTAAACAACCTGAACAAATCGGTTGAGGATAACGGCTTGGAAGCTGAAACGCTGGAAAGCCTTCTGAAAAATATCAGCAAGCACAGCCCTGCTGTAAGAAACAACGGAGGAGGACATTACAACCACTCTCTGTTCTGGGAAACCTTATCGCCTACGCCTAAAACTGCACCAGAAGGCAAATTGGCAGAGGAGATCAACAAGGTTTTCGGAAGCCTTGAACAATTGAAAGCGCAAATCAATCAAGCTGGAATGCAGCAGTTCGGCTCTGGTTGGGCTTGGTTGTTTGTGAAGTACAATGGCGCATTGGGCGTATCAGGTACTGCTAACCAAGACAATCCTTTGATGGACACAAACATCACGAACCAAGGCTACCCTATTCTGGGTGTTGACGTTTGGGAACATGCTTATTACCTGAAGTACCAAAACAAGCGTGCAGACTATCTGGATGCTTTCTGGGCAGTGCTGGATTGGGCTGCTGTTGAGAAAAAGTACGAGGAAGTGCTTTCAAAACTGAAATAACTTCCAAAGTACGGCGTAAGGTGGCTTTATGTCGCCTTGCTCTTTTTTAGACTAATGGCAGATAAATTATTATCAGACAATCTCATTAGGAGCGGCATCATTACAGTTGACCTGTCAGACTATGAACCCGAAGTAAAGAGCGTATTTTTTGATATAAAAGACGGCTTGGAAATGGGGCACTACCTTAAGTGATTTACAAAAAAATAAGATCAACTATGAAAGCATTGATATTTAACGGTGCGTTGGAAAGAAGGGAAAATGCAACTTCTGAACGCCTGTCAAGATTTTTGAGTGAATACCTTCACGAACTGGGTATCGAAACCAGCATATTCAAAATTGCGGATGCTGGTATTCCACTTTTTGATGTTTCCCTACAAAAAACGCCTAACTCGGTCGTGGTGATGAACCATGTATTTCGTGAAGCCGATGTACATATCTGGCTTACGCCACTTTATCATGGCAGCATGACTGGTGTGATGAAAAACTGTCTGGACTGGTTACAATACAGTGCGAACCTACCAAAACCTTACCTTATAGGAAAAATCATTGGTCTGGTTTGCTGGGCAGACGGTGTACAGGCTATGCAGGGTATCAATGCCATGGATGCCGTTGCCAAAGCACTCAGAGCATGGACTGCCCCACTGAGCATTCCAATAGAACGTAGTAAGCTGTTTGATGAAAATGGTGAAATCAGCTCCCATTACAAAGACCGTTTTACAACATTACTGCAACTTTTAACTGAAGCTAAAGTATAATGGGGGTTTATTAGTTTCTAGTGTCATATAACATTAAACCATCAATATATTCAACCTTATCATACATAAGCTGATAGTTATAGTATGGTCATTAAACTTGATAAGCTGTACTTTATTAACATTGAAACCCATTAAGAGACATAAAAAAACGGGTTCAGAAATTTCTAAACCCATTATCATTAAGTCTGCTGACTTTAAATAAAAAATCCCTAATTGACCTCTTTGTTGAGGTAGTAATTCTGTAAGATGTAGAATGCCTTTTTCTTCTCGCCCTTTTCAGAGATCAACCCTTTACGGTTCCAGCCATCCTGCACATCGGGCAACTGACGTAATGGGGACCTGAAATCAACCAGAATCCAAGGTGTCATTCCTGCCAGCCCATCAATACGGTCAAACATGGCTATACTTTCCTTATAGAGGTATTCCTGAAACTCTTCACTCCAACGGGTAAGGCTGTCTCCATGAAACCCTTGCAATGCACCACCGCCAAACTCACTTACTATGATCGGTTTCTCTATCTTGGTCTGAAATGATTTTGTTCTGCACGCTTCCGGAAGTCCACCATACCAACCAAGGTACTCGTTTAGGCTAATTACATCCAGCTTGGACATTAGCGGGTCACTATAGGTATAGACACTGTCAGGGTGTCCGTCCAGTTCCTGATCTTTTTTGCATGCAGCGGAAATCAGTCTGGTATCGTCCATTTCCCTTACATAGTCTACCAGTTCAGATAAGAATTGTGTACGGTCTGTTGTTGGTGCCGTTTCATTGGCTACAGACCAGATAATTGAACTTGCTCGGTTATAATCCCGCTTGATCAACTCAGCATATTGCGCTTTTGCCTTATTCAATACTTCTGGATTTCCCCAATTAATGCCCCAATAGAGCGGTAACTCCTCCCAAAGTAAAATGCCCATCTCATCTGCCAGACGAACAATATTCTCCTGATGTGGGTAATGAGCCAAGCGAATAAAGTTACAGCCCAGTTCCTGCGCCCAATCCAATACCAATTTCGCATCCTCCATGGAGTTTGCCCTGTCCTGACGGAGTGGGTTTTCGTCATGTAGACAGATGCCTTTCAGAAAGATGGGGTTGCCATTCAGCAGGATTTGTTTTCCACTGGTTTCTACTGTTCTAAAACCGATTTGGTCACTGATTTTATCCTCCCCTGCTTCAATGATTACCTGATAGCGTTTTGGGTTTTCCGGTGACCATAGTTCCAGTCTACTTACCTCAACCGTAAAGTCCGTTACGCCCTCTTTATTGACTTTAATTTCTTGAGTATGCTTCAGCTCTGGGATTATGATACGAGCATGCTTGGGCAATACCTCTCCGTTAAGTTCCAGTTGACCATTTATCCGCTTTGTCTTTTGGGTAAGTGTTGACTTGTCGAGTGAGATAAAGTAATTGGTTATAAATGTTTGTGGTACCTCGATCAGTTGTACATCACGAGTGATTCCACCATGGTTGAACCAATCGGTTACTTTTGAGGGAATATAGTCTACCTTTCGGGCATTGCTGACGCCTACAATCAAAAAATTGCCTTCTTCCTGAATCAAGTCGGTGACCTCATAACTGAATGGCGTAAACCCGCCCTCATGCTTGCCAAGAATTTTCCCGTTGAATGAAACTGTTGATATATAGTTGGCAGCCCCTATATTCACAAAGTAGCGTTTACTTTTATCGATATTATGCTTATCGAAAGTCTTTCGGTACCAAACAGCTCCCTCAAAATAAGTTAGCTCAGGTTGCTGAATATTCCAGCTACCGGGAACCCATAAAGTCTGTGCCTGATCAAAACTGTATTCGACCCTATCTGTCTTTTGATGGGATTGGGCATTTTTATACAGTGGCATTCCTCCCATACCTCCTGTTTCATAGGGATCCAATACATATTTCCATTTCCCATTCAAACTGGTAAATGTCCGGTTCTGGGTATTGGAGATAAAAATATCCTGACCATGAGTAAAGGGTAAAACACTCAATAACAGTAGAAAAAATAGCAGGCCTGTTTTCTGTCTAAACATAAATACAAGGTTTAATAACGGGTTGGATTCTATATACTTATGGATGCTTTTACTAATCCTATTAAATATATAGAGCACCTACCTCTTGAAATGCCCTCACTTTAAGTGTAAAAAATCTACTTTATTTACTGAGTGATGGAAAAAGCCTAATTGTCTCCTTACCCCTACCATAAAACTATATAAGCTTATAGCTCAACAGTGAACCCTTTATATGAAATTTTCATTTCACTATTCAATCTGCTTGATCACCTTGGCTGGCACTCCAGCTACCACACAATTTGCCGGAACATCCTTTACGACCACGGCTCCAGCTGCCACTACTGAGTTTTCCCCTATTGTAACACCTGGCAGTATGGTGACTGCGGCTCCAATCCAAACATTTTTCTTGATCAGTACTTTTCCCGGCACTAAGGTCTTACGGTCTCGAACTGGTACAGGATGGTTTTCAGAAGTGATGCTCACCCTAGGACCAATCATCACATCATCTTCAATTTCCACCATTCCCAAGTCCAAAATGGAACAGGCATGATTGATAAATACTCTTTCGCCCAGAGAAATATTCTTACCATAGTTGGTATAAAGAGGAGGATACACTCTGGTTGTGTCTGACACCTGTTTTCCTATAAGTTCCCCTAGGATACTGCGTGCTTTGACCAGATCATGTTCCTGATTAAATTTTGTCAGGAGGCTAATTGCACGGGAAGCATCATCTCCCAATTCACTGATGTCAGGGTGATTCATTGAAACGGCTTCACCCGCATTGAGTTTATTATGAATTTCTGACTCGTTATTTGATTTCATATATATCCGTTTTTAACTACGAACACATCTGAAGTACACTTTAATCGACACTTCAGATATGTGTAGCTTAAATTTTTGTACTACTTTAAGTAGTTTTTATGTTAGAAGTTTTCAGGCTTGTGATCATCGTTACCCGCTACTGTAACCTGACCGTTTACATTTCATATCCAGGCTTCTTGTAAAGCAAATCTGCTTCTTTCATAATCACATTTGGATATACTTCTTCTTTCCACTCTTCTTTTGTAAAATCCTGAATAGCAACAGAAAAAGCATCATCTCCATAATTCAGAATTTCTTTCGCAATTCTTACAAACTCTTGGCTTAGCAACTGTTTCTGCTCTTCTGTCTTGCCTTCCAGTAAACTGATCTTTATATGTGGCATAGCTTCTGAATTAATTGAAAAACCGTTGATCACTTTATTTGTAAATCCTGTAAGAGAACAAGTATTTCTCCCTTGCCAATCCACTTATTTTGTGTATTGCTCGTCAGTTACCTTTTCCATCCAAGTCACCACTTCACCATTAACATCTTCCTGTATGGCAATGTGGCTCATGGCTTTATTAGGGGAGGCACCATGCCAGTGCTTTTCATTCGGAGCAAACCACACGATATCACCGGGACGAATCTCCTCAATAGGCCCACCTTCACGTTGTACCCAACCCAATCCAGACTGTACAATCAATGTCTGACCAGCTGGGTGTGTGTGCCATGCGGTGCGTGCGCCCGGCTCAAAAGTCACCAGTGCTGCGGCTGCTTTTGTCACTTCCTTTTTTGAGAATAGAGGGTCTATTCTTACATCACCTGAAAACCAAGCTTCTGGTCCTTTTACAGATGGTAATTGCTCATTTCTTATAATTTCCATAGTGCTGTTATTTTATTTCAAATGTTACTGTTGTACTTGATACCAATGCATTTACAAATCCACGTACATCTTCCATTTTCCCCATTGGAATTAGGCCACTTGCATACTTGAAGTCCTTGTAGAATATGGCTACATCCCCCCAAGGAGTATAGTACATCATATCACCTACTGAAGCCTCAGCACCTGAAGGGGCCTGTTCTGTAGACAAGGCAGGATTTGGGTAAAAGACTTTCTCAATGCCTGCATAATCTTCCACCTCCACAGTAAATGGCAACTGATCCAATAGGCTTTGGGAGGTGGGATTATTGTAAAGCGATGCCTTGAACACCTGAGTACCAACTGTTATGTTCAAATGAATTAAAAGTCCCTTGTTATCCATATCTTGAAAGCTGAAAGATTGTTGAAGCATAACCTCTTTCTTCTTACAGGAATAGTGCAAGAACAAAGAGGCAATAACAGAGAGAATTAATACAAAAAACGTCTTACTTCGCGTACACCGGAAACATACTGGCATCTCCGTAATCCTTAATCTGCTCCATGTTTAACAAGGACTGCATATCTGCCTCTGAAATCTCAAAATCCACGTCAGCATTGTTTTTCATGTGCGCAGGATTTGCTGTTTTAGGCAAAGGCAGAAGGTCTTGCTGTAAGCAGAATCGGATAGCCAACTGCGGTACTGACACCTGATACTTTTCAGCTATTTTTCCTACTTCCTGATTCTTGAAGAGCTCCCCATGTCCGATAGGTGAATAGGCTTCAACCAGAATACCATTCTCCTCGCAGAATTGAATCAGTTCGGAAGGCATCTTGCTGATGTGCGCCAATATCTGGTTCACCATTGGTTTGATCTCACTAGATTCGAGTATGTTTTTCAAATCCGCTATTTCGAAGTTGGAGACCCCAATAGCCTTTAGTTTCCCTGCCTTGTAGGCATCTTCCAATGCTCTCCAAGCCTCACGGTTTCCTTCATGGTAAGCCTCGTCCTCCAAGAAATTGGCCCAAGGTTTCGGGCTGTGAATAATCATGAGGTCTATATAGTCAAGCCCCAATGTTTTTAAGGAATTGTCAATGGAAGCCACTGCTTCGTCATAGGACTTCACCTCAGCAGCAAGCTTGGTGGTAACAAACAGTTCCTCTCTATTTACGCCACATTCCCTGATTCCTTTACCTACTCCAGCCTCGTTTTGGTATGCCTGGGCAGTGTCGATATGGCGATAGCCCAGCTTTACCGCTTCCTTCACGGCTTCTACCACATCTTCGTCACTGATAAACCATGTACCTAGACCCAACTTAGGGATTTCAACCCCATTTGATAGTTTATAATTCTCTTGTAACATCATCGTTCGATTCTTTTTAATGTATTAAAATGTTTTTGCGTCAATTACATAGCGGTAGCGGGCTTCCTTGTTTACTACCTTTTCCCAGGCCTCATTGACCTGCTCTGCCTTTATAACCTCAATTTCTGGCTTGATGCCATTGTCTGCACAGTAGTGAACCACTTCCTGTGTTTCGGGAATACCTCCGATCAAGGACGAATTGAAATTCACTCTTGAAAATGCCAGCATCAGGTTATTGATCGTGATCTCTGAACCATCCGGCATCCCAACAAACGTGAAGGTGCCGTAAGGCTTTACACATGCCACATAAGGAGATACATTGAACTGGTATGGGATAGTACTGATCATATAATCCAATGTCTTGCTATATGCCTGCATGTTTTTGAACTCATCATCCACCACAATCACCTCTTTCACGCCCCATGACTTGATGTCCTCTACCTTGTCAGGTGAGGTAGTGAATGCATATACTTCTGCGCCTTTGGAAACAGCAATTTTCACTGCCATATGTCCGAGTCCGCCAATACCTGCAACCCCAACTTTGTCTCCCACCTTGAATTGTGCCCTCATCAACGGTGAGTAAGTGGTAATGCCAGCACACAATAATGGAGCAGCCTCCTCAAAGCTGATATGCTCAGGAATGTGTACTGCAAAGTGATCCCTTACCACAATCTTGTCGGAGTAACCACCCTGCGAGATGCCAGTTGGTTCAGCCTTAGTCGGAAAACCGTAAGTGAAGACTGTCTGTCCCTTGTCACAGAAATGTTCTTCTCCGTGAGTACAGCTATCACATTCCATGCAGCTGTCAACCATACAGCCTACGCCAGCCCTATCTCCAATCTTGAATTTGGTAACGTTTTTACCCACGGCCGCCACTATTCCCACAATCTCATGCCCCGGCACCTGAGGGTATTGCTGTGGTCCCCAGTGTCCTTTCAGCTGGTGGATATCAGAATGGCAGATACTGGCATACTGAATGTCGATCAGGATATCATCATCTCCAACTGGTCTACGCTCAAACTCCCAAGGGCTTAGTTTCCCTGAGGCATCCTTTGCGGCATAGCCTTTTGCTTTTATATTCTGGCTCATAACTTCTGGTGTTTTATTTTGAGAAAAAAGTTGCAGTGGGTTGGCTAGTGCCAAACCAGCACCCGCTATTGCAGTCTGCTGAATGAATTTCCTTCTGGATTGCTGTCTGTCCTGATTGTTGCTTGAAGCTGCCATACAGTGCTCTGATTTGTTTAGTTGTTATGGTATTCCTTATCCGTTACAGGTTCTTTCCAGTCCACAATTCCTTTTTCTGTGTTGGGAACAATGTACATCTGTTGCAAACCTACTTCAGGGCTAGCCCCATGCCAATGCAGTACATTGGGTGGGCACTTGATGACATCTCCCTTTCTGATGGTCTGTCGGGGCTGTCCTTTAATCTGGTGGTAGCCTACCCCGTCCGTAATGATCAGAATTTGTCCTGCCGGATGCGTATGCCAGTTGCTTCTGGCGCCAGGTTCGAAGTAGACATTACCAACCAATGTCGTGTAAGTGGAGTCAGCAGGTAACAGCCCATAGTTCCATGCCTTACCTGTGAAAAGTGCTTCCGGCCCTTGCTCTCCCTTAGGAAAAATGGTTTGCAGCTCTGGATTATCCACCTTTGTACAACCGGCAGTAAGCAGCACCAAAAACAGGAATGTGATTACAGCTCTCATCTATTGATCGTTTAATTGTTATTACTTTTTTACAAGGAAATTTCATTTCTTCTTCCAAAATCTCACGATACAAATGTCGGGGGAACAAAAGAGAATAAGTTACCCGAATTACGGCATTACTTACCCTTATTACTGAATGTTACTTTACCTATATCTTATTAATAATCATACACTTATATTTGAATCATAATTTATAAGAACATGGTTCCAGATCGGCCTTGTAAAACTTTACAATACAAATGTCGGGGGAAAAGAAAGCAAGGAATTACCCGAATTACGGTTCTGCTTACCATAATCACGGAATGTGGTTGACAGAAGGAAAGTATTAGAGAAAAGCCATGTAAGTTTGGCTTACCATATTATAAAAAGTATATGCCATGAATGATATAACCAGCATAAATACAGTAACGGAATATAACAACCTGGTAGGACACGAGACCCTGCACCCTTTGGTGAGTATTGTGGATTTTGAGAAGATCAACCCCTTCTGTTACTTCAGAAGTCAAATTGGCTTGTATGCCATTTTTCTAAAGGATGCAAAATGCGGGGATATGACCTATGGCTGTAACAACTATGACTACGAGGAAGGGGCTTTGATCTTTATCTCTCCAGGGCAGGTATATGGCGTTGAAAGCAAGGAGAAAAAGAAAGGGGTTGGCCATGCTTTGGTCTTCCACCCTGACCTGATACACGGCACCAACTTAGGGCGTAACATCAAGGATTATACTTTCTTTTCTTATCAGGTCAATGAGGCACTTCACCTCTCTAGCCGTGAAAGGGCAATCGTCAATGATTGCTTTGACAAGATCAATTATGAACTGGAGCACGGCCTTGACTCCCATAGCAAGACACTTATTGTATCCTATATTGAACTGTTTCTCAATTACTGCAAACGATTCTACGAGCGGCAATTTATTACCAGAAGCCATGCGAACAAGGATGTGTTGACGAGATTTGAAAAGGTACTGGATGAATACTTTGGCTCTGAACTGCCTATCGAATCAGGCCTGCCATCGGTTCGCTACTGCGCCGACAAGCTGTTCCTGTCGTCCAACTACCTGGGAGACCTTCTGAAAAAGGAGACCGGAAAATCTGCACAGGAGCATATCCAGTTAAAGCTGATCGAGATTGCCAAGGAAAAGATTTACGAACCAGGCAAGTCCATCAGTGAGATTGCTTACGAACTGGGCTTTAAGCATCCTCAGCACTTTACAAGAATGTTCAAGAAAAAAGTTGGGGTATCACCTGTTGAATACAAGTCATTGAACTAGTGATAAATCGGGTCGGTACTAATATTAAAAGCTGATAGATTATCAAGGGTAGACCTTTTGTAACCTATCAGCTTTTTTGTTTTTGTCTTATGGTTACTATTAGTTAGTTCTCGTCTTACAAAACTCCGTAAACTTTTAGGAGCAATCTTGCCATATTCAACCAGCTCCCGATAGGCAGCTGATTTTTTAGAGGTTCGGGTATCTATTCCGAACCTTGAAAAAACTTTTTGAAGGAAATGCTCATTGAAAGCCAGGGACTTAATATCCGCTAAAGAGAAAGTCCCTCTCTCTCTTCCATCGGCACATTCAAATGATGGCAGACCTTCGCCAAGTTCACCGCCGTTAGGCTGGCGTTGCCTAGCCGCCCGCAAAACCCGCAATCTCCAATCCACGCATTTCCCTTCCTGCGCAGCCAGACCAGAAATAGCCGATCCCGCAGGTCTGCTTGCCTGACTTGGAAAGGAAACTAGGATCAAATGCCACTACCCAATCCTGCTTTTGACAGTGAGAGAGCAGTAAGGTATTAAAGGCAAAGAAATTGAATCCTTTGCCGAACCAGTTTCGCAACGTTGTTTCCGTCAACTGACTGTAACGGGTAATATTGGTTAGGTTATTTATATACTCCCCTGACTATCAGCATGGTAGTGAAAAGGTGAATCAGAAATTTCTTCTGAGGCCCAGCGTACGCCCTGCATTTTATCCAATATTTGTTCCGTGAGTATCTCGATGCTCATAGGGCAAAAGGATTGTTGTTTGGCTTAGGAACCACAAAATTAACCTTTCGCTTTTTTATTGCCCAGAATTAAAAACTTTACGGAGTATTATTATTAGTACTATCTTGAAAAAATAACGATAGCTTTTTATTAGCATAAATTTTCATCCAAACCGATATAAAAAATCATATGCACTTACCAAAATTATTTAAGACGGAAAATTATGAAGTTCTTCAAGAAGTAATAACAAATAATCCATTTTCAAATTTAATCATCTATAACAAAAGAATAATTGCGACAAGAGCAATGATGGCAATAAATGGAAGTGAAAATGACTTTTATATTGAAACACACCTTAATAAAGCTAACCCAGTAGCGAGACAAATTGATATTAAAGAAGAAGTTCTTTGTGAGTTTTTAGGCTCTCATACATACATAAGCTCATCATGGTATGACCATATTAATGTCTCTACATGGAATTATGAACAAGTTCAGATATACGGAAAAGTAGAATTCATGACCGAAACAGCACTTTACAACCATCTCAATAAGTTGACTAACACCTATGAATCTTCTCAGAAGTGTCCAATAACATTAGAGAAAATGGGTAAAGCGTTTGTTGAAAAAGAAATGAAAGGCGCTATAGGAATCAAAATAATTCCAACAGAAATCAAGATTAAACAAAAGCTATCTCAAAACCGAGATGATAAAAACTTCAACAATATAATCGAGAAATTATCACAATCTGAAGATGAAATGGATATGCGCATTGCCGAAAAAATGAAAAAATTAAGGAGTTAGTGGTATGCTAAGGCTAGTATATTGGCTAGTCCCTACTTTAGTTTCCCAATAGCAATCACATCAGGTTATTAAATTTTGGATTAGTGCTATATTGGAAAGCAGCAAGCTTGATAAACAATAGCAGGATGTTAGCCACAATTAAAAAATAGTGTGTCAAAAGTTATCCTATCCGATTTCTACTAAACTAATAGATTTTTTTATGAAAAATTTTGTTGTACTCCTCTTCCTAATTTTAGTAATAAGCACCTCAGCCAAAACACAAAGTCACAATGATTCAATTACTACTGAATTGATAAAGTTAAGCGAAAACAGTCATCTTATTGGCTTTGCAGTTGCTATTGTAGATAAAGACAGTATTGTTTATGCTAAAGGATTCGGTCACGCCAACAAAAGAACAAATACACCTTATACGGTTCATACGATACAACCAATTGCTTCTATATCTAAAACTTTACTTGGGGTTGCTTTAATGAAAGCTCAAGAGATGGGAAAATTAAACCTTTGCGATAATATTAATGACTATCTTCCTTTTAAAATTTACAACCCCAATTTTCCAGACGAAAAAATAACAATCCAGCAGCTTGCAAATCACACTTCGAGTATTATTGATGGTGATCAATATGACCGTACATATGTTTTCAAAGAAAAAATTCCAGTTTTTTATAATGATTCATCTAGCCAAGTCAAACAAGAGATAAAGGAATCTGTTGACCTTTTCAATAAGAATGAATGGATGCCAATGTCTGATTTCATAAGAAATCAATACAGCCAAAATGGAATTTGGTACAACAGGGAAAACTTTTCTAATAACCTTCCAGGAAGCACCTACAAATATAGTAATATGGGGGCTAATATAGCTGCCTATATTATTGAAGAAGTAAGTGGTGAAGTTTACATTGAATTTGTTAAGAAACATATACTTAACCCATTACAAATGACTAATTCTGGATGGCCTTCCAATAATTATCATCCAAGTAACGTTTCCACTTTATATTGGTATGGGTATCCGATGCCAGAATATGAACTCATTACATATGGTGATGGCGGTTTTATGACTAACATTACAGATTTCAGCAAATTTCTTATTACAATGATTCAAGGCTATAACGGTGAGGATAACATTTTAACAGCTACGAGCTATAAAGAAATGATGGAAAGACCAATTTCATCAAATTTAAAAAAAGGTGTTTTTTGGAGTGTAGATTCAGAAAAAATTGGTCATAGCGGAAATGACCTAGGGGTTATATCCCATGCGTATTTTTTAATAGAAAAAGGAAAGGGCATAATAATCTTTGTTAATACATCCGAAACTGAGAACGCAATGATTGAAGTAAGAGACATTTATCGAACACTTTTAAAGTATGCAAAGCGTGGATAACATTTAATTCTAAAATTAACCTAAATATCTATCCAGATTTATTTCACTCAGAAATTCTTTTTTTAAAAAGTAGAAGCCACAGCATTTAAGATAATCCATGTTCCATTCCGTTTTTCCAATTGATAGATCTGCTGCAATCTCCACGTATCTCTCGATCCCCAAATTCTTGCATCCAACAAGTTTTGATTCATCAGTTCTGCCCTATCCCCATCCACTTTTACAGTACGATTCAATTCTTTAGCCGTGTAGTATTTCATGCTTTCTTGGTCTATCTCATCAAACCAATCTTCTTTTGACTGGACAACTCCGGTGATATGTGTTAGGGTAAACCCCTTGTCTACCATTTTTTCCATTTCTGTTGTGTTCTGATCGATCATCAGATTAGTGAAGTGTCTGATTACCTCAAGGACTTTATTTTCTTCTTGGTTCTGTGACATAGCTTTTGAGATTATGATTCTAATAAATATTAATGCAACATATTCTAAAAGGAATAGCTGCCTCACTATTAGTGAAACAGCTATATAATAATTTACAGATACGCTCTTGATGACGGCTACCTACTCAATGCTTGTCTGTAATCCTCAATGGTATCTATATCTATAAGCTCACCTTTGTGTTTATATAATACCACCTCTTCGCTAAGTTGACTGAGTAGTGATTTAGCTCCTTTGTCTCCTGATATATTAAGTAACGAAGAGAAATACTTCCTTGGGAGTATTGCAGGAACTCCAGGACTATTGCCATAGGATGTAGCCACACAGCGATCGGGATATTCTGAATGAATCGCCAACATATTATTGATATCCTTAGTCAGGATAAAAGGCTGATCTGCCAGAAACAGGAATACGCCATCAATATCTTGCATGTCCAAAACATATTGAATTCCTGCTTTAATACTCTCGCTCAGTCCCAACGACCAGTGCTCGTTATAAACCAATTGTACTTGGTCTGATAAAACAGGCGCAATTTTCTCACTATTGGCCCCTAATACACAACATACTAGTTCAAATTCGATGGATTCAATCGCATCAAACATATGCTGAATGATAGGTTTGTTTTCTATCATCAGCAATTGCTTGGCCTGTCCCATCCTAGATGATGCTCCTGCCGATAGCACAATGGCTGCCAATCCCATAATTCAATCTAGTTAACAGTGATACTATTGATTACTTTACTGGATTGCTTTTTTCTGACTACAGCAATTATTTCTGCAATAACCGAAATCGCTATTTCCTGAGGCGTGACCGAACCAATATTTAGACCTGCCGGCGAACTGATGGACTCCAGTTTGTCTAAATCCAATTCAGCATTATACTGGAGAAGTTCATCAAACAGCATATGCTTACGCCTACTTGACCCAATAATTCCAAAATAGCAGTAGGCTTGATCGAGTATAGCCAATGCATAATGAAAATCCCTTGAATAACTATGTGTCATTAGAATAACTGCTGTCTGCTCATCTAAACCCAAGTTGTCAATTCCATCAGGTTCCAACGCTATTACCTTATCAGCTCCCGGAAAATCACTTTTTTGTCGAGCATCTTTCAGAGAACTTACAACCGTTACTTCCATCCCACTGCTACTGCCTATCATCGCCATTTGTACAGCATCATGCTCAGTACCAATGATTACCAAGCGCAAAGCTGGTTGCATGGTTTGGCTAAAAACAGATACGTTATGACTCGGGCTAAAATCTTTTCTAAACGTAAATTCTTTTCCCTTAAGCTTGATGATCGTTCCATAATCCGGCGACTGTCCTATTTCCTTGGAATAGAAAGCGTGCATCTCAAAGGATAACCTGGATTCCAAAACCTCAGCCCAACTGGCCAATAGTTCGTCCGATAAGCTAAAAGGCTCGATAAGTATATACAAGACTCCTTCACATCCTAGTCTGTATCTGCCATCGTAGGTCATGATACGAGGTAAGCCATCTTCCAACACCTGCTGTGCCTGTCTTATTACCTCTTTCTCCACACATCCTCCACTGACAGCTCCAACCGTATCACCCTTGTCGGTTATTAACATCCTTACCCCTGGCTTACGATAGGAAGAGCCATCTAAATCAACCACAGATGCCAAGACACACTTTATTGAAGATGCCTGGCATTGTACTGCGTGGTTCAATATTTTCTTAAATTCGAATAGCATAGTTGTTTATCCAAGCTCCTCAGCAAAAGGCATTTTGCGAATCCGCTTACCTGTTGCTGCATAAATAGCATTACTTATAGCGGCTGCCACTGGTGGTAATGCTGGTTCTCCCAATCCTGTTGGCGCTTCATTTGATGGAACAAACTTCACTTCGATATCCAATGGTGCGTCCTTTATCCGAAGGAATTTATAGGAGTCAAAATTGGTCTCTGCTACAGCGCCATCCACAAAAGTAATCTTAGGAAACATGGCGTGACAAATACCATCAATGATAGCACCCTGCACCTGATTTTCAGCTCCACTAAGGTTAATGACTGTACCACAGTTTACCGCACAAAAAACCTTGGTAATCCTAGGCTTTCCATTCTCCAGTTTAAGCTCAAGAACCTGAGCCGCATACGAACCAAATGAATACCATGTAGCAAAACCTCTGAACACTCCTTCAGGCGTAGTGCCCCAGTCTGACATTTCTGCCACCAATTCAACCACACTTTTGTATTTATCAGGGTCAAACTGCAGCTTTCCAATGGGTTGCTTCTTGGCTTTTTCAAACAATTCAAGTCGAAATGCAACAGGGTCTTTTTTCAGTTCCACACACACTTCATCCATAAAACTTTCAGCAGGAAAGGCAAGTGTGTTGGCACCAGGAGCACGCCACCAGCCTGTAGGGGTATTGCTCTCCAGGCCTTGACCCTCTGAACGGTAATTTTCTAAAGCACCAGCTACATAACTATCCCCTCTAACTTCCCTTCCAATGGCAATTCCAGACTGGTGCCAGCTCCATAGTTTATCTTCCGACAAGCCAGCCCTATACCGATACATAGTAGCCGGACGGTAAAAGTCATTTTGCTGATCATCTTCCCTTGTCCACTGCACCTGTACAGGTTTTTGAACAGCAGCAGAAATCAATGCAGCTTCCACCGCATTGTCATTCATCAGTTTTCTGCCAAATCCGCCTCCCTGTCTTGGAAGTGTAACTGAAATGTTTTCCGGAGCGATTCCCAGCAATTCAGCGACATCGCTTCTTACCTTTGCCGGCACCTGCGTTGGACCAAAAAGCTCCGCACTATCTTTCCTGACATCAGCAAAGTAGTTTAGCGGCTCCATTTGTCCGTGGGAAATGGTTGGCATCTCATAATAAACATCCAGCACTTTTTGGGCTGTTTTATTAGCTGCATCTATATCCCCATCATTTCTGGACTTAGCGTCTGCACCTTTTGCCAGCAATTCCTTAAAAGAATTGAAGTGATCTGAAGAACTTTCCAGTTTCTCTGACGTCTCCCATTCAATGATCAAGGCATCTCGTCCCTTTTTGGCTATCCAAGTAGAGGTGGCCAGTACCGCTACCGAATTTTTAAGCTTTACGATATCTTTGACACCATTGATCTTACGTGCTTCGGTATCATCTACATTTTTCAATGTTTTTCCGTAAGCTGGGGGACGAGCCACCATTGCGAATAGCATTCCCTCCCTGCGTGTATCTATTCCATAAAGGGGCTGACCAGTAGTAATTTTATGGGCCTCAACATCTTTAACACGTGTGCCCAGAAACTTGAAATCCTCAGGATTTTTTAGTTTTGGATCAGTGGGAACCTCCAGCTTAGATGCCTTTGTCGCCAGTTCTCCATAACTTAGTTTTTTTCCACTTGATTGGTGTATAACCATTCCCTCATCTGCCAAACACTCGTCAACAGGTACATTCCAGGTTTGGGCTGCGGCTGCTATCAACATCTCACGGGCTGCGGCTCCAACGATACGTAATTCTGCAAACTTCCCTCTAATGGCACCACTGCCGCCTGCTACCTGTCTTCCAAATTTCTCATCCAGTGGGGCTAATGCTACCTTAACTTTTTCCCAATTCACACACAGTTCTTCAGCCACGATCAAAGGAAGTGAAGTGGTTACACCTTGCCCAATTTCAGGGTTGGGCGCCATCAGCACGATCGTACCATCAGGACTTATCTTGATATAGGCATTTGGAGTAAATTCATCCTCTTCAGCTAATTTGCTTATGGATTTATAGCCCAGCAAGGAGAAGCTTAATAGCAATCCTCCACCTGCAATAGTAGAAGCTTTGAGAAAATGTCTTCTGGAAACTGTTGACTTCATAGCTAGTTTGATTTTGAGGCTTCGTGAATAGCTTTTCTAATCCTTACTTGAGTGCCACAACGGCAGATATTTGTAATGGCCATATCAATTTGCTCATCTGTTGGGTTTGGTGTTCGCTGCAACAAGGCTGCGGCTGCCATTATCTGACCAGCCTGACAGTAGCCACACTGCGAAACATCCAACTCCTCCCAGGCTTTTTGCAACGGATGATCCCCATTTTCACTTAACCCTTCAATGGTTGTGATTTTATTTTCTCCAATCGCTGATACAGGGAGCTGGCAGGAGCGAACTGCAAAACCGTTGAGGTGAACGGTACAAGCGCCACATTGTGAAACACCGCACCCGAATTTTGTCCCTACAAGGTTAAGCGAATCCCGCAGTACCCAAAGAAGCGGCGTGTCAGCATCTACCTCTACCTCATGCTGTTTGCCATTAATTAATAAGGTGTATTTAGCCATGATTTTAAGTTGAGTTACTTTTTAAGTGCAGGTTGAATTTCTTCAGGTTTTACAGGTCCGTAGCTATTTCCAAAAGAGTTCCTGATATAATTCATGACATCTGCTACTTCCTGATCGGATAATGGATGACCCGACATAGGTGTGTTATATTTAATCCCCTTGACTTCTATGGGGCCAGAAAGACCGTTGATGATTACCTTGACAGTTCTTTCTTTATCTGATAGGTGTTCTGAATTGGCAAGTGGAGGATAAACACCCGGCAATCCTTCACCTTGTGACATATGGCAGGATTGACAATTTACCTGATAGAGTGCTTGCCCTCTTTCAATACTGGCTTTCAAGTCAAATGATTGCGCAAACGATGTGAGTGTACTAACCACTAATACTCCCAATAAAACAAAGGTTTTCAATTTCATCTGAAATCTGTTTGTTTATCAATTTCAATTACCCCCCTAAAACAAGGTTCGGCATTTTCTATGTAATTTATGGTATTTTGAAAGTAAAATCAGCTTTTGAAACAGCAATTGTTTCAGGATTCAATAACCAAGCGTGTGTAGCGGGTTTACGCCGGTTGAAATTCATAGTCAATGTTCCCTCCTTTAATTCTGACAGTCACATCTTCTAACTTTACGGCACTTTGTTCAAAAGTATCGACAGCTGAAGTATATTGCCTTTATTAAAATCGTTTAGCTTACTCAATAAAAAATAACAAAGTGAATCTAATTTTCAATAAATATTTCTTTGACTCAAATAAGAGAGAAAGAATAAAAACCTCACAAACCAGTACATCAATAGACATTGTAAAGAATATAAATTCGTATGACTGGACAGTAAGTATAAATTTAGTAACCAAATACCTGTCAGAAAATGAATTACTGGAAGACTCAAATACAATCTTTGAACTGATTGATAGAACAGAAAACTTGGAAATGCAAGTTACTAGTTATGATATCGGTGTATTTGATATATCTATAAATAGGAATAACCTACTTCATAATGGTTCTTACTCATTGAAATCTACCCAAAAGTTTCTCAGAATGATTATTGAAGGGAATTATAAGTTGGCTGTTGACTTTTTTAGAACTGAACCTACTATACCTCAAGGCAAGAATCAATTACATATACAGAAAGCAAAAATAGATACTGCTATAATTCATTCTGAAAATTTACTGAAAGATGTAAATGTGTTACAGGAAAAAATAGGAAAAAAGGAAAAGTCGAATAACATAATTGGGCTTATAGTAGTTTCAATTATCGTTATTATCATTTTGCTTAGAGAGCTTCTGTAAAGAAAAAAAAGCCTAATAATGGATACAAATTGTTAGGTTATTGATTGTAAGATAGCTCACTACAAACTGAAAAATTAATTAATGATATGCTATTTAGGTAACGATACGAAAGTATTTCGAAACATTTTTTAGCCTATTCTTCCTCCCAATAAAAAACGAATAAAAATGAAAGCTATAATCTTTAAAAATAGAAAGTTAGAAGACAAAATAGATTATAACACACCTACATTAACTAAACCAACTCAAATATTAATAAAGATAAAAGCAGCAGCAGTTAACCCTATTGATTTACAGATGTTTCAAGGGAAGAATGAAGCGAGGGTTTTAAATTCAAATATTTTAGGAAGAGAACTATCAGGTACGATTGAAAAGGTGGGTGAAAGTGTCAAAAAATTCAAGACGGGTGACGAGGTCTATTTAGCAGTTCTAGATATGGGAAGCAACGGAGCTTTCGCTGAATATGTAGTTGTGGAAGAGGAAATTGTAGCTCTTAAACCTTCAAATATTAGTTTTTTGCAAGCTGCTACGATACCAGTGTCATATGTTACAGCATGGCAGGTCGCCACAAGATTAAATCAACCTAAAACATCTTCTATATTTATCTTTGGTGCATCGGGAAGTGTTGGAAAAGCTTTAATTAATTTATTACATCATTTCGGCTATCATAACATCAAAGGAACTGCGGGTAATGAGCAAAGCGTTGAACAATTGATGAAACAAAAGCTCAAAAAAGAAAACTTAATCCATTATAAATCGGACAACTTAAGCGATGAAATCATTAAGGCTAACGAAGGGACGCTTTATGATGTTGTTATTGATTGTATTGGCAATGAAATGACAGAAATAGGTGCTAAAGTTTTAAGAAGGGAGGGATTATATATTGATATAACCAATATGAAAACAGATAACGCTGCTTACACGCTATTTCGAAAAGCAGCAGTTATAATGAATATTTCAAGATATTCAGAACCCGAATTATTCTGTAAGTATGGAGAAATATTAGATAGCCTTTCAAAACTTATAAATGTCAATGATTGGTATTTACAAGAATTTATGGATTTAGGAGAACTTTCCTCAGATAATCTGTACGAAGCATTTAACCTATTAGAGACAAACAGAACCAAAGGAAAAAAGGTTGTTTTACATCCTAGCTATTTATTGAATTAAAATACTGTAGGCAACACACAATATAAAATAATTTACTTAATCTTGGATTAGTACTATATTAAGAAGAATCGAGCTTAAGCTGGAAGTTAGCATCAATAAAGAAACAGAAAAACCAAAACTGATAAACGCTATAAAATGGCCAAAGGATTAAGAACATTATTGATAATTGGGCTCCTCATTTTTCTTCATCAATTTGTAGAAGCACAGGAAAATCAAAAGCAACTTTTTTTGCAAAGAGTGGGTAGTGTTGACAGTATTTACTCCAATATACTTAGTGAGTCAAGGAAGTTTTATATACAAATACCCTCCAGTTTTAACTCTTCGAAAAATCAAAAGTATCCGGTAGCATTTATTTTAGATGGTGAAATATTTCTCCCTACTGTAAATGATGTACAAAATTACTATAGCGGTGGTTTTACCCCTGAAATGGTTCTTGTGGGAATAGCTAATGATAAAAACAGAATTAGAGACTTAACAACTTCGGTTATAAGCTCGAAATATGGCATGCCTTTCAATACAAAAAATGGAGAGGCGGATAATTTCAGGAAATTCATACAGACGGAACTCATTCCCTATATTGAAAGCAAATATCCAGTGACCAATTATCGAACACTAATTGGTCATTCTTATGGCGGATTATTCACCATTTCCACATTAATTCATCAACCCAATTTATTTAATAACTATTTGGCAATCGACCCAAGTCTGGATTGGGATAACCAAAAACTATTGAAAGAGGCCCAAGAACAACTTACCAGTCAGAAATATCAAGGCAAAGCATTATTCATGTCATTGAGTGGGCAATTGCATATGCAGAATTCGAAAATAACTTTAGAAAATGTAATGAGGGACACAACAGACTATACCTTATTCCCACGTTCTAATATTGCATTTTCAAACTTGATCAAACAAAATGATGAAAGTGGATTGTCCTTTGAATGGAAATTTTACCCTAAAGACATACATGGAACCATTTCTTTCCCTTCAATTATGGACGGCTTGATTTCTCTTTTCGAATGGTACCAAATGGAAAATACTGATAAAATAAACTCATTCGATACACCCAAGGAAGAGCTGCTTGCCATAATAAAATATAGGGAAAATAAACTACGAGAACATTTCGGATATTCAGAGCCGCCCTACCCAGAAGAACTCTTGAACATGTCAGGCTATATGAATATGGATATGCAGCAACTTGAAAAAGCTAAAATGTACTTTGAACTTGCTATTGAATATTACCCAGAAAGTGCAAATGCGTATGATTCCATGGCAGATTACTATGAGGCACAAAATGATATTACGAATGCTATAAGATTTGTTCAAAAAGCCGCTGAAATAAGTGATAATGAGTACTATAAAAAAAGAATTAAAAAATAACAACAAAGGCTAACATTGTATATAAGTAATAAAGATGATATTCATAAACCGTTACCGACAATTAAACTATATCGAAAGTGAAAGGATTAAGAGTTGGGTAACGGTTTATTTTGACACAATAATTAGGAGTGCTGTGATCAGTATGCGCTAATATAAACGGTCCAACTGCTAGATTCTATGGGAAAAGAGCCGTAATTCGGATTGTTTAAAAGAAATCACACCTTTCCTAAAACCTCCTTCTCCTTCTTACACTACCATCTCTCCCCAATAAAAATTAAACTTCAAAATAAAATGAAGAACGTACTTCTTTTACGCTCTACTGTCTGAATATTGTATCTATAATCAAACAGAGAGGATTGGAAAATTTGTCTTCAACTAATTATTGAAGTCGAAATTTCCCTAAGAATATATAAACAAGATACGCATGAAACTCTTATTTACAGTTAAGCAACTTGGCAAGAAGAAACCGCTACTCACTAAGAAGTCTCTTGAACTTCCATTAGAGATAAATCAGGAGCGAAAACTGATGGACATATTGGAAGTCATCGTCAAGAATCAGGTACAAAGCTTTAATGAGAAAAGAGAGGATCAGTTTCTTTCTCAACTATTAGAGGGAATGCCTATCAGTAAAAGTGATCATCAATCCTCTTTACTGAATGATGATGAAATGGCCGAACAAGCAGAGAGTGGCAAACTCACCTTTGGACATATCGAAAATACCAAACTAGCTGATGAACAAAAGGCAATTCAGACGATGAAAGAAGCCTTCGATGATGGATTGTTTGCGGTATTTCACAATGCTCAACAAATCGAAAAGGCAGATCAATTGGTCTGTCTACAAGAAGAGGATGAATTTATATTTATACGTCTCACCTTCCTCTCCGGAAGTATGTACTAAAAGTATACTTTAAAACACCGTGTAACCACCAATTAAACTATTCTCAAATCATGGAAGAAAATTTTTTGAATAACCGAAAAAGAGAGAATCATTTAGAGGAACTCAAAGCAGCACTTAAAGCGAAAAAAGAACAAGAAGGTCTGCAATTAAAACCTAATGCCCAGAGATTTTTACAATTACTCGTTGACCCAAAAAGCTGTGGTATCAAAGGAGAAGATAGGTATTATGGCTGGAACCTACATTATTACAGAGATGACAAGCGCACACAGGCGTTAAAAGAATTCTTTCAAAAAGACATTTTAGAGCAGGACCAGTTGGATGCCATGACCTATGTTTTCGGGAAAGAATATGCGACCTATTTACATGCCTATTGGAAAAAAATCCCTTCGTTTCCATTTAACCAAAGCCATGATAGACGTAGTTTCAGAGCAACGTTTACCGAAGAAGATGAGATCAAAGAAACGATCTTTATCAATCAATGTAGCTTTTTGCTTCAGGCAATCAACAGCTATAATTACGATTTGCGCATAGAGGAGTTTATAGAGCATAGTAATGCCTATCCCGTTTCACAATTTCCAATCACAGCTCTTTTGGCAGGAGCTATTCTTTCAGGAAATACGGCTATTGAGGATTTGTTGATCGACATCGTGATGGGCAATCATGATACCTATAAGGTGAGTGCACCGATCATCCAAGGCTTACTCTACTCAGAGTCTCCAAGAGGTCTAGAAGCAGTGAAGAAATTGCTTTTAGCTGCCCAACGCCAAGAGGGACTTCGACAGACCATTCTGGAAGCTGTAGATCAAGGTCCACTGTCCGTATTCAAAGAATTTATCCACTTGATTAACCGTGAGCAGATGTACCGCTTTGCTTCGGTGGTGAGAGCCTTTGATGTCTGGACAGGCTTAGATATCAGTGCCGAAAAGCAATCAATGATCAAACAAGGGTTTCTCTTGGCTGAGCATTTTTTGGAGGAACCTGAACAGATTGCAGAAGGGATTCAAAGTAAGGATAATCTTGAAGCTTATATGGCTTTGTGGGCTTGTGCAACT
This sequence comes from Limibacter armeniacum, assembly GCF_036880985.1. NCBI lineage: Bacteria > Pseudomonadati > Bacteroidota > Cytophagia > Cytophagales > Flammeovirgaceae > Limibacter > Limibacter armeniacum. The sequence goes on from NZ_JBAJNO010000003.1 coordinate 76,071, forward strand.
GAAAATACAGGTTTAGAACTAGCCGCCCACTTGAAGCATTTGGCTGCTGATCCAAAAGCAATCAAGCGGCTATTGGCCCTGCGTATTGCCAATGAATTGAAAGTGAATAGCTATTACTATTTGACCTCCAAAGACAATTTGGAAGACGAAAATGAAACTGTCCGGTTCTATGCGTTAAAGGCCTTCAATGTACATCATGCAGAAGCTGATGATATCCAGAAAGATCGTTTCGTTAATTCATGTATTGAGATGGTACAAAGGGTTCCGAGAGAAGGGATCATGCTTCAAACAAAGCTATTTGCTTGGGAAGAAAGAAAGGTACAGGCAGATGAGCTGGTCAGGTCGATTATAAATGTTCTTGACTTGGGGGATCCAGAAGATTGTGAACGCATCTATCCTGTCTATCAGCAAGTCGATTCAGATGCCCGGTATTCGATTGTCAATGCAATCCTGCCATTTGGAGTTTATTATGATCCTTTGAAGTCTGATCAAATCAAAAGAGAAGTATTACCTCACCAACGTGACTTTGCATTCCGTTTTTTGCAGGACAAATCTATGACACTTCGGGAAAGTGCGTTGAAAGTATTGATCGCTGCAAACGTTGATTTTGAGGAATTACCTGTATTTATAGAGTTGCTGAAAGGGAAATCTAAAGGAATCAAGAAGTTGATCCATCACTTTTTCTTTGTGGTAAATCCATCTTTCTTACTCTCAACCATCAAGACTTTATTGGCACAAAAAAATGCCGAACAACGGCTTGTGGGTTTAGATTACCTTGTCGCACTGAAAGGTACAGATCAATTTCAGGGTCCTATTGAAGGACAAGTCGGGATTGAAGAGCCAAAAGGAACCACTTATCTGCAATGGGTAGAAGCTACCACCAATGACTTTGTTGTGAATCGTCCAAAGTTGACGAAAACAGAACAGGATGCAGTCACTTTATTACAAAGTGAGGCGAATAAAATGGCGGAAGCTACTTATGAAAATGGCTATGGAGGAATTTATGACCCTACCAAAGTATTGCTGACAAATTACCCTAAAGACCGTCGTCAGGTATTGGAGGAAATCATTGCCAAGTACCGCATCCCATTGATGACAGATAGCAATACGAAATATGGATATACACAATCGATAGCTAAAATCAATGCTGCTTTGGCGGACTTAGCGAAACGTTTCGAAGCAAATGCTGGATATGAATACGAAGTGTAGTATCAGCGAGAAAGCGAACATAGGATTTTAGGCAATGTGTTTAAACCGCTTGATTACACTTTAGATAATCGCAAATCTTTCAAACTGGAGAACTATCCCTTGGCAGAAGAGTGGGATCAATGGTACCAAGCTTCCGGTCTAACCCCATTGGACTTGAGCCTATTAAATCTAAATGTGTTCAGGACAGAAACAGGCGATAATACGAAGGGTCTATTTCCAACGACAAGGTCTAACCTAGATACTTTGATTCCGATATTGACCCTCAATGATCCTTATCGAGCAAAATCTGAAAGGTACTACTATGATAATAATCCTCTGGAAACGATTCTTAGACTTCTGGAACAGAAATATCCGTACGAAGACAAACAAGGGCTTTTATGTTCGTACCTATCAAGTTGTTTTCTTGCGGTAGCACCAGTGGATTATACCCCCATACCTTACAAAGAAAAATATGCTTATGGGAAGCAGACATTCTCTTGGTTTGAACTTCCAAAGATTCAAGTAATTATTAATAGGGCGACGCACTTAGAAGATAGTGAAGACGATTTGTTCAAGGCGTATTGGGAGCTTAACCAATGGCAGTTGAGTTTTATGGGGACTGAAATTCCTGAAAGAGAACTCCCGTCCTTCCAACTTTATGCAAAAGCCTATCAGCATGACTTAGTCTCTAAAGATGATCTTTATTGGATCTCTTTTGAACCAAATCGCGTCAGTACATTGAGTTTGGAAGGAAAAAAGAGATACTATCAGGAATATCTGAGTAAGGAAGACTACGAAAAATATCCTGTACTCCAAGAAATCAAGACGAATGTACTGCAACGTATACTCGAGATCGAATTAGAGAGAACCGTCTCGGAGTCTAGTGTAAGTAAGCTAGTCGAGAAGATTTCACGTATCTATGGTGTCGAAAAATTCTTTCAGTTTATTGCTAAAATCGGCAAAGAGAAATTTGTAAGGACTGGGAGTTATTACAACAACGAGGTGTCACTGGCAGAGAGTATGTCACACTTGATTCGTGTCAGCCATCCAAAAGCAGCAGATAGTCAGGCACTTTTTGACCAACATGTAAAAGAGCTAAAACTAACTCCACAGCAGCTAATGGATATTGTTATGTATGCGCCTCAATGGTTGCCATTTGTGGAGCGTAACCTAGGATGGAAACTTTCATCTGCGGTGTGGTGGCTGCAGGCACATACCAAGGACGACAGCACCAATCCGTCAGCAGAAGAGATCGCCCAATATTCCAAGCTATCCCTTGATGACTTCTCCAATGGAGCCGTCGATGTTGATTGGTTTGCCAATGCTTATAAGGAATTAGGTAAAAAGCGCTGGGACATGGTCTACAAATCAGCCAAATTCTTAAGTGCCGGAGGCCAGAAAAGGGCACAGCTCTATGCTGATGTGATTCTAGGTAAAACCAAGATTACGGAAGTGCGAAAGCGTATAGTTGACAAGAGAAACCAAGACTACCTAAAGGTGTTTGGTTTGGTGCCACTCAGCCGTCAAAATCCTGAAAAGGATGTATTGGCTCGTTATCAATTCCTGCAAAAGTTCTTGAAAGAGAGTAAGCAATTTGGATCTCAGCGTCAGGCGAGTGAAAAGCTGTCGACTCAAATCGCAATGGACAACCTTGCACGTACTGCAGGGTATCCTGACCCTCAGCGTTTGACCTGGGCAATGGAAGCCAGAGAGGTCAACCAGATTATGGAAAACTCAGAAGTCGTTTTAGATGGTACAGAAGTGCGTATTGCCATTTCAGAAAAAGGAATCGCCAGTCTAACAATTACCAAAGGAGGAAATGCACAAAAGTCAATTCCTGCCAAATACAAGAAAGACAAACGTATACTCGCCCTAAAGGACGCCGTGACAAAACTGAAAGCGCAATACAAGCGTGCACGTGTTAGTCTTGAGGAGGCAATGATTTCAGGAGACTCCTTCACGAAAACTGAAGTTCAGATACTAATGGAGCATCCTGTGATCCAACCGCTGTTGAAGGATTTGGTATTTATGTCCGGTGAAACGCATGGTTTCTGGAAAGATGGTTCATTGTATTCAGCAAATGGTGTGGCACAGGAACCGGAGAATGAGCTACGCATTGCGCACTGTACAGACTTGTTCCATACCAAGGAGTGGGCAAGCTATCAACAGCATTGTTTTGTGAACCAGCTCAAACAACCATTTAAGCAAATCTTTAGAGAACTGTATTTACCGACTGAAGACGAGCAAAAAGAAGGGCATTGCTCCCGCCGATATGCTGGCTATCAGATTCAAGTCAACAAGACATTGGCCTTGCTCAAATCTAGAGGATGGATTGTTAACCATGAAGAAGGGTTACAAAAGGTTTTCCATGGTGAAAGCTTTATCGTTAACTTGATGGCTTATGCTGATTGGTTCTACCCTAGCGATGTGGAAAGTCCAAGCATCGAAATGGTTTCTTTTTATCAGAAGTCAAGCTGGAAGCCACTGGGGATGACAGAGATTTCGGAGCGTACCTTCTCTGAGATTATGCGTGACCTTGACCTTGTGGTTTCCGTAGCCCATGTTGGTGAAGTTGATCCGGAGACTAGTCAGTCATCAATCGAATTAAGAGCCGCTATTGCCCGTGAAACGGCAATGCTCTTCAAACTGTCCAATGTAACCGTGAAAGAAAGCCATATACTTATTGAGGGAACGCAAGGCAATTACTCCTTGCATTTGGGTAGTGGCATGGTTCACCTTCAAGGTGGTGCGGCCATGAATATCCTGCCTGTACATTCTCAACAAAGAGGAAAAATATTCCTGCCATTTGTGGATGAAGATCCAAAAACGGCCGAGATTATCTCTAAGATGTTATTACTCGCAAAGGATGATAAGATTCAAGATCCTACGATTTTGCGTCAGCTGGCTAATATATAATTTTAATATTGAATAAGTGTGGGTAGCCCTACTTATCAAAATAACCTCTTCATTAGATGGACGTCTCTTCTTTTTCGGGGGCGTCCATTTTTTGATGAGACTCTAAATTGTCACCAACTATTCAAATATCGACCTCCTTGTAAATTACAGCTTCTACAGTGTGAGTTCTAGGTGACCATTAATTTGATAAACCACCTACATCGTATAACTGTTTTTCCTGAATCATTCTATTTATTTCAAACTCTATCTGTTTCATTTTCTAATACTTCTTCCAAAGGTCAAAACTCCGTAAAGTTTTTTTGAGCCTAGAAAATAAAAAAGATATAGATAATATGGGTTGGTGTTATGGTGCAATCCACCTGTAACACCATACCCAACTTGATTAAACCATCTGGAAAACTTTTTATTTATCAGTGAAATAGGTAACAAGTTGAATGAAACCTTTCTGCTGTTCTACCAATAAATAATTTGCCACTCTCCCCTACCTCACACTTCCTTCACTGCTTTTGTGACAATTCTGTGATATCCATATCTTACCTTTCCAAAAAAATGAGATGATATGGATAAAGTATTGATCATAGAGGACGACCATGATATATCTGAATTGCTTTCCATTCACCTGAAAGACCTTGGGTTTGATACTGACAGGGTCTTTGATGGAAAGGAAGGACTTGTAAAAGCTTTAAATGAAACCTACCGCATCATCGTATTGGATATACGCCTGCCGGGTATGGATGGCTTTGAGATTTGTCGGCAGATCAGGATGGAAAAAATTGATACGCCCATCATTATGCTGACGGCCAAGTCTGAAGAGATAGATAAGGTGCTTGGACTGGAGATTGGTGCTGACGACTATATTACCAAACCTTTTAGCATCAGGGAATTTATTGCAAGGGTAAAAGTGATCTCAAGGCGTGATTTTTATGCGTCAAAGCCCGCTACCACTGAAAAGGAAGAAGAGGAAATCAACTTGCCGAACCTTTCTATCAACCTGCCAAAACGAATTGTCAAGGTGTACAATGAGCAGGTAGAACTTTCACCTAAAGAGTTTGACCTGCTGGTTTTGCTGGCGTCCAATCCGGGTCGTACCTATACCCGCATCCAGTTACTGAATATGGTTTGGGGTGTTGAGTTTGAAGGGTTTGAACATACCGTCAATTCCCATATCAACCGACTGCGCTCAAAGATTGAAAAAGATATGCATGCCCCTGAGTTTATTCTGACGACCTGGGGTGTTGGCTACAAATTCAAAGACATAGACTGATGGCAAAAAGAGGAAAAATTTTTTCAACATTGTATTGGCAGATTTCTGCCATCTTCCTGCTGGTGTTGCTGGTTTTCGGTTTGGTTGCTTTGCGGATTTCTGTACAGTCGGCTCGCAACTATGCCATTGAGGTCAACCAGAAACTGAACCGAGAACTGGCTGCCCATACGGTTCAGGAACTGAAACCTTTCCTCAATCATGGCGTGATCAACGAAAAAGCGATACAGGATATTATGCACTCCATGATGGTGATCAACCCCAGTGTTGAGGTCTATTTGCTTGACCCGAATGGAAAAATTTTGAGTTATGTTGCGCCAAAAAAAGTGGTAAAACTGGAAACGGTATCACTTGCACCTGTCAAAACATTTCTGGAAAGTGACAAGGGAAATATTATTTATGGAGATGATCCCCGCAATCCGGGTGAAAGCAAGATTTTTTCTGCCGCCAAAGTGATTGAGGACAACCAGCTGATGGGCTACATTTATATTGTACTGGCAAGTCAGGAATATGTTTCCGTCTCTGAAATGGTGGAAGGCAGTTATATTCTGGCACTCTCCATCAAGACGATGGTCACCATTCTGATTGTTTCTGCCCTGATTGGTCTGATACTGATCTGGATTATCACACAGAAACTCAACAAGATTACGGAAGGCATCAGGCATTTTCGGGAAGGTGACCTGAAGTCTCGCATTACCGTCAAGAACAATGACGAGTTGGGTAAGATCGGGACAGCCTTTAATGAGATGGCGGCAACCATCGAGCAGAATATCGAGGAACTGAAAGGGGTCGACAAACTTAGGGTTGAACTGATCAGTAATATTTCACACGACCTGCGTACTCCGATCTCCAATATTCAGGGATTTGCCGAGACACTGCTGATCAAGCAGGAAAATATCTCCAACGAAGACAGAAACCGCTACCTGACCATAATTTTTGAAGGGTGTGAGCGGCTGAAAAAACTGGTCAATGACCTGTTCGAACTCTCCAAACTGCAAGCCAATCAAGTCAAGCTGAACAAGGAGCCATTCTCAGTTGGTGAACTGGTTCACGATGTGGCTCATAAATATCGACTGACTTCTCAGAAAAAAGGAATCAGTATCAATACGATTGTGGCAAAGAATACCCCACTCGTGGAAGCTGATATTTACCTGATCGACCGTGTATTGCAAAACCTGATCGACAATGCCATCAAGTTTTGTGAGGATGGTGACACTATCAATATTGAAGTGGACTCAGCTGATATGGCCAATGTAAGGTTACGTATAGCAGATACCGGAACTGGCATCAAATCCGAGATGCTGCCCCATATTTTTGAGCGCTACTATAAAGGAGCAGAATACAAAACCTCTTCAGGACTTGGCTTGGCAATCGTCAAAAATATTATCGAGCAACATCACTCAGATATCTCAGTGGAAAGTACCGTAGGACAAGGAACCGTATTTACTTTTACTTTGCCTGTGGCAAATATGGCGGTATAAATTTGGGGCATAAAAAATGGCTGAAAAAGGAATTATCTTTTTCAGCCATTTTTTATATAGTACGAGTACTTTTTAATGTTCAAGTTCAAAATTTTTAAACATACATTGAAATAAATCTAACATCTCTAGTTTCTCTTTCAACTCTTTATCTGCCCAAATCACAATGTGTATCATATCCGGATTATCTTCAGCATCATAGGCGAGTTTCAACTTAATAGTATGTTTCGATCCATTCAATACATAAGTCATCCACTGCTCTTTTTCATTGTTGGTATACTTAAGATCTTGCTTGACAATATCAATCCCTACTTCATCTAACTCATATCCTGACAGAACTGCAAGCATTGAAAGAACCCCTATCAACTTTTGATTCCAAAACCAAAATCCATATTCAATCTCATTTTTCATTCTGATTAAATTTGGTTATGATTTCTCTAAGCACATTTTTTCTAAAGATAGCACTAATCCAATATTTTAAAACTGACCACAATCGTAATTAGCTACTTGTCTCTCCTATCTGACATCACCTCAAAAATCAAATCATCACAAAAGAAAATGGAAATTTGACTGAATTGTGAAAGGTCTGTGACTTCTGCATGATACTTATTCCTGAGTTTTGAATCAGAAACCAATAGTTATTTATCTCAAAAAAACTGATTGAAAATGAAAGGAATAAGTAAGTTTTTCTTTGCTGCATCTCTTCTGATGCTTTTCACACAATGTGATGATGACGACAACGGCGGCAATATGCCCGAAATATCACCTGTAAGCTATACGGTCACCATCGAAAACATCATGCCTGAGAAGATGTTCTTTCAGTCGGGTGTCTTTAATATGCCAGTCGGCAGTTCGGAGGCTGGACCAGCCACACCCGGAAACAGTTTTACATTCTCCTTCCATGCAGGACTGGGCAGCAAACTTTCCTTTGCGACCATGTATGGAGCATCCAACGATCTCTTTTATGCACCTGACGGGGAAGGTATCGAACTGTATGCAGACGATGCACCGATCAGCGGTGACATTACAAACCAGATCATGCTTTGGGATGCCGGAACAGAAGTAAATGAAGAGCCAGGAGCAGGACCAAACCAGCCTGCCAATGGTGGGCCTGAAGTTGGGGAAGACGAAAACGGAACTGTGCAAACCATTGATATGATAAATGACGGCTACTCCTACCCTGCTGTAGCTGACAATATCAAGGTCATGATTGCCAACGACGGAGCGGACATGTTTACGGTGACTATTGAAAACCTGTCAGGAAGTTCCACGCCGCTTGCTCCGGGTACATTTGTGGTACATACCGCTCCCAACCCTCTTTTTGAGGAAGGACAAATGGCTGCCAACGGAATTGAACAGCTTGCGGAAGATGGTAACCCAGCTATGACTGGAGAGTTTTTGGAGGCAAACACAGGTTATGTTTCGCCATTGGCTCCGGGGGTCTGGGTAATTCACGAAAGTGGTACAATGCCTCTCTTTGAAGAAAGTGCCGCTGACTTTGGAGAAGGTCTTGAAGGACTGGCGGAAGACGGTACACCTGCTGATTTACTTAACAGTGTACAAACTAAGGATGGTGTAAGACAATCTGGTATCTTTAATACACCAAATGGTGCAGGGAATCCGGGTCCTCTACTACCTGGAAATACTTACTCATTCACTTTTGACGCAGAAGAAGGTGACTACCTAAGTTTTGCGACCATGCTAGTCGAGACCAATGACTTATTTTATGCTCCTATGGAAATGGGAATTGACCTAGCTTCTATTTCAACAACTGTTGCCACCGACATTACTTCAATGGTTATGCTTTGGGATGCTGGTACAGAAGTAAACGAGTTTCCTGGTGCAGGCATCTCTCAACCGCTCAGACTGAATGGAGGTTTGGATGAAAATGGAAATGTCATGGAAGTTGATGATGCTTACGACTACCCTACAGTTGAAAATGCGATCAGGGTGACCATAACTCCTTCCATATCCGAGCAATAAGATAGTTTTATGATAATTTGAGATAACATTTTATCTGAATTCAAGCTTATTTATTTAAGGATCAAACAGTTAAACCAAAACTTCTTGATTATGAAATGGCTCATCAGATTGAATACAATATTTGTAGCAATGCTTTTAGCATTTTCGATTGGTGTTTATGCACAAGATACCAGAGGCAGTCATAACATTGCAAAAGTGGAAAAATCTGCCGAGGAGTGGCAAAAGGAACTGACACCAATGGAGTACAAGGTTCTCAGACAAAAAGGAACTGAACGTGCTTTTACAGGCGACCTCCTCGAGAACAAGCAGGAAGGTATCTACACTTGTGCCGGATGTGGCTTGCCCCTGTTCACGTCGAAAGCCAAATTCGATTCAGGTACAGGATGGCCAAGTTTCTATGAGCCGATCAACAAAACCAATGTACTGGAAGAAACTGACAAAAGTTTTGGTTGGAACCGTACTGAAGTGATTTGCGCCAAATGCGACGGGCATCTGGGACATGTATTTGAGGATGGTCCCCAACCTACTGGGCTACGGTATTGTGTCAATTCTGCTGCCTTGAATTTTGAGAAGAAGTAAAGACCGATCGTTTTTTCCTGCTTTAACCTATTATGGAAGCCTGAATACTGCTATTGTGGTATTCAGGCTTTCTTGTTTTAAATAAAAAATGACATTTCTGTTCTATTTTTTGTTAAGAGAATGAGATCACTCCATTTCAAATTTCCTCTCTCTTGAACACGCTCTCTTTATGAATACTGAAATAAAGAAATATTCATATTTCATATTAATCATCACCTACTGTCTAACCCTCCTGACAGCTTGCAATCACAAAGACACCTCCCAAACAGCTCAGCCGCCTGACATAAAAGTCAGTGTAGCAGAGGTACAACTTACTTCCGCAGGAAACACACTTCGCCTGACGGGTTCAATCCTTCCCTCCCATATGGCGAACTTGGGGTTTATGGTTGCCGGAAAAGTTTCAAAAGTAATGGTTAAGGAAGGCGACCGAGTCAAAAAGGGACAAACAATCGCAACACTTGACCCTACTGATTATCAGTCTGGCAAAAAAGTGGCTGCGGCAGATTTACAAGAAGCAGAAGACCAGTACAAAAGACTCAAACAGGTTTATGAGCAAGGAAGTATCACAGAGGCGGATTGGGTCAAAATGCAATCCGCCTACGAAAAGGCAAAAGCCGCTTATAACGTTGCCTCCAAAAAAGTGAGCGACACCCGAATCACCTCCCCCATAAATGGCTATGTAGCCATGAAAAAGGTAGAAGGAAATGAGGTTGTTGGACAAGGCACACCACTTTTTTCCATTGTCAGGACTGACCCAGTCAAGGTTAAAATCAATATTCCAGAAACGGAAATTTCTCAAGTAAAAGTGGGACAAAAGGTACGGGTTACACTCCCTTCCAATGACCAAATCCCCGCTACTGAAGGCAAGATTTCCTTATTGGGAAAGGTTGCCACGCCTCCAGCCCGTACCTACAATGCTGAAATTGAGGTAGCCAATCCTGACCAGCAACTCCAACCTGGTATGATTGCCGTTGTTGACCTTTTTCTTGAAAGTTCCAGTCAGCGAGTTTCAATCCCTGCTCAGGCAGTAATCAGAGATGCTTATGGTTCTTCTTATGTCTATGTACTGGATGAGAAAAAGATGAATGTCCACAAGAGAATCATCGAAATTGGTGGTGTCAGTGGTGAAAGCCTGCAAATCCTGAAAGGTGTCAAACCTGGCGAAAAAATCATCACCGAAGGACAATCCAAACTGGAAGAAGGCACTTCTGTCTCACTGTCAAAACACACACCCAAAAAAGGGTAAATTTATTGTTTCGCTTTTTTAATGACCTAAAGCAATATGCGAATTGTAAAAGGATCCATGAAGTACCATCAGGTCACGTTGGTATTTACCATATTGGCGCTGCTGGCTGGAGTCTATGCACTGCTGGAAATGCCTCGACGTGAAAACCCTGCCATGGAAATTCCACAGGCATTGGTCGTCTCCTATTACCCCGGAGCCAATAACCTGCAAGTTGAAGAACAAGTCACCCACAAAATCGAGGAATACCTCTTCAGCTTTGAAGAAGTCAGGAAAGAAAAAACCTATTCCACCTCCACAGAAGGAAGGGTTATCATTGTTGTCGAGCTTCAGAAATGGGTAAAGGATACAGACCTGTTCTGGAGCAAACTGCAACACGGGCTGAACGTCCTCTACAAAACCTCACTCCCATCAGAGGCTACGTCTCCTGTTGTAGACTCGGATTTTGGAGACACCGTCGCCTTACTCATTGCCATTTCATCAGACAGTCTTGACCAAACACAGTTGAGGCAGTATGTAAGGCTTGTAGAAGATGCACTCCGAGAACTGCCCCAAACCTCTAAAATCAAACGGCATGGTGAGCAGGAAGAAGCCATTTTTGTCACCTCCACTTCTCAGCAGTTGGTACAGTACAGCGGAAAAGATGGATTGAAAATAGAGGATATCATCAAGGTTATTCGTTCTCAGAACACTGTACAATATGCAGGAGAGTTGAATATTGGAGAGATTACCCTGCCTCTACATACTACCAATTTTTATGCTTCAGAAGTCGAGTTGGGTAACCAACAAATATTTATCACGCCTCAGGGAGAAACCGTCAGGCTCAAAGATGTTGCCAATATCAAAAGGGGATTCAAGGACCCAACCTATCAGGTAAGGGTCAATGACACAAACACGATCCTGATTGCTATCGAGATGCAGGAAGGTTTCAATATTGTAGAGTTTGGAGATGATGTAAGGGCTAAAGTTTCAGAAGCTGAAAGCCTTTTCCCTACAGGAGTTTCCACCAATATTATTGTCGATCAGCCTACTGTCGTCAAAGAAAGTGTCAACCATTTTGTCCGTGAGTTTTTCATTGCCATTGTATCGGTTATTATCGTAACAATGCTGCTACTGCCATTCAGTGTTGCCTCCATTGCTGCAATGGCTATTCCAGTAACAGTAGCACTTACCTTTGCCGCACTCAACTTTGCCGGAATTGAATTGCATCAGGTTTCATTAGCAGGTTTGATTATCGTACTAGGTATGGTCGTGGACGATGCCATTGTCATTGCCGATAATTATGTGGAAAAACTGGATGAGGGGTTAAGCCGATGGGAAGCAGGTTGGCGCAGTGCCTCAGATATGTTTATTCCAGTACTGACAGCGACCCTTACGATTATCGCATCCTTTTTACCGATGTCTTTCCTTTCAGGCATTGTCGGAGAGTTTATCTATTCGCTCCCTTTGGCAGTAGCGATTGCCCTTTTCAGCTCCTTTATGGTTGCCATGCTACTGACTCCCTACCTATGCTATACTTTTATCAAAAAGGGACTTTCTGAAGGAAAAGGTGAAGACAAGCCAAAGCGGTTTTCCCCATTAGATGCCATGCAAAGCGGATATGACAGTATCATTGATTGGGCATTTAAACGTCCTAAAACCATTGTGTTGCTTGCCATACTTGTCGTGATGCTGGGCGGAAGTTTTAAGCTGTTTGTCAAAGAAAAGTTTTTCCCTGCTGCTGAACGAAACCAGTTTGTAGTGGAACTTACCTTACCGGAAGGCAGCAGTTTCAGTAAGACTGATCAAGCCGTCAAGAAAATCGAAAAAGCCCTTTCTGCTGAAGATGATGTTACCAGTTATGCCTCTTTTATTGGGGGTAGTGCTCCTCGATTTTACTATAACCTTGAACCTGAAGTTCCTGCTGATAATTTTGCCCAACTGATGGTCAATACTATCTCTGAGGAAGCCACTTCGACCTTATCTGAGAAACTCTCTTCCCAATTGTCCAATGATGTTCCCGAAGGAAATATAGAAGTTAAAATCCTTCAGCAAGGCATGCCACTTAAAAGTCAGGTGGAAGTGCGCATCAGTGGAAACAATATACAGAGACTGAAGCAACTTGGAGAACAGGTAGTTGAAATCATGAAAAATACCTCCGGCTCCAAACGGGTCAGGACCAACTTCAGAGATGACCTGCTCTCCTTGAAGATCGATATCCAAGATGAAGTCGCTAACCAGCTGGGTATTACAAGGGGTGTTGTCGGGATGTACACTGCCATTGGTTTTAGGGGCTATCCGGTAACCGAACTATGGGAAAACGAGACACCTGTAGACGTAATATTCAGGTTGGAGAAAACCAGTAGAAACACCTTCGAAGACGTTTCGGACCTGTATGTAGCCTCACCCGTTACAGGAGGAGTGGTACCTTTGCGGGCAATTGCCAACCTGGAACCTGAATGGCAAACCGGAAGGATAGTTCACAGAAATGGACTCCGAACCATCACCATTGGGTGTGAAACAGAAGGAGCTTTACCCGCTGACGTATTGGCAAGTATACGACCTGACGTGGAAAAAATTCAGCTTCCTAAAGGTTATAAGATGACCTATGGCGGAGAGTATGAAAGTCAGGAAGAAACTTTCTCCGAGATGGTTGTAGCTCTCAGCATCAGCCTGATCCTGATTTTTGTGATTCTGCTTTTTCAGTTCCGGAATATTGCCGAAACACTGATTGTGATGGCAGCCATCCCGCTCAGCCTGCTTGGAGCTTTTACTGGGTTAATATTGACAGGCAACCCTTTTGGCTTTACTTCTTTTTTGGGATTGATCAGCCTGTCAGGTGTGGTAGTGCGCAACTCCATCATTCTGGTAGACCATGCAGATGAACTCGTCAGGGATCATGGCATGTCCACAAAAGAAGCTGCCTTGGAAGCAGGCAAAAGAAGACTACGTCCCATCTTTCTTACCACGATGGCTGCTGCCGTTGGAGTCTTGCCTATGATCATCTCCGGTTCTCCACTTTGGTCTCCATTGGCAAGTGTTATTGCTGTTGGATTAATTTTCTCCATGTTTATGACACTGATCGCTGTGCCTATTCTTTATATGCTTTTTATTAAAAATGAACCTGCCGATACCAGTTCTATCCCTACCCAAACCCAATGATAAGATGAAAATAATACCGATGCTGCTAACTTTTTTATTGGGATATTCCATTTGGCTTCCTGCTCAAGATACAGACAGTCTGATCACGCTGAGTATGCAGGAAGCCATTGATCGTGCCATTACAGAAAGCAGTGAAATAAAATTAGCCTCTTTTCAGATGGACCTCGCTCAGGCAGCTGTCAAGGATGCAAAACACAACTATTACCCAAAACTAATCGCCAATGGTGGGTACATCTTTAACCCTGATCCATTACAGGTACAGGAAGGTGATTTAGTCAATCTACCTACAGCACCAATTCCAATTATCTTTCCTGCTATACCTGTTAACTTTACCGAGAAGAACACCTTTCTGGCAGGCATAAGCCTGATACAACCGATCACTCCCCTTTTTAAGGTAAAGTCAGGTGTTGATGCAACAAACGCACAACTTGAGATCCAACAAATTGCATTGGAAGAAGCCAAGCAAGAACTGACTTTGGGCGTAAAAAAACTGTACCTCGGTAGTCTTGTCAAGCAGTATGAACTAGAAGAACAGCAATGGAAAATAAAGGCTCAAGAAGCTGACCTAAAAGATCTTGAAAATGCAATTGATGCAGGATTGCAACTCAAGATCAAGAAACTGGCAATGGAAGCCGAATTGCTAAATCTCAAACAAGAGCAGCTCCAGACCCAACATGAAATGGCGACCTTTCACAGTCAACTGAAAAACTTGATAGGTATTCCACCAAACAAGAAGATTCATTTGCAGGAGATGACTTCTAGCACATCCGAAGATTTAAAAACAGACCTGAATAAATTACAGGAAGGTGACAATCTTGCTATCAGAAAAGCTCAGCTAACTGTAGAACAGGCTGATCATGGAGAAGCATATGCCAACAGGGATTACATACCTGAGCTATTCCTGTTTGGTACCTATCAATATCAAAGCGGTTTTGACTTTATTCCTGATGACTATAAGTTATTGGGACTAATGCTCAAGTGGGATATTTTCACTTTTGGAAAACGCAGTGCCAACAGGCAGACCAGTATTATCCAAAAACAAATGGCTGAAGAAAACTTAGCTAAGGTCATCAAAGACAATCAAACTGCCATCCAAACTGCCTATTTGAGCTATCAGCATTCCAAAGCATTGGAGGCTACGGCTTTAAAAGCAATGCAACTGAGGGAAGAACAACAGTCACTTTCTGACAATATGGTAAAAGCAGGTCTTGAAACGGAAGCGGCTGCTATGGAAGTAGCCTCTGAAGTGGCGGCAGCGAAAGCAAAGTACTACAGTGCCCAGCTTGGCATTCTGTTATCATTGGCAGAACTGAAGAAACTGACCGCCACAGAATAAGGTATAAAAAAAAACCTCTCCGGATACCAGAGAGGTTTTCACTTTAACCTAATTTATTAACCCATTATCAATCAAAATCTATATATACTTTCCCGTTTGATTGGGAATTGATATTTCGTTGTTGTTTGATGATACAAGTATAGTACTATTTGATTAAATAATGGTACTATTTCATCACCTTTTTTTGTTAATCAATGATAACAAAAGCACTAACAATTGAATATCAAACACTTATGCAAAATGTTATTTTGTAAATAAAATTGGACTATTTATACAACATTTTACACTCGCTGTAAGATTTGTAGATACCAAAACCTTACAGCGAGCTGACTTGTCTAAGTAGTTGGCTTAATATTCTGATTTACACAGAAGAAATTGTTTGGGTCATACTTATATTTCAGCTGTACCAGCCTATCATAATTACTACCATAAGTTGCCCTCACTCTTTCGTCTCCTTCTTCCATCATAAAGTTGACATAAGCAGCCTGCATACTATAAGGGTGGACAGCCTCCCAATATGCTTTGCCCCACTTCATCAATTCATCTTTCTTTTCTGGGTCTGGTGAAATACCAGCAATTACCATTGACCATCTTGCATCACGGCAACTCCAAGCAGTATCTTCAGGATTGACATCGTGTACAACTCCATCAATTGGGTACATATGCATCAATGACAGTTCACTAGGAGACTTCATGATATTTTCTATATGCGCATCAATAGCCTCATCTGGCAATTCCTTGACAAAGTCCCCTTTCCAGTACCACTGCAATCCTTTTGGCAATAGTGGATCAAACAAAGACTGGATGGCTGTAAATGGCATTTCCTGCATACCATACATCAAAGGCTCTGGAAGCTCTTCCTTAATCGGTTTCATTATTTCATCCACCTTATCCAAAGGGCCTGTGTAGCAAGAAATGATTGCACATATTTTCTTACCCCAAATTGCTTCAGGGAATGGAGGAGTTGAAGGTACTGTCTTCAGACCTATAAATGGACAAAGATCAACTGGACAGTTTGGCAAGAAACCTCGGTACCACTGCATTATTTCCTTGGCATGGCTGATATCATAAAATATCGGTCCAGCATATACCATATCTACCGGATGCGTCTTGAACAAGAAGCTAACTACTATACCAAAATTACCGCCACCACCTCGGATAGCCCAGAACAGGTCTTCATTCTGAAACTCACTTGCTGTTACCAGACTTCCGTCAGCCAAGACCACATCAGCTTCAAGTAAATTATCGATGGTCAAGCCATATTTGCGTGAGAGGTAACCATGTCCACCTCCTAAAGTAAGGCCTGCAATACCGGTACATGAAACAATCCCTGCCGGAACCGCTCGCCCGAAAGCATGCGTTGCATGGTCAACATCTCCTTGTGTACAGCCAGGCTCTACCCGCACTGTTTTGTCATTCTGATTGTAGTGAATACCTTTCATACCAGAAAGGTCGATCAGTAATCCGTCATCGCAACTTCCCAATCCTGGACCATTGTGACCTCCACCTCGGATGGCCACTAGCAAACTGTGCTGATGAGCAATCTTGACAGCTGTAATCACATCTGCTACGTTAGAACAACGAGCAATCAACCCCGGATGCTTGTCAATCATTCCATTGTACAGCTTCCGTACATCATCATACTGAGCATCTTCTTCCTGAATCAGTTCACCCCTGAAGTCAGCTTTCAGCGACTCAAATACTGAAACATCTACCATGTCAATGCCCTTTCGGGTGTTAGTGTATAATTGAATTAACCGTTACTTCTATTACTATAGAAGGTTTTTGACTTGTAGATTGTTCCTCAGACATATGGAATTATGTAAGCCCAAAACACTTGAATCTGTAGTGTTTTTTACCGTTAGGAGACATGTTTGTTTTTTTTGAAACATCCACTTGATCGCTACTTCTTTTCAGTGAGAAAATGACAATTTTTATGCAATCGATTGCTCAAAGTGATAAATTGGATTATATTCGAAAAATATTGATTAAGAAGTAAGAGATGGAGAGAAAGAAGCCCACAACTATTCACGATATAGCTAAAGCGCTGAACCTAAACAGTTCAACTGTTTCGAGAGCATTGAATAATCACCCGCGTATTTCTGAAAAGACACGCTTGATGGTACAAAAAACGGCCAAAAAGTTGGCTTATCAGCCTAATTCAATGGCTGCCAACTTACGTAAAAGCAGCTCAAAAACCATCGGTGTAGTCATCCCAAGAATCTCAAGACACTTTTTCTCTCAGGCCATCAGTGGCATTGAGGAAACAGCCTATGCTGAAGGGTACAGTGTCGTGATTTGCCAGTCAATGGAAAATGAGAAGCGGGAAATCAGAAATATTGACACCCTGATTTCCAGCCGAGTGGACGGCATTTTGATCTCTCCGGCAATAGGTACAAAAAGCTATAAACATCTGAATCAGATCAAGGAAAGAGACATCCCACTTTTTTTCTTTGACCGATATATTGAAGAGGTAGATGCCTCCAAAATCCTGACAGATGACTTTAAGATTGCACGCCAACTTGCACAACACCTGATCGATCAGGGTTGCAAGAAAATGGCAGTCATCACAGGAGACCGACAAGCCAGCATTTACCGTGACAGGATAAATGGTATTTACGAAACGCTCAAAGAGAATGGCTTCAATATGGAAAGCCAATTGCTGATCAAGGAAACAGAGCTGATTTACGAAAATGGGGAACAAGCTATCAGGGAATGGCTCAAACAAGGTGTTGAGTTTGATGCTGTACTTGGACTTAGTGATATGGTAGCCATCAGCGCCCTAAAAGTCTTACAGGAAGAAGGCATTAAAGTACCTGAAGACGTAATGGTCGCGGGTTTCAGTAATGAGCCTGCATCAGCCTTGATTTCTCCAGCCATTACAACAGTTGGGCAACCTGCCTACGAAATTGGGCAACTGGCAGTCAAGAAATTGCTACACTTCCTCAAGGAAGAAAATCCAATGGATGCCCACGAGATCGCCATTCTTAAAAGTGAGCTGATCATCAGGGAATCCACGATAAGAACTAAATAACGCAATACATGCAAACCCCAAAACCTTCTATCACTTGCTTCGGAGAACTGCTGCTCCGACTGTCACCTCCGGGACATCAGAAAATTCAGCAGGCAAAATCCTTTGAAGCCAATTATGGTGGAGCAGAAGCCAATGTGGCTGCATCGCTCGCCAGTATGGGACATAATAGTCAGTTCATCACACGACTGCCCGACAACACCATAGGTAAAACAGCCAAATCACAACTGGCATTTTATGGAGTAGATACCCAGCATATCCAGTTTGGTGGAGAAAGAATGGGCGTCTACTTTTTGGAAACTGGTACCATGCAACGCAATTCCTCTGTGATTTATGACCGTGCCAATTCAGGCATGGCCACCATAGAACAGGGCATGATAGACTGGGATGCCATTTTTGAAAACACGCAATGGTTTCACTGGTCAGGCATTACACCTGCCCTGTCTATCTCTGCTGTAGAAGTTTGCATGGAAGCACTCACAGCAGCCAAACGTCATGGCGTGACGATTTCCTGTGACCTGAATTACAGGGGTAAGCTATGGCAATACGGTACCTCTCCTGCTGCCATTATGCCGGAACTTATCTCTATGTGTGACCTCGTATTGGGAGGAAAAGACGATGCCAGAATCATGTTGGGTGTCCAGTTCAAGGATTCGGATGGGTATGATGCGACGCCACAGAGAATCAAGGAGCATTTTCCTTCTGTGAAATGGGTAGCCACCAGCTTGCGTAAGTCCTATTCCGCTTCACACAACAGCATTGCAGGTGTATTCTATGATGGAGAAAACACTTACCACTCCCCAACCTATGATATGCCTACCATGGTAGACCGTGTTGGTGGTGGAGATGCCTTTATGGCTGGACTCATCCACGGGATGCTGAGCTATGAAAGCGATTACCAGCAGGTCATCAACTTTGCGGCGGCAGCTTCATGCCTCAAGCACACCATTCATGGGGATATCAGCCTGTCAACAGTACAGGAAGTGGAACAGCTTGCTGCCGGACACGATGCGGGCAGGGTTTCAAGGTAATTTTTTGAGAAAGACTAAAATCCAATAAAATGGCAAGATTTAGCCGAATAGAAGTTGCTGTCAAGGCATACGAAACAGGTATTATCCCTGTCTTTTACCATCAGGATTTTGAAACATGCAAGGAGATACTGACTGCTTGCTACCGTGCAAGAATCAGGGTGTTTGAGTTTACCAACCGAGGTGACTTTGCTCACGAGACTTTTGGCAAGCTGATCAAGTTTGCCGCAGAGGAACTGCCCCATATGATTTTGGGTATTGGCTCTGTGCTTGATCCGGCTACCGCAGCACTCTATATGCAGCTCGGTACCAACTTCGTGGTTTCGCCTGTAATGAATCCTGAAATGGCTAAGGTTTGTAACCGTCGCAAGGTAGCTTGGATGCCGGGTTGTGGTTCGCTTTCTGAGATATCTGAAGCAGAAGAACTGGGTGCCGAAGTGGTGAAGATTTTTCCTGCCGAACAGGTTGGTGGGCTCAAATTTATTCAGGCAGCCAAAGGCCCTTGCCCTTGGAGCAGCATTATGCCGACAGGAGGAATAGAGCCTGAAAAGGAGATGGTCACCCATTGGCTTAAAGGCGGTGCGCATTGCGTAGGTATTGGCTCAAAACTTTTCCCTAAGAATGAGGATGGCAGCTATAACCTGATTCAGATCGAAAGTAAATTGTCAGAACTGACTGAAGCTGTAAGAGAAATGGGACGGACTATATTGAATGTAGAGGAAACTACAGTCAGCCATACTTAAGTTAAAACAGAAGAAAGGCAGGGGAAATCAATTATAATAGGTTTCCCCTGCCTTTCATTTTATTTTGCCTCTTTTTAAGAAAACAAACCAATGATCTAATAGATTTTTCAATTACATAAATGAAGTTCAAAAAAGAACCGCCTTTCCCAATTCAAATTACTGCTCCAATTAAGTGTTAACCCTTTCCTTTTTAAGTTTAGTTTATAATCCTTTCATAACTCCCCCTCTTCAAAGTTGTATTTCAATAATAAAGAATTTATCATTGTATGAAGTGTAAACTGTACAATATGAAGAGCCGTTTGCGCTTAAACTAACAAACATTATCGTGTTCGTATTAGGTATCAGACAATATGGGTAATAAACTAACTTCGTTAGCCCCAAATCAATCTGGTTCATTAGCTCAATACTTAGCCGGTAAGCATCCCAACAACGACTTTACCTATTGAATACCGCTTTATTGATGTTATGATGAGATATTTTACAAACTTCCTCCTTTTTCTGCTGATGCTGCTGCCGCTGTTTGGTTATAGCCAATCAGAAATGGACAGTATTCTGAAAGTATTGGATGAGGAGCTGAGCAAAAAAGAGGTTTATGTCAATGAAAAATCAAGTTACATCCTCTCTTTAAAAGACCGTGTCAAATCACTGGAATCTAATGATTTGCAAGGAAGGTATGACCTTTACAACAGGCTGTACCGTGAGTACAACTCCTTTCATTATGATTCGGCTTACCATTACCTGTCGCAACTGAAAGATGTGGCATTCCAACTGAATGATCAGGACAAAATCCTTAAAACAAGACTTGAGTCCAGCTTTATCCTGCTTTCATCAGGGATGTTTAAGGAAGCCATTGATTCTCTCAATGTCTTGGATATTTCGGGCAAACCGAATGCGACTAAGGTGGAGTATTACGCTTTGAAAGCTAAAATATATTACGGGCTGACGGACTATTCCAACGACAATTACTATTCCCCGATCTACAACAAGGAAGGACATCAATATATTGATTCGGTACTGAAATATGCAGAGCCTGACTCTTACCATTTCCTTTATTACCGAGGGCTTAGAAGTGCCCGAAGATCCGATATCCAACGTGGTATCTCTGACTTGCGAGCCTTGCTTGACTGCAATGACTGTAACCGTCTGTCTTACCATGAAGGCGCCATCGTTGCCTCCACCTTGAGCGATATTTACCTGAAAATCGGTGACGATGAGAAAGCCACTACCCTGCTGGCTCAGGCTGCCATCTATGATATCAGGTCGTCCACAAAAGAAACGGCAGCCACGCTGACACTTGCTGGCATTCTGCATAAAAGAGGAAATATCCGAAAGGCATACACTTACGCCAGACACGCCTTGGATGATGCCAACTTCTATGGGGCAAGACACCGTAAGATTCAGATCGGGGCAATTCTCCCAATTCTTGAGGAGGAGAAACTGAACCTTGTAGAAAACCAGAAAGAACTGCTGATTTTCTATTCACTGGCAATTACGTTGCTGTCTGTATTGGTAGTGGTATTTGCCATTGTAATCTTCAAGCAACTGAAGCGTATCAGAAAAACCGAGCGGGAACTCACCCACACCAATACGATCCTGAACGAGACCAACCAGAAACTCAAGGATGCCAACGAGCAGCTGATGGATTCCAACAAGATCAAGGAGAAGTATATCGGTTACTACTTCAGTGTGACTTCAGAGTACCTTGAGAAGATCCATAAATTCAAGTCTTCTATCGAGAACAAGCTGATGGAAAAGAAATACGACCATATCAAGGTTGTTCTCAACAATATGGATCTCCGAAAGATGAGGCTGGAACTGTTCAAGAATTTCGACAAGATATTTTTGGACCTGTTCCCACACTTTATAGAGGAATTCAACAGCAACTTTGAGGAGGAAGATCAGGTAAAACTGGAAGAAAACGAATTGCTCAACACAGACTTGCGCATCTTTGCCCTAATCCGTATGGGCATTACTGATACGGACAAGATTGCCAATATCCTGGAATATACGGTGAACACCATCTATACCTATAAGACAAGGATCAAGAAGAAGGCAAAAACATCCAATGATGAATTTGAGAGAAGCATTATGGAGATTAAGCCCATTTAGATAAACCTGCTGAGAACAAAACAGCCCCCTGTTTTCCAAATGGAATTCAGGGGGCTATTTTGTTTTATATAGCGCTATTTATTCCGCAAGTATACTTATGGCAAACCCGCCACTTTTTGTACAAGGAATACTGAGCTTAGTCTGACGATCAACTGTCAGTTTCTCAATTCGGTATGTGCCAGGATTGCTTTCCAAATTTGTCTCCTCGCTGTCAGCATACAGGGTAGCCTGATATTTTTTTCCTTCCGGCAGGAAAGAGAAATCCATCTCAAACGTATGGGCATTGTCAGCCGTAGCGCCACCCACATACCAGTTGGTTCCTTTTCGACGGGCAGTCACCATATGTTCCCCGATCTTGGCATCCAGTAATTTTGTATCATCCCAGTCGGCAGGTACATCACGAATAAACTGGAAAGCCGGATGCCCTTCGTAG
The DNA here is from genome assembly GCF_036880985.1 of Limibacter armeniacum. Lineage (NCBI taxonomy): Bacteria > Pseudomonadati > Bacteroidota > Cytophagia > Cytophagales > Flammeovirgaceae > Limibacter > Limibacter armeniacum. Next base: position 98,540 of record NZ_JBAJNO010000003.1, read on the forward strand.
TTCTCAATCATATCCGAAGCCATCTGAAGTGGTGAGTACAAAGTGACAAACAATGCCAACTGTTTGGAAAGCGTGGTATGAATACGGGCTTCCCCCATCACTTGGGCTGTGGTGTTCCAAGCCACACGATCATTGTAACGCTCATACTTCAGGTCAAAGATACCTGGCGTATAATCAATCGGGCCGCCCAGTCCTCTGGTAAATGGAATAATCAGGTGATGCGATGGCGGATTGCCATCACTCCAGCCATTCCACTCCATTCCTCTTACACCTTCCCTTGTCATCATGTTGGGCCATGTACGACGGATGCCCGTATCCTTGATCGGCTCGTGGACATCCAACATCAGGTGATACTTGGCTGCAAGTTCCACAACCTTACGGTAATGACGTACCATAAACTGTCCGTGATGGTAATGACCACGTGGCATAATACCTCCTGCATATCCCGTCTTCACGCCTTCTGCACCCAACTTACGGTACTTGGCAAAAGCCTTATCCATCAATGCCTCGTAAGATGGAATATCACCACCTGTCTCATTGTGCATGATCAAGGCAATCCCTTTTTCCTTACAGTAGGCAGCTACCTTATCCAAATCAAAATCTGCATACGGCGTGATATGGTCAAAAGCATCCTTCTCTCCCCATTTGTCCCAGCCAGTATTCCAGCCCTCAAAAAGTACCGCCTGTATATTGTTGGCAGCGGCAAAGTCGATGTATTCCAAAGCATGTTTGGTTGTCGCGCCATGACGTGGTCCCATTGTCCATGTCTGATGACCAATATGCATACCCCACCAAACTCCGACATATTTCATCGGTTGTATCCAGCTCGTATCTGTAATCTTGCTAGGCTCGTTGAGGTTCAGTATCATATCTGACATGACCAAACCTGCGGCATTGTCTGCAAGTTGCAGGGTACGCCAAGGGCTTTTCAACGTTCCCTTTGCCCTAACCTTTACCTTATCCGGCCAAGGAGTCAGTACAGAACGGAGACACAACGGATTATCCGCCTCCTTGTAAAGCATCATCTCAGCAAAGTCCGTCAGGGCAGCCTCGTGGATACTGGCGGCAAGCTTGCCGTCTGCTGACTCAAAAGTGATTGGTGTACTCGCATCTTTCACTTCAGAAAGTGGCGAATGCTTATAAAGCTGTTCGTACGTATCGTAATTGGCATGGATCCACCAAGCTGACAGGTCCTGCTTAAAATTGAACTGAGTGTGTTCTTCCATCAGGAAAAGGCTATCCTCAAGTGAAACGGCAGGAATCTCATAACGGAATGCCACACCATCATCGAATGCTCTGAAAGCTAGCTGTACTTTCCTGTCACCTTGTTGAAGATTCAGTGTCAGTTCATTGTACTCATTAAGATGCTGTTTACGCTCTCCCCAAGGCGCTTCCCATTGTTCCTTTTTATGGTCAGTTGAAGCGTCGACCATCTCAAAGCCTTTTTGAAGATTCGCTGTCTTTAATGTCCATCCCAGATAAGAGGTGTCCAGTACAGTTTGTTGATTGCGGCTAACCAGATAAAAAACCTTCCCTTCATTATCTATCCCTACAGTCAATTGGTTTTGCTTGTCAGGTGAGCTGAGTTCCAGCGTCTCCTTTTGATGATTATCGCATGCTGACAGCATAAGGAAACCTGCCAACAACATAGCCAGTTGTTTTAGTTTAGTCATTTGTTCGGAATTTGGTTGAATCAAGTAACCAAAGGTAAGGGAAAGCATTTATTCTAGAACTGATAAAAATCAAGTAGCGATAAGTTACAGACATACAAAACAGTTTCAACCTTCAATAAGATATTACCTTAATCGATGCTACATCTCACTTACAAGTGTATTTGTATTAAATAATACTATCATTTAAATTGAATCCACTTTTTAAAATAAACATTCATATGACTGACAAAAAACTATTCCCAAATACAATACTTCAATTTGTATTATTGACCCTATTATCCATTTCATTAGCATCTCCATTATTAATTCTAGAGCAAAATGGATTTGTAACAAGAGAGTTTATTATTCCAACCTTTGTAGTCTTAATCACACTCTTTTTACTTATGTTTTACCATGTCATAAATATAAAAAGAGGTGTTAAACCTAAATACTTCTTTAGGCATACAAATATTAGAGAGGCTGTTCTTTTCTCCTTTCCTATCGTTTTATTTTCAATTGGAGTAGAAGCTCCTATAAACGAGCTTATCTATCATTATAATGATAAAACAGCTGTTATTGACTCTCCTTTCACTTCTCTATTTACATTTATTTCAATGTCTTTAATTGGGCCGATCATAGAAGAGTTGATATTTAGAAATATCTTTCTCAGTGGATTACTTACAAGGTTTAGCCCTAAAAAGGCAATTATTATCTCGGCTATTTTATTTGGTATAGTACATATTGAGCTTTACAAAATTGTATGGTCTACAATATTTGGGTTATATATTGGGTATGTTTTTTATAAAACTAATAACCTTACTTTGACAAGTATTATACATATAGCAGTCAATACATCTTTATTATTAGTATTTATCACGATTAACAATCTATGTATTAACAAGTCTTCTCCTTCGAGATCTGAAGTTATGTAAACCCGCTCCAATTTTCATCACTCTATCTAATGCCCCTTCTCTTCTTAGCCTGAAAATATCCTTGAGGATTCTGAGCCTTTTAATCCCGCAGATAGCATGCTCAACACGAACCCTTATACTTGCCAGCTTTCTATTCGCCTCTTTCATAAAATCAGGTAGCTCAATCCCTTTGTGTTTTTTGATAGGCACAATGAATGTAACATTATCAAGATCAATGCCCTTGAAGGCTAAGTCCCCCAGTAGCTTGATACCTTTTTTAGGAAAGGCAAACTGTTGTTGATCAAAAAGCTTTTTATCATGAATACTACCTGCTACAGTCTCAGAAAGATAGAGCACTTGCTTACCCTCTTTGTCGGTGATGACAAGGTTCTTGGTAGTATGTCTCTTCTTCTTTCCACTGTAGTTCATCTTTTGCTTTTCCGAGTCCTTTGGACGCTGTATGAGGCGTTCTACTCCATCCACTAAGAATACTTCACTCCAGTAAGGCTTAAGTTTTTTTCGAAACTCTTCCATTACATTGGCAGGTAGCTCTCCTACATAATTTAATGTTTGTAGTAAGCAGTTTCCCAGGAAATATAGCCATTCACTTACCTTACTTTGACTGATATTGAAATACAATCCTAGTGATTCTTGCGTGGGATTCTCCTTCAAGCTATATAGAATAAAAAAGAGTTTAGTCTCTATCCCTTGGAGACTGCTGTTACGGTAATCATCCAGCTTCTTCAAAGGCTTCCTGCGAGGCCTCCCTTTCATGGTATACTGCTGTAAGGCTTCAACATAAACATATGAGAAAATTCCTTCCAATTCTCTCAACTCTTCCTTGGTCAAGGACGTTAAACTCTGTAGGCGACGGGCACTTATGGATTTAGGTTTCACAACTAAATGAGTGCTTTGTCGCCTTCTTTTGTTCCTAATTCACAACTTTTTGTTAATCGTGATAATGTCTACAGTCGATGGTGGAAATTCTTATGTTGCTCGTGGAATTATGGGACGATTTATCAATGAGTCAAAACCCTATCAAAAACATTGGACAATCGAAAAATATAATGAGAATCCTATGGTTGAAAGAAGTTGGGTTGAGTATGTAAGTCCAAGAAAAGAACAATATAAAAAACCAGTGGTAATTTTAGTCGGAAGATGGACTGGAAGTATGGGGGAAGGACTTGCAATTGGTTTTGAAGGAATGGAAAGAGCTCAAATTGTTGGTTCAGAAATGGAAAGGTTAGCAGGAGAAATGAGTGGGTTTTCATTTAAAAACCAACGTTTTGGGTATCGACTTTCGACAGCTAAACTTTTCCATATAAATGGAACGCCTAGAGAAAAATATATACCGACAAATTATGTTACTCAAACCACGACTGAAAATGATGAAACCCTTGAAAAAGGAATCAAACTGATTTTTAAAAATGTGGAATAAAATATACGTAGAACAATGGTTTGAGTTGAACCTAAACTCAAACCTAACTACTAATAATCATAAAGTCACAAGACTTTAAATCAGGTCAAATGAAGATAGTTTTTACTGGCAGTTATTTTTTTCAAGTTGTAGAGTTAACCTCAAGGGTATTATAAGGTAACGATTAGAGGACCATCATATCATTTAAACATGCTAGTTAGAGCATATATCTTCAGAGTAAAGAAATTTGTTACCAGTATAATGAAGGCCATAATAAGATTATTTGGAGTAACTCAAGTCATGATTGGTGGATATTACGTCTATAAGACAGGTTTTCATCTAATAAACTACAATCAAACCTTTGGACTCGAACCAGGAACTTTTGGATATGGTCGCCCTTTTTGGGAGGTAGCCATCGAATTCCTATTTTGGCTAACTGTAACAAGTGGAGGAATTGGGTTGTTACAGTTCAACAAAATAGGTTTAAAAATCGGACTATACTCACTTGTTTTACCAACTTTGGTATCCATAACGTTCTTGATTGCTGAACTTTATAGTAAACGGAATTATTCATCAACTATAATAGTAAACACTCAGCGAAGAGATATGACCCTTTTTGAACAATGGAACTATATCTATTCTGAACCAGTATTATTAATAACTTTAACATTGGCATGTTTAGTCATATTTTGGCTAACAATGAAGCAACTAAAAATGTAAAAGGCTTAAAACTTGTGCTAATAAATACTCTGATGAATGTATTATAGAAAATCATGACAACACTCTAATAACCAGACAGTCAATCATAAATAATAATTTTATATCAAGGCGTGGCTATGTGAGAGAGAAAAGATTAGTGCTTATCGTTGAACGTTATTTTTTTGGACAATGAATAATCTAAGTTGGAAATTAGTTTTACCATTGACGATTTTATCATTTGTTCTCTGGACTAAGTGAAGGACAGTTTATGCATTGCCAGTTAACACACCTAACATAATAATGGTCGGTAATTCCGTTAGCATATGTTAATGACGGATGGCATACATCGATGTCATTACAAATATACTTTCTTGAACCATTCGTTGACTTGCTAGTATATTTTCTTTTTTGGTTTGCTATTATATAGCTTATGAATAGGATTATGGCAAAAATTCAAATCAATAAAACTTCAACATATATCCTACTGATAATAAACCAATTGATTTCATTTGGACTAATTAAAATAGGCACTAACTCAACAAACCTTTACTATGTAAAACAATTATGCTCCTTCGGTAGAAGAAGTAGTTGACAAGTGCCTGACATATAAATCAATTCAACTTTAACCTATATCAATAAAGAGATACGCAAGTAACCAAATTGTAAAGTCGATCATAAAAGGATTAACACTTGTAAACTGTACTAGCATATTCAACGACTATAAACTTGAGAATGACAGTGCGTTCTTTTTAAGAATTTCAGAGAGATCTTTTGAAATCATGGATAAGATAAAACTATCATTTCTTGAAAGAATGAAAATGAAGTTGAGGAAAAGTAAAACCTCTACAAAATTCAATATAATGCAACACCTAGCACAGTATCTAGTAGATTTATTACTACCTGAAAACCAATTGAATACCTCAGTATTTCCTAAAACTATTTTACAATAAAATAAGCTTCTCCATATAATAGATGCATTATATCTAATGATAGAAGACCAAAAAGTATACATGTTTCGAAACTGAGTATAAGGCCACTATGCAGTATTCCATCGACCTTTGTAATATACATTAAACAATAAAGGAAGATGCATAAAAACACATTTGGTAAACTAGGGTGGACTCCTGAAAGAATTGAGAAGTTAAACGGTAAAACTTACCTTATCACAGGTGCAAATGCAGGAGCTGGTTTTCAGGCAGCTAGAATACTTTTAGGTAAAGGAGCCGAAGTCGTGATGCTAAACCGCAGCATTGAAAAATCGAACAAAGCCATCGCCGACTTGAAAGCAGAATTTGGTACAAGTGCCAAGGTTTCATTTATTAAAATGGACTTATCAGAGCTTGACTCCGTACGCAATGCTGCAACAGAAGTAATAAAGACCATTCCCAAAATTGACGTCTTGATTTGCAATGCCGCCATCGCACAAGTGCCCAAACAAACTTTTACAAAAGACAGTTTTGAAAGTCAGCTAGGCGTAAATCATTATGGACATTTTCTTTTGTGTGGATTACTTTACGAGAAAATAGAGGAATCAAAAGGACGTATAGTAGTCGTAGGAAGTGAAGGGTATAAAATGGGCATTAAAACCATTCAGTTTGATGATATGAACTGGGATAAGAATTATCACCCCAACGATACGTATTGCCATAGTAAACTAGCTCAAATGCTATTTGCATATGAATTACAAGACCGAATTAAAGCAGCCAACAAGAATGTAAAAGTATATGTATGTCACCCTGGTGCATCTGCCACTTCATTGATTAAAAATAATGGTGGTTTAATGAATCGGATTATTTTTGGATTAATGTCTATGACACCATTGGTACAATCAGCCGAAAAAGGTGCATATCCTGAAGTAATGTGTGCTACAGAGGCGGATGAAAACTTGAATCAGAAGTCATATTATGGACCAACGGGAAGAATGCAATGGACGGGACCTGTGGGCGAGTGTAAACTTGAGTCTTTTGCACAGGATAAGACTGTGGCTAAGAAGTTGTGGGAAGTAAGCGAAAAAACAACAGGCTTACAATGGAATCTCTAATTTAGAAACCCTTAAAATATTAGTCATGGACATATTAAAAATATCAACAGATTGGGCGAAATCCGAACTTGTTTCAACTTCTTTCTTTATCATTATCGGAGTTGTATTTGTTATGGCAAGCTTCGGGTTTTGGCAGTTCGGAAAAACTGATTTAGCGAGAGCATATATCATTCCACTTCTAGTAGCTGGAGCTTTTTTAATGATCGTAGGTTTTGGATTATTTTTTACAAATAAAGCCCGAATTACTCAGTTTGAAACCGCATACAACAAAGATGTTTCGGTATTAATTACATCAGAATTGGAGCGTACAGAAAGCACGTTGAAGGAGTATAATACTATTGTATTTACGAGCATCCCTATCATTATTGTGGTTTGCAGCTTGGTTATTTTCTTCCTGAACACACCTATATGGCGCGCAAGTATGATTTCTGCTATTGCTATGTTGGCGGTTATTTTACTGATTGACGGATTGGCACATGCTCGAATTGACGATTACAATAAACAATTACTACAAGCCAAAAAAGAATTGACAAAATAGAATGCAGCACTTTAAAACATTATCAGCTTATCTGGATTATTTAGAGCTTCCAAGTCCGGAGCATCCTATGTTGAGCGTGTTTTCGGCAATAGGTGAAGGTCATTTGCCTTGTCCTAAAAAAAGCTCCCCTCCTATTACCAATGATTGCTATTCTATTAGTTTTAAGAAGATTGTAAAGGGTGACTTAAACTATGGACGAACAAAATATGATTTCACCAATGGCGCTTTGTTTTTCATCGCTCCAAGGCAAGTGCTACAATGGGATAGCAGCGTAGTGTTTGATCAAAAAGGCTTTTCGATAAACTTTCACGAAGATTTTATTAAAGGGACAGAGTTAGCGCAACAGATCAAGAAATATGGCTTCTTTTCGTATTCAGCAAATGAAGCACTGCACCTTTCACCCAAAGAAGAAAAACAGATCGAATCGATTGTAGAAAATATTGACATCGAATACCAGAACAATCAGGATGAATTCAGCAAGGACATCATCATTTCTCAACTGAGCACACTTTTAAAATATGCACATCGCTTTTATGAAAGACAGTTTTTAAACCGAAAGGAACTTTCAAATGATTTGCTGGAGCAGTTCAATCGTCAATTAGAAGATTATTTTGATTCGGGACAATTGCAGGAAAAAGGGATTCCAAGCATTGAGCAAATTGCGGATAAACTATTCGTCTCACAGCGCTACCTAAGCGATACACTTAAAAAAGAAACAGGAAAAACCTCAACTGAGCATTTGCAATTGTACCTGATTGATGAGGCCAAAAATATTTTATTGAACCCCAACAAAACAATTGCTGAAGTAGCTTACGAATTGGGCTTCGAATACCCTCCCTATTTTTCGAGATTATTCAAAAAGAAAGAAGGCATCAGCCCTACAGCGTACAGAGAAAAATATAAAATTAATTAACCTTGGAAAGATTAAAATTGACCACTCAATAGACGAATACAAAACCATCGGTTTCAATGTCATTCCATTTATTATAGTTGCCGCTGCGCTGTTAATCGTTTTCGTTGACAAGCCCATCACAACTATTGCCATGATGGTAGTTATTTTGTTGTTGGACAGTAATGCCAATGCTAGAATCACAGAGTATAGAAATCAATTGGATTTAGTGGACCAATAAGAAAAAGAGAACGTTTATATCATAAGCTAGACCTGACTGATAGGTTTGGCTTTTTTTGTGACCAACCAAGACTTAAAGATCTAAAGGATTGGAAGTATAAAAGGTAACACATACTGCTTGCCTCAATTTCTGTTTCCCCACTTTACCTTGCTAAACAAGCGTTTTAAAACGACTTAAACGTTTATAAATACTATATTAAGAAGGATCAAACTCAAACAAACGATAGCTAGACATCAAGTGACATAAAAATGAATTACAATAATGAAAATTGAACCTTTTGGAAATATTAAACTCAATGTAAAGGACAATGAATGGTTTGGAGATGTAGAAAATATTTGTCCACACAACAAAGTCGAACTAAGTATTTGTCTTCAAAGCACAAATCAAGACCTGAGTCAAAAGATTGATTTGGTCAAAGAATTAGCATCAGACTATGAAAAGATTGTTGCTTCTCTTTACGATCTAGCTTACCAAAAGTACAAGAATACAGAATTTGAAGTGACCCGAGAAGAAATAGAAAAAATGTACTTCCTATCTGCAGTAAATTTGAAAGAAGACAATGAAACATGGTGGTTGACAATGGAGCCAAACTTTAATGTCACTCCTATTTATAATCACTTCTTGCGATTTACAATGCACCGACGAAAAATCATTTGGGCTAACTTTGAAATTAATATAACATCCTAACATAAGTTAAACTTCGTATTTGCCCTGTAGATAGCAGTTGTTCTTCATAGGTAAACTGTAAATAGAAAAAGAATCTAAAATGCAGAAGAAACTAAGAGTTGGAATAGCACTATTAAGTTTGACAGTATTTGTCATTTTGTTGACTCAGGATGCTATTGTCTAAATGATTTTGATGGTCAAAAAACACATTCATCATTCTCATTACTTATTATGGGCAGTACGGTAGTCCTAGGAGGAGGACTACTTGAGTGGTTAGTTTGGCTTGCTAATCCAAGCTACATTTTATCAATGATATTGTTTATCAAGGGCAAAAGAAATGGACTTAAACTGAGTATCACTTCAACTATAATCGCACTCTCATTTTTAAATTGGAATAAAATACTTGCTGCTGAAAATGGAAGAAAGGCTACAATCCATTCTCTAGAACTTGGATATTGGTTATGGACATCGAGTATGGCTATCTTAAGTATTGAAATGAGATTCTATTATTTTAAAAGAAAAAATCACGAAAGCATAACAAAAACGAGACTACATTAAAACATGGTATAACATACTATTATTAGCAATAAAATGAAGACTTTGATTGAAACTGAAAGGTTATTATTGAGAGAGATTACTTTTGATGATAAAGAGGAATTGCTTCAGTTGCACTCTGATCCAGAGGTTCAAAAATGGACCGGGGAGCCTGTTATTGAATCAATGAAGGAAATAGAAAAGGCAATTGATATAAGACAAAATAACTATAGACAGTATGGGTTTGGAAGATTGGCTGCAATCCAAAAAGATACAAGCGAATTCATTGGTTGGGTAGGACTGACTTATTTGCAAGAATTTGACAAAGTGGACCTTGGGTACAGACTTAAAAAGAAATACTGGGGAATGGGCTTCGCAACTGAAGCCTCCAAAGCCATTATTGATTATGGCTTTAACATACTTAATCTTGATTTAATAATAGCTATAGCTTTACCTGAAAACAAGGCTTCAATCAGAGTCATGGAGAAGGTAGGAATGATATATGATAAGCAAGCTCCTTATGATGAAATGATATTAGATGCCATTTGGTATAAATTAGATAGGACCACTTATAACAAAAGATAACACCTTATAAAAATACATTTAATGCTAATCGTAGGCTGCAATTACAAATATGATGGAAATAAGATTAATAAAAGGTGACATCACAAAGATTGAAGTTGATGCAATTGTTAACGCAGCTAATACTTCCCTTTTAGGAGGAGGTGGAGTTGATGGAGCAATCCATAGAGTTGGAGGACCTCAAATTCTAGAAGAATGTAGAAAAATCAGAGCTAGACAAGGAGGATGTAAAGTAGGTGAAGCCGTAATTACTACTGCTGGTAATTTAAATGCTAAGTTTGTAATTCATACTGTCGGCCCTAGGTGGAATGAAGGAAATTCCAATGAAGCAGAAAAATTAAAAAACTGTTATATCAACTCCTTGAAATTAGCTAGTGAAAATGGAATAAAATCAATTGCTTTTCCAAATATTAGTACTGGAATTTATGGTTATCCATTAGAAGAAGCTGCTGATATTGCAATTAAAACTGTTACAGAAGCAGATTTTCCTGAAATAAAATCAATAACTTTTGTCTGTTTTGGAGATGATAACTACAGGCTTTATGATAAAAAAATAAAGCAATTGTAACCAACATCATATATGAAATAAGGAATCCGTTTTGTTTCTTGACGGATATGATGTGCAATGGTTTCAATTGATTTTTCCCTTAAAGTTATACAATGTTTAATCAGTGAGTTTATTCAGTTATCTATTCGCTTGATACTTTGTCCCCTCTCCACACAGAGATTACACTGAACATTATCGATAAAAAATTAGCCCATGTGGTTTGAAGACTTAGTAGGATTTGAAGAGGTATCCCCAGAGGATGTAAGAAGTAAACTTTACTTAGAAGGTCAAAATATTATTTCAAGAGTTAATGGTAAATCCTTTCAATATGGGACTTTAGAAACTCCAACTTTAAAAGACCTAAAAGAACAATCTTACATGGATGTTTACACAGGTAGTTTAAGTGTCAATGAGATAGTAGGTGATGTACAAGAAATACATTGTCTAAAGGAAAATAATAACGCTTTGTTTCAAGCTGCTTCTCAATTCAATGTATTGGAAATGATTACTCCGCATATAGTCCCAGAAAGAGGAGTAGGAATTTATGAAAAGGATCGCACTCAAGGTCCTGCCTGTGCAATTGCTTGTGGAGCAGGAACAATTTACAGAAATTATTTTGTACCACTAAACAATCAAATTGGTCAATCATCCAACAATCAAATTGATTGTTTAGAATTGATTGGAGACAAATTAAACAATAATGAGCTAAGTCTGTGGCGAATGCAGAATGGATACGCTTTAATTCATCAAGAAGGCATTTTAAAGATTAATTCAATTATTAATAATTTTCATGAAGAACAAAGGGAACTTCTAAAAGAAAAACTTAAGATAGGAATTCAGTGGAATACAGAGGTAACCATTAGTAAATCAAAACAAATAGTTACACAAGCATATTGTTCAGCATTACCCGTTGCTTATTCAAATATTGAATCATTCTATTGGGAAAGCTTTGCCAGATTGATTCTTGAAGCTACTTATGAGGCAACTTTATATGCAGGATTGATTAACCTAGATAGAAACTATAGCAATAAAGTATATTTGACTCTTGTTGGGGGAGGTGCTTTTGGAAATGAAATTGACTGGATAACTGAATCTTTATTCATAGCTCTTAAAAAGTTTAGAAATACTCCTTTAGACGTATATGTTGTAAGCTATGGAAGCTCAAACATACATATAGCTGATTTGATAAAGAAAATTAATCGATAACAGCCAAACTTCTTTCGTATTAAAAGTGAGGTTTCGTTTATGCAATTTGTGTCACATAAAACTTTATGAATAAATTCCTTTTTTATATGTTGGTTCTTGCTGTCTCTGGAACTGCTATTTTTTATCTCTTGGGCTACTTCGGTCAAACAAACTGGATTCCCCGTCACAAACTTAAATAATGGCTCTTCAAAATGTTATAGCCATACTGTTATAGCGCTCTAAAGAAAAATAATGGAAGTACGAGAATTTGAAGTGAATGGAACGAAATTCGTATTCAATATATTAAAGCATAACACAGAACCATGCTCTGGATGTGGGATACCTGCTTGTGGAAAAGAAGATATAACTGATATGGAGAATATTGCATATGAAAGCTAAATCTCACAAATTTCAACTTAAAATAACTAGAGGATAAAAACGAAGTCTACACCTTATATCCCAGCAGAAACTATTCACAACACGTATGCAAACCGTTGTACTTAATTTATATGAGAACACTTTTTTTGACATTAATTACTTATTACATTTTTTCACTCTACGGTACAGTTTTAAAAACAAAGTGAATTAAGAGTATAATACTGGATTACAGGATATTTGCAGGTCATTTCAGTGGCTGATTGGGGCAATAAAAAGCAAAGGTCTAACTTTGCCGTTCGCCAAAACCACAAGCCAGACCTTTACCTTTATGTTGACTGCAAATATACTTGAAATCCTCTGCGGTTTCCAAATCGTCAAAGGCAAACCAAGCAAACAGGTACTAGCCAAGCTAATTACGGCCTTGGTGGAAGATGAAAATGTGCAATTTCATCAGATAGCCAAAAACTTGCCATCCAAGGCGCAAAAAGCTTCTCGGACCAAGCAAGTCAAACGCTTTATGTCAGGAGCTGTGTTCAATTATCAGGCCCTGATGGCATGGTTGTTTTCCTGCCTGCCATCCGGAAAGATCACCCTCTGCATTGACCGAACCAACTGGCAGTCCAGAAAGCAGGCAGTGAATATTCTGGCAGTGACGGCCTACAGTCATGGCGTGGGTTTTCCACTGGCTTTTCGGCTACTGGACAAAAAAGGAAACAGCCACCAGCAGGAGCGTATTGATTTGCTGAAGGAAGTACTTCAGATTGTGCCTCCCGAACGGATCGGGAAAGTGATTGCAGACCGGGAGTTTATCGGCAAAAAGTGGCTTCGGTTTATGACCATGCAAGGGATTGTCTTCTGCGTTCGGATTCCATCACACCACAAAATCAACATCGATGGTGTGGAGAAAACAGGAGAGGTATGGAGCAAAGAAGGCTTTCGCTGTACTGACCGAAGAGCAACGATCTATGGAATGGACCTGACTCTTTCCATGCAGATGACCAAGGATAAAAACGGGCGAAAGGACTACCTGATCGTAGTCTCAAACCTGATGAAAAGAGGCTTGCTGTCAAGCTATAGAAAACGGTGGAGCATCGAGGTGTTCTTCCAGTCGCTCAAAGGGCGGGGATTCAACCTGGAAGCCACTCACCTGACCAAATTGGATCGGCTTGAAAGACTTTTTGCTGTGGTGTGTATGGCCTTTGCTGTTTGTCACTTATTTGGCGTGGCTTTCCATGAAAAAGTACAAAACATAAAAGTAAAGAACCACGGTTACAGGGAGAACAGCTATTTCAGAAAGGGAAAAGATCTGTTGCAGGAACATTTCTGTACGAGACCCCGCCAAGTAGGTAATGAGATCAAAGGACTTTGGAAGAAGTTTTGGAGGGGAATTAGTCCCAAAACACCATCTGAAAAACTGGTTTTTAGTTGGTTATAAAAAAGTGTACCGTAGAGTGACATTTTTTTTATTGGTTAGCAACTTATTATCAGCTCAAAATGTAACTGTTACGCAAGATACTACCTCCTTTAATGGAGAAGTAACCTCTTCAGATTGGATTGATCATGGTTTAACGATAGGTATCAATTTTTCACATTATCTGTATGGAGAAGTTGATTATTATAAAAGCTACATATGGGAAGCTGGAGGGTTCCCAACTTTATCTACTACAATGAATTACGGATTAGAGTTTTCTTATCTTGACAATCTTATACTAGCCCCTAAAATTCAGGGTAGAGTCCATGCCTATTTTTTCAATGCAAGCTTAGCCGCTCTTTGTTATAGTAATTTGAAAAATGACTTTGCTATAAAATTACGACCTGAGTTAGGGTTGGGACTATGGAATATTGACATCAATTATGGTTATAATATTGGAGTCTATAAAGAAAACTTTAATAAAGCTAATAAACATGTTATAGCACTTAGGTATTATATAGGTCTTCATAGAAAACACCTTAACCAATATGATAGAAACGGCAATAAAAAGCCTAAAAACTAAATACAGCAATAACATAATGACAAACAATAGGCTATTATATAAGATTGATAATCAATTCCATTAAAGTAAATTCATACATTTTATTGCAAACAGTATAACATAAGGTAACATTAACAAATCATGCATAAAATTAATTTAAACAACAATAAATGGATTTTTATTATAATATTTCTTATCGCAATACCTATTACACGAGAGTGTTATTTAAATGACAATAGAAGTGCTGCAATAGATATGTATAGAACGTCTTTAAATGAAAATATCAATTACTTTGACAACTCTATGGATATAATTTTAAATGCCACTTTACCACAAAGTAGCAATGTATTACATATACATAGAATGGGAAGGAACAATATTGCACTATCAGGTCTTAATGAAGGGGTTAAAGATGTATCTACATTTATATCTCAAGAGCATGAGCGTGAACTTTTTGATTTCATGTTCAATAAATCTGGACCAATAAACATGAAAAAAATCAGTATCTATATAAACAAAAAAGACACCTTAGTGTCTTATTCTTACTCAAATAAATTAGGTAGTTTAACTCGTCTTAAAAGCGAAAATATTAAAGTAAATAAAAATGGAATTGAATTGAGCAAAACACTAAATGTAGATATATTGATTCATTTGAAAGATGATTGGTTTTATTATGAGAACTTTAAATAAACCAATCTCTTTCTAGATAATTATACATTATCAATCTAATTACCCACATTCAAGGCAAATAGTCGTATTTCAAGTAAACACATCTCATATGTTAACATATAAATTATCAATTCATTAGTTAACCAACTCTGTTTTCACAACCTTCCCATTTTCATAAAACTCATATGCTTCTTCTTTTCCTAAACTATCTACATAAACCCATTTACCTTGTTCAAGATCATTTTGATATTCACCTGAAACACGAAGGTTACCATTAGGATAGTACTCGTAATTAACTCCTTCCTTTTTTCCTTTTCTATAATTAAACTCCCTTTTTATTTTACCATCTGAAAAATAGCTATAACCAACACCATCATATTCACAGTCCTTCATATTGTATTCCATGACCTTAATACTTTGTTCATTGTAAAACAGCAACTTACCATCACAACATTCTATACTTTCATCGCAGCTATTATCTATAACTTCAATTAATTTTAGAGACCCATCCTCTCTCCAATGCTTTCTTTCATTAACATATAATCCTAAATTAAAATTAGCCAAATCCTTCTTGTTCCCATTACTATACCACCATTCCCAAATACCATCTTTCTGTCCATTATTAATCCTTCCTTTCGTTCCCAAATTCCCATTTTGATAATAAAAAGTTCTTACATAAGAAGTTGTATCTATTTGGTTATCAAAAGTGTGAATGATTTTCTCAGAACCATCCTCCCACCGTTGAACAACCACTTCATTATATCTTTCTTTACAAGCAGAAAAAAATATCAATACTATTATTAGTATACATCTAGTCATTTGCATTTCCATAAATTGTTTATTCCCTACAATCATAAATTTAAGTATTTTCTATCAGTGATACGTATTTATAAAAAAAGGGCACTCCCATTAAGAGAGTACCCTTTTATATTTCTTTATACTCAAGCCTTACGTCTCAAGCCTAAAAAGCTACTTATTCTGCTTAGCCCAACTGTCTTTCAGCGTTACAGCTCTATTGAACACCAACTTTTCGGATGTACTGTCCTTGTCCACAGAGAAGTAACCCATACGCTGGAACTGGAACCCTTCCATAGGTTTTGCATCCTTTAGACTTGGCTCAAGCTTCGCTGCTGGAATTACCTGCAATGAATCTGGATTCAGGAACTCCTTAAAGTCCTTGTCCTTATGTCCGTCAGGTGCTTCGTCGTTAAACAAACGATCATACAGACGTACCTCTGCATCAATTGCATGATTAGCAGATACCCAGTGCAGAGTACCTTTCACCTTACGCATAGATGCTTCTGTACCACTACCTGAACGGCTGTCTGGGTCGTAAGTACAGTGGATTTCTGTAATGTTACCATTCTCATCCTTCACTACTGACTCACCTTTGATGATGTAGGCATTCTTCAAACGAACCTCTCTACCCAGTGACAGTCGGAAGAACTTACGAGGTGCGTCTTCCATAAAGTCTTCACGCTCGATGTAAAGTACCTTTGAGAATGGAACCTGACGTGAACCTGCATTTTCATCTTCAGGATTGTTCTCAGCTGTCAGCCATTCTTCTTCACCCTCATAGTTGTCAATCACCAGTTTCACAGGGTCAAGCACCGCCATCACACGAGGTGCAATCTTGTTGAGGTGGTCTCTTACACTATGCTCTAGCAATGCCACATCGATTACGTTCTCACGTCTGGCAACACCAATCTTGTTGGCAAAGTTACGGATAGACTCCGGTGTATATCCTCTGCGTCTCAATCCTGAGATAGTTGGCATACGTGGGTCATCCCAGCCAGTTACAACACCCTCCTCTACCAGTTGAAGCAGCTTACGCTTACTCATCACGGTGTAACTCAGGTTCAGGCGAGCAAACTCAATCTGACGTGGCTTGACAGTACCTTCCTTGTAAATCTGGTTCAGGAACCACTCATACAATGGGCGGTGTACCTCAAACTCCAATGTACAGATAGAATGCGTGATTCCTTCGATATAATCTGACTGGCCGTGTGCATAATCATACATTGGGTAGATATGCCATGTGTCACCAGTACGGTGGTGTGTCTTGTTGATTACACGGTACATCAGTGGGTCACGCAAATGCATGTTCGGTGAAGCCATGTCAATCTTGGCACGAAGTACTGCC
Source organism: Limibacter armeniacum (assembly GCF_036880985.1). Classification (NCBI taxonomy): domain Bacteria; kingdom Pseudomonadati; phylum Bacteroidota; class Cytophagia; order Cytophagales; family Flammeovirgaceae; genus Limibacter; species Limibacter armeniacum. Next base: position 115,605 of record NZ_JBAJNO010000003.1, read on the forward strand.
TCACCAGCCTTCAGTTCGCCATTTTTCATTTTCTCAAACCACTCAAGGTTTTCCTCCACAGGGCGGTTACGGTAAGGGCTTTCCTTGCCTGGCTCTGTTGGAGTACCTTTTTGCTTAGCAATGTCTTCTGCCGACTGATGGTCTACATATGCCTTACCATCTTTGATCAGCATAACAGCCCAATCATACAGTTGCTGGAAGTAGTCAGAAGTATATTTCGGTTCTCCTTCCCATTCGAAGCCCAACCATTGTACATCCTCCTTGATCGCATCTACATATTCCTGCTCTTCCTTGGATGGGTTGGTATCGTCAAAACGAAGGTTACATTGGGCATTGTACTTATTTGCCAAACCAAAGTTCAGACAGATAGACTTTGCGTGCCCGATATGCAGGTAACCGTTAGGTTCAGGTGGGAAACGCGTATGTACTGCACCACCGTTTACACCATTTTTGATATTCTCTTCAATAATTGTTTCAATAAAATTCAGAGACGCTTTCGGTTCTCCAGAATTTTCCGATGCTGTATGACTCATATGCTTCTGTTAGATTGCCTTTTCTAGAAATTTGCAATTCAGCCGCAGAAATCGGGGTCTCAGCCCCTATTTCCTTCAATTTTTCCAGCTTTTGCTCAATCGGTGCAATATAATACCTTTTATGCACCAAGACATAAGATTTCAGCTATAAGAATGGAGATTTTTCTTTTGGAAGGCAATTTCAGACGATATTTTCTGATGCATTTTTACTCAACTGGAGCAACTATACGTTTGGCAGGCTGCTATTTAGTCTTTTGATACTGATTTTTTTGGCGACTACGTACCAATCGTTTTGTTTTCTGAAATGAAAGTTCCTTTTCCTCCCTTTTCAGCTTATCATAATTTTTCAAAGCTCTCTCAAATGCTGCTTCATACGACTTGTAATCATTTTCCATATCCAACCTATTGATTTAGCCACTGTTTGAATTTACTTGTACGCTCCAATGGAATAATAATCTCCATTTGGCTTTCAGGTTTAGTATTCACTTTTAGCCTACTTCGCGAGTACTGTACAACTTCACTAATGGCTTCCATCTGGATGATGTATTTTCTATTTGCCCTAAAAAACAGTTTGGGGTTCAATTCCTTTTCCAACTGGTCCAAAGTGTAGCTTGTATCATAGGTTTTACCACCAAAAGTTGTAAAAAACACCGCCTTGCTTTCTGCAAAGAAATAGGCAATTTCTTCTGCCTTGATGGACTTGATCTGGTCTCTTACAAATACCATAAAACGTTCCTTATACTCAGGCACCAATTGGTTCAGCACAATCTGTCCTAGCTTCTGATAATCTATCGATTCACTTTTATCCACTGTTACTGGTGAATGGAACCTAAAGTACTTTTTGATACTCTTTTCCAGCTCTGGTAAAGCTATAGGCTTCAAGAGGTAATCAATGCTATTCTGCTGAAAAGCTTCAATGGCATATTGGTCAAAAGCAGTGGTAAAGATGATTGGGGTTGCTACTTCTATCCTCTTAAAGATTTCAAAGCTGTTGCCATCTGCCAAATGAATATCCAAAAAGATCAGGTCGACTTCCTCATTGGTCAGGAAATCAACTGTACTGGAAATGCTATCAGTAACTTTCACTACCGAGAAGTCTGGCTCCACTTCGTGTAGTAACTTTTCCAATTTTCTGGCAGATAATGCCTCATCTTCCACGATCAATACACTAATCATTGTCTACTTCAATTAATGGTATTTTGGCTACAAAGTCCTTGTTGACAACCTTGAATGAAGGTACCTTATCAGTAATCAAGGCATATTTTTTTTCCAAATTATTCAACCCCTTATGGTTGGACGCAATATCTTTCAGAAGCCTTGGCTGGTAAGTATTGGTTACGACCAGATAATCCCCTTCCTCATAAACACGAATATGGATCGGTTTTTCTTTACTGACGATATTGTGCTTGACTGCATTTTCGATTAGCAACTGCAACGATAGTGGAGGAATATACTTTTGCAATACCTTGTCAGATACATTCTTTTCAAAAAACAACCCTTCCTCAAACCGGATCGAGATCAGGAACACATATGAGTCCGTAAACTGCAATTCTTGCTGAACGGATACCACCAGCTCCTCCTGAATATTCAACGTATAACGATATATTTTGCTCAACTCCTGAATAAAGCGGTCTGCCCTTTTGACATCTTCGTAAATCAGGGAAGAGAGTACACTCAAGCTATTGAATAGAAAATGATGGTCCAGCTGCTGTTTCAATACATTGTACTTGGTTGTGATCTGCTCTTTCTTCAGCTTCTCCATCGAGATTTCCAGATTCACTTTTTCCTCATACATATTGATCAGCTCCACGATTACCATAATCAGAATATGCATCACAATAGGCATGGCTATTCTGGTGTCATGGGAAGGAAACTTTATCTCATTTGGAGGTGGTACTTTCGGAAAAAATAGTGGAAAAACATTGATTGCGATAGCGGCTAATGAACCTGCAACTAATAGGTCAACCAAAAACCTCAATATCAGGTTTTTGTTCCAAGGCAAGTAATGGTTCAGGCTCCGAACAGCAAAGTCAAATACCATTACCTGAAAGATGAAGTAGAGAAATATCTCAGGTACAATATTGATCAGAAAAAACTGAACCTCTTCTACTGTCTTAAGTCCATAGATCAGCATGATTCCAATCGGAATTGGCAGTAGCAGCAGCCAAATCAGCGGGATCATCAGTACCTTATAATTGAATTTTCTCTTCAGCTTCATAATGGTATCCTAAAATAGTTGACTAAAAAGGTACTGGAAAGTTACACAGGAATTCCCAATTCAAGGCATTCCGCTTTCCAGTACCTAAATAAGCTTACTGCTTTAGCAGCATCCCTGCCAATTGCAACAGATTTACTTCTGAAATCTTTGCAGCATATCTGGCATTATTCAACCTGTTTTCTGCTTCTAACAAGTTTTCCTGTGCAGCTCTGAACTCGACTGTATTTGACTGACCAAAGGCGTAGGACTCCTCGGTCTGTTCAAAGTTCAATCTTGCTTGCTCCACACTGGTTTCTTCCATCTTTGCCAACTGTTTCTTGTAAACATAATCGGTCCAAGCATTGGCAACTTCCTTTTCCAGCTCCAGTTGTTGCTGTGTTGTTGTAGCCTTTTGCGCCTCAATATTCAAACGAGCGTTCTGTTCCTTGATACGTTGCTGGCTACCATTGAAGAGGTTCATACTCATCTTGACCCCTGCTGATGGTCCCAAGCTTCGGTTATAGACCATTTGGCTGGCATCGTTCTCCTGTTGGTTCCATCCGTATGCACCATAAAGGCTTATGGTCGGATACCTATTGGCATTGGTCACCTTAGAATCCAACATACTGATTTCTTCCTGCTTTCGCTGTACACGCAAGGAAGCGTTACTGGAGATCACTTCAGCCATGATTTCTTCCCTGTCAAGGTTTTCCTGATAAGTGACATCCTCCTCAACTTTGTAGTTTGTATCTACAGGTTGCCCCATCACCGTATTCAGATTGCGAATCGCTTTCTCCAAAGCCTGCTCTGATTCCAAAACCTTGGTACTGTCCGTGTTCAAGTCAACCTCAGCATTCAATACCGCCAAACGATTTTGTTGTCCGTACTGATACTGCTCATTTACCTTCTCAAGTCGCTGTCTTGACACGTCCATTGAAACCTGCGCTGATTTCAGGTTCAGTTGCTGACGACAAACCTCGTAATAATATTGTACTACCTGAAGCATGGTACTTTCCATTTCCTGATGGTATTTCAAAGATTCAAGGTTTTCTGTCTCTTTCAGTTTTCTGAAATTATATCGGTTACCGAACCCATCAAACAGCACGTAATCCACTTGTAGCTTTGCATTATAGCTCAGTGAAGTAGCACCATTGATTTCCTGTCTGTTAGTGCTCAATTCACTGCCACCAGCACCTCCTGCCTGTACAAACTCCACCTCTGTATCTGTATTGGAGTAATCTGCTCCAGCATTTAATGAAACTGAGGGCAATAGACCTGCATTACCTACTTGGGCATTCTTAGATGCAATTTCCTTTTGCGTCTCCGCTACTTTTAGCTGATAGTTACTGCTCAATGCTGTTTCTACTGCCTGCTGCAGTGTCAGTTTTTCCTGACCAAGTCCCACTGTTGAAATTGAAAGCAGGCTCAGCATCAGCATACTGAATTTATACTTCTTCATGTGTGTATTCGTATTTAATTTCCTTGATCGCACTTTCCACTTCTTCTGAGGTTACTGCCTTTCCTGTTTTTAATGAAGCCCACAGTACCTTCAACTTATTGACCAGTGTCAACAAGACTGGCAATACAAATAGTGTAGCCAATGTAGCTGCCAGAATACCATAGGCAATGGTCACTACCATCGGTACAAGGAAACGAGCCTGCAAGCTCTTCTCAAAAACCATCGGTCCCATACCTGCAATGGTAGTCAGGGAAGTCAACAGGATTGGACGGAAACGAGATGCTCCTGCTTCAACCAATGCATCAACGTATTTCATTCCTTGCTTCAGGTTAATGTTCAAGGCATTGATCAATACCAATGAATCATTGACCACTACCCCAACAAGTGCAATCACCCCAAGGAACGAGATAATACAGATAGGTACACTGTGAATCCAATGGGCTATAATCACCCCAATAAAACTGAAAGGAATCATGGCAAACACCAGAATGGACTGGCTTACCGATCGAAGGGTAAATATGACAATGGCTAGCATCAATACCATCACAACTGGCAGTACCACTTTGGCAGAGCGCATCACCTTGTCCTGCTCACGTTTCTGACCGTCATAGCTGGCTGTAAGTCCAGGGTACTTGTGCTGAAGCTCAGGGATATATTTCTCGTTTACCTTCTTGATAATCTCCGGAACGGATGCGTCAGGATCTGTCAGCTCGGCAGTAATCTGCACTTCACGCTGAAAGTCAAGGTGATTGATAGCCGAATAGCCATTGACAAAACTTAGCGTGGCAATCTCAGAAAGCGGATAGGCATTTCCGTTCGAAAGGCGGATTTTCATATCCTCCAGCTGTCCAATTGCATTTCTGTTTTCAGGCTTGTAACGTACCCAAACCCTTACCTCGTCCTGTCCTCTTTGAAGGCGTTGTACCTCCAGACCAAAGAATGCCTGTCTTACCTGACCAATCACATCCTGCAAGCTTATTCCCAAAAGATTGGCTTTCTCTTTCAGTTGCAGGTGAATCTCACGGCTACCTACTGGCGTGTTATCCGCAATATCCCTTAGTTCAGGAATTTTTGTAAGCATCTGTTTCAGCTCTTCCTTGGCTTTGCTCAATGAAGAAATATCTGAATGGTTCAATGAAAGTGCGAAAGGCTTTCCGAATGGAGAAAATGCTACAAACTCATACTTCTCTGCTCCCGGAATGGATGGCACACGCTGCTGAATACCATTGATGACATCATAAATACCTCCTGTTCTTACTTCAGCATCCAATAGGGTAATACTGACCTGAACCTTGTTTTCTGAGTTTTGGTAGCTTTCTGACACCTGCTGAATCATATGTCTGCCCTCAGGCTGGTTCGCTGTCAACTCCTTGTCTACCTCGTTAATTGCCTTATTGATCTCATCAACCCATTTTGACGTAACCTCCTCTTGTGTACCCGTTGGCATCTGCAACGATAAGGTAATGTCATCACCTTCCACATAAGGGAAGAAAGTCACCCCTACATAGCCCTTTGCAATCATGCCAATGGCAATCATAAACAGCGCAGTTGGCGTACAGATGGCTACCAGTTTGTTTCTTAACAGGAATATAATTGCAGGGCGATACAAGTTTTCTTTAGCCCAACGCATAGCGTCCTCGGTGTACTGTGTAGGCTTGAAGCTCTTCTTGTAACCTTTTTTCAATGCCTTTGAGTGAGCAATATGTCCAGGGAGAATGATCAGCCCTTCTATCAACGATACAAACAGGATCGAGATCACAATCATGGACATCTCCGAGAAAAAGTCACCCATATTTCCATCTAGGAATATAAAGGCTGAGAATGCCACCATTGTGGTTAATACTGCTGAAAGTACTGCCGGAATTACCTCCATTGTTCCATCAATGGCTGCCTTTACGGATGTCTTCCCTTTCTCATAATGCTGGTAAATATTCTCGGCAATCACAATCGCATCATCCACCAGAATACCCAGTACCACAATCATGGCAAAGAGGGTAATCATATTGATCGTAACGGCGGTATAGGAGATAATGATAAACATACCCAGAATGGATATCGGAATACCTCCTGCTACCCAAAACGCAATACGAGGATTCAGGAATAATGAAAGGAAGACCAGTACCAAAACGATACCCATAATACCGTTTTCTGTCAGCAGGTCAAGACGTTGTTGAAGGATAACAGACATGTCCTTGATGACTGTCGCTTCCAGCAATTCATTTTCCTGATTGAAATTGTTGATATAGTCTTTTACAAGGCTGGAGATATTTACTACATCCTCCTCATAGGTACAGCTTACTGTCACAATGGCTGTCCGATTTCCATTTAACAATGCCTTGGTTGGTGTATCTTTCCATTGGTCTTTGACTTCAGCCACATCCTTCAGCCTGATCACACCACCATTTTCAGTATTCCTGATTACCAAATGGTCAAGTTCCTCACTCTGGTATCCTTTGCTTTTGACACGAATAAAAAACTCTTCCTTACCATCCTTGATGCTACCACCTGTCAGGTTAAGGTTTGCTTCAGATACAGCTGCTGCCACCTCCTGAAAAGTCAGGTTATAAGCCTGCATGGCAGACTCATCCAACAGGATCACAATTTCTTCATCCGGAAAGCCTGACAAGGATACTTTTGAAATCCCTCTGATCGCCATCAGGTCCTTCTCAATCTTGCGCGCATTTTCCTTGAGTGTATGCAGGTTCACCTTATCCCCTGTAATACCAAAGTTGATTACGAAGTTGGTATTTTCCTGCTTGTAGGTGATAATGGACTCCACACCTGTAGGGAATGAGCTGATACGGTTCACGGCATTTTCAACATCAGCCAATGCCTGTGTCATATCCGTACCTGATATCATCTCTACGGTTACCTGTCCACTGTTTTCCGATGACACAGAAGTCAGTCGTTCCAGACCCGTTACGCCTTTGAGGTTTTCCTCAATCTTTAGGACAACTCCTTCCTCCACTTCTTCAGGGGAAGCACCCGGATAAACGGCTTCCACCATAATATTTCGCTTAGGGCTATTTGGAAACAGGTTGCTATTCATCCTGCTTGCCCCAATAAATCCGAAAAAGACAATCAGTACCATCACAAGGTTGACTGCCAACGGAAACTTGATAAAGTATTCAATAAGTTTTCTCATGAGCTAAGTTGCTGAGGTTGACAGTTCATTACTTTTTTACCTGTACAGACATGCCTTCAAAGGCACTCTTCATCACCGTGGACAATACCGCACTGTTGGCAGGCAATCCCTTTACAATGGCGATGTTTTCCTTTTCGGCTAGTACCTCTACAGGTTGAAGCTTCAGTTTGTCGTTCACGACCACAAACACCTTGCTGCCAGTCAGCAGCTTTCTCGGTAGCGTAACAGCACCTTCAAATTTATCGGCAGTAATTTCTGCTTCCAGAAACATCCCTTCCTTCAGTTCCTTTCCTGAAGTCGCTACAAATACCTTTACAGACTGGGAACTAGCATCAATGTTACCTCCAATTCTTGCGATTTTCCCATCCCATTGACCTTCTATATCCACTGATGAAAGTGCTACCACATCTCCAGCTTTCAGATAAGCAACATCCTTTAGTGGAACAGTCAACTCAAGCTCGTAAGCGCTTGTATTGATCATCTCACCCAATTGTGTTCCAGGTCTTACAGCCTTTCCTACAGCAACCATTGATTGAGTCACCACACCACTGAAAGGTGCTCTGATGACAAACTTTCTCAGTTGTTCTTCTGCTGACTGGATAGAGTAATAGGAATTGTAGATGCCTTTTCCTGCGATAAAGTATTTTTCTTTTTCTGTCGCTGGTTCAGGAAGTGCCTTCAGTGAATTGTTGAGGTTCAGCTCTTCCAGATACTTTTTCCATTGCGGATAGCTTTCAGGAAAGTCTGATTTCAAGTCTGGGATGATGGCTGTAACGCTTGAAAGGAAATTACTTTTCTGAGCAAGCAAACTCATCAGGTTTTCCTGCTTGTCAATACTCAATACAACCGCACCTTTACGGTAATACTTACCTTCCTTAAATACCTTGGCAGATGCCTCTAAAGCACCATCTACCTGTGCATATATTTCAAAGCGTTCTTTGGCTGTCAGTTTTCCGGTCGCCTTGATGATGTTATCCACTTCCTGAGCTACTGGATGGATCACCTCAACCAATGGTGCTTTTTTCTCCTTGATTTCAGCTTTAGCCTTAGCCTGTTCCGGCATAAGTTTCAGGAAAGCAACAGCTACTAACAGGATCAGTACCCCTGCCCCTACTGACATGAATTGTTTCTTCTTCATTTGTGCTTATGTTTTCAAAAAATATTGATAGAGCGTTTCTGGATATGCCTTCAGGCACGGCTCAAAAGTGGAGATGATTTATATAAACACGAATTGAAAGTGGATGAACCCGAAAAGATAGAGGATGAAATTGTTTCAGATGCAATACTTAGGCTGTTGAAAAAATAACATTTTTATAGATACCTTCGCACCCAATATTGTTGTCACAAAAAAAGTAAAGAACATGAAAGTAGAAGATTCATATATCGAGTATGCCAACGGTTTCAGTAAGGATGTTATTACCATGAAAGATATCCAAAAGGCAATTATTGACATTGCTGATATGGAAGAAAACTATGGTGCCTTTTGGGTTGGTGTGATTGTAGAGGGGTTAGACAACGAGATCACGATGGAGGCACATCAGGACCATATGGTCATAGTCCAATTTGCAGAAGGCAAAGCCAATGAGTTTACAAAACAGCTAGATAGTGCTCAAGAGGTAGAACAATATTTCACTCTGCTGATGAGTGGAAATATTGAGGAACTGAAAGAAAAAATGGGATGCATATAAATCAGTTAAACTGATCTAGTTTAAAAAGCTGCCTTCTAAAATAAGGCAGCTTTTTTTGCTACAACCACAACTAAAACCACACACAACAAACTCTTTATCAATATATTAAAATCACACTTCGGGACATTTTCCTTAAAAGGGTAAGCTACAACGCTAAGTTTTTAATCCATAGTTTGCGTTAATGTATTTCCCCGCCCCTCTAACATTAATGTCACCACTTCATATTGACTTCTCTCACTTTTTTCTATTTATAAAACCTGGAAAATTGCATACGCCAATTTTTGACAACGCACACATACCAAAACATATGAAAACAGATATCCATATTGCGAGGGAGACTGTCCTTCAACCAATTCAACAGATAGCTGAGAAAGTCAATATTCCAACTGATGAACTATATCCGTTCGGTAAACATATTGCTAAAGTTCCACACACTTTAGTAGACCTTGAAAAGGTCAAACAATCCAATCTGGTACTGGTTACTTCCATCACGCCAACCAAATCAGGAAATGGTAAAACCTTAACTTCCATCGGATTGACGTTGGGGTTAAACAAGATTGGCAAGAATGCCATCGTAGCCCTTCGGGAACCTTCATTGGGTCCTTGCTTTGGAATGAAAGGCGGCGCTGCTGGTGGTGGTTATGCGCAGGTACTGCCAATGGAAAAAATCAACCTGCACTTTACAGGAGATTTCCATGCGATCACTTCTGCCCATAATATGATTGCGGCAATGCTGGACAACTACCAGCACCAAAATCGTTTCACGGGCAAAATGTTAAAGGAAGTTGTTTGGAAAAGGGTATTGGATGTCAATGACCGAAACTTACGCCAGATTGTAACAGGTGTTGGAGGCAATGCCAATGGAGTCATGGCTGAATCAGGATTTGATATTACGCCTGCCTCAGAAATCATGGCAATTCTCTGCCTTTCCACAGACCTAGATGATCTGAGGGCTCGTATTGAAAATATCTTGCTAGGTTATACTGCAGACAATCAAGCGTTCATGGTACAAGATTTAGGCATCGCCGGTGCTATTGTAGCACTGCTGAAAGATGCGCTTGACCCGAACTTGGTTCAAACCACTGAGAATACGCCTGCTTTTGTACATGGAGGTCCATTTGCCAACATTGCACATGGATGCAATTCCGTTCTTGCAACGCAAATGGCTATGACCTATGGTGATTATGCGGTAACAGAAGCTGGCTTCGGTGCTGATCTTGGTGCTGAAAAATTCTTTAATATTAAATGCAGAAAAACAGGTATCGTTCCAAAGGCTACAGTCATTGTGGCAACCTGCCAAGCACTTAAGATGCATGGAGGTGTAGACCTCTCTGCAATTAAAGCTGAAAACCTTGATGGTATATACAAAGGGTTAGAAAACCTGGAAAAGCATGTTCGTAACCTACTCGCTTTTGGACAGGAAGTCGTCATTGCCTTAAACAAGTTTCCTACCGATACAGAGTCTGAAATGACCATTGTCCGAAATTGGGCTAGAGACCGAGGGCTTCGTATCGCTACGCTGAATGCATTTGCTGAAGGCGGTGAAGGTGCTATAGACTTGGCTAAAGTAGTAGTTGATGCAGTAGAGAATGGTAAAAGTAAGCTGCATTTCAGTTATAAAACTGAGGACAGTCTTGAAGAAAAACTGGAAGCCATTGTCAAACAAATCTACGGAGGAGAGGGAATCGTACTGGAAGGAAAGGCTCCAACGATGCTGCGTAAGATCAAACGTTTAGGACTGGAGCAACTTCCAGTCTGCATTGCCAAGACGCAGTATTCTTTCAGCGACAACCCTGCGAACTATGGTGTTGCCCATAACTTCCGCATCACCATAGATGACCTGATCATCAATAAGGGTGCTGGATTTATTGTCGCCAAGGCTGGTACAATCATGCGTATGCCGGGTTTGCCAAAAGTACCGGCAGCAGAACATATTGATGTAATTAATGGAGAAATTGAGGGGCTTTCCTAACTGGAAAAGAACTTAATACTTAGGTGTTTTATATTAGTGATTTTTGTTTTGATAAAGCCTTATCCAATCGGATAAGGCTTTTTTTATCATTCCGTCTCCGCTATATTCGCAGAAATAAAGACTTTCAACACACCTGTCCAACATTGGTATCCTTCATCAGTCAGGTGCAAACCATCATCTGTAAATTCGGCTTTCAACCTTCCTGACTCATCCTTAAAATAAGGGTTCAGGTCAAAATAGGACGCTCTTAACTCCTCTGCCAATTGATGCAGTTTTTGGTTTAAACCATCAATTCGGTCATTTGGACGAGGCTCGTTATCTCTTGTCGGGAAAAGAGAAATAAACACAAACTTTCCCTTCTTTGTATGTCTTCTTACCTTATCATAGATATGGGAAATCCATTCCAGAATCTCATCATCATGGCGGTACCTAGCCAAGTCATTGGTGCCTATACATAGAAAAATATAGTCATAGGGAATATCATTGAACCATGAACCATTAATCCTTCCAGCGCACTCATGGGTACTGTCACCAGAGACACCCTGATTATTGACATCCCAGTTCAAAAGCAGCTTTCCTGTATCAAACCCATCGGTGATCGAGTCACCCAACATCAGTATTTTCATTTTGATAAAGTGTATTGGTTATCGGTCTTTCTTTTAATTACAAGATCAAGATAATGCATCTGTGTACTGTTTTCCTAACCGTTTTTTAGTCTTAAGATATCTCAAAAATTTATTTACAAAATTTCATTTTATGCTTCTATTTTAATTCAATTGTTAATAAATTGAATGAGTAATCATTTAATAATCAAATGATTAATATTCATTTATTAAACCAAAACCATGAACTACACACAACCCAAACTATGGGTAGCAATCTTGCTAACCATTGGATTTTTGTCTGCATGTACTGACCAAGACGAAATCCTGCAAGAACCAATTCAAGAAGTCCAAGAACAACTGATGACCCGACAGGAAATCGACAAAGCCATCATCAACAGCCTCCAAACCTCCGACGAATTCAACTGGAACCAAGCCTCTGACAGAATGCTCTGGAGTGCCCTGCTACAAGGGGACAGTATCCTGACGATAGGCTACAAACCAACTGATGAAAGTGACATCTCCAAAAGAATGGCTAACATTGACATCAGTCAGGACCAATGGAAAGCCACCAAAAATGAGGTATTGACTGAAATCGTTGACCTGATCAATGCCAAAAATGGAAGTAACCTCAGAGTGGGTAACTTGTCGTATTTTGCACATGACGTACTCCCATTTTTTGAAATCAAGGTGACAGATATTGAGGTGATCTCAAAAATCCGAAGCCGTGAAGATGTACGCTATGCCGAACCACTTGGCTATGAGGTGGATTTCGGAAGAGGGAACACCAATGTCAGAACTACCAGCGACTCCGGTTGTGACAGTAACTATGCCGGCACATTGCCATCTTCTGACTACCATGTGGTCACACCAAATGCTAAGGTATCATGGAACTATGCCTATATGAATATCGAGCAGGCATGGAACTACAGTACAGGCGACAATATCGGTGTCGGACTGATTGACACTGGTATATCCCCTAACCAGAACAACCTGAATGGGGCTTTCAGCTCAGGACTGTCCACTAACCGTTTTATACAAAAATACGGCACCTATGTGAACTCCATCTGGTGGTGGGGCGAACTGGATGGTCCAGATGACCAGTGCGGTCACGGTACAGCAATGGCGGGTACCATAGCGGCTCCACGAGGCAGTGTAGGTGCTTCGGTTGGTGTTGCCTATAATGCCAACCTAGTAGCCTACCGTGGCACAGGTGATGTAGTCATCAATGCCAGCAATGAAAAAACAGGTGTAGCGGATGCCTTGGTAGGAATTGGCAACAGAAGTGATGTAAGAATCATCAGTATGTCGATTGGTGATGTATTCAGCAACTCAAAGGTAGCTGATGCCATCCGTTATGCTTATGGCAAAGGAAAACTGATCTTTGCAGCAGCAGGTACTTCCACCAACTTTACCAACTGGTACGGTGTTATCTTCCCTGCAACCATGTCAGAGACCGTAGCCGTAACAGGTATCAAGGAAGGTAGCTACAACAAATGTGATGTTTGCCACTCCGGCAGCAAGGTAGACTTTACCATTGTGATGGAGCGTGCTGGCAGCAATACCAAACCTTTGACGCTTGCCATGAGTGGCAATGCACCATCCACAGTAGGAGGCTCTTCGGTAGCAACTGCTACAGCAGCAGGTATCGCAGCCTTGGTATGGGCTAAAAACCCAAGCTGGACAAGGGATCAGGTACTAAACAAGCTGAAACAGACAGCTGACCTTTACCCTAACAAAAGTAGCGAATATGGGTGGGGAACCTTGAATGCATTGGCAGCAGTGCAGTAAAACTCATTTTTAAATACAAAGCCCTTCCTATCCTTATTCTGGATTGGAGGGGTTTATTTTTATCAATACCCTAATGATTCACAAAGTTGCACAATACATATTAAAGTCTAAGCTTATACATGCTCCCTCCACCATCATTAACATATAGCTCTCCATTGATTATTAAAGGATTTCCTATACCATAATCAAAATTCTCTTCTAAGAAGATATTGCCATCTTGATCAACACCTATGAATTTCCTAGAAAAAGTCCCATAGAATATTCCATCTTTATAATTAATCAGTTCCGTACTAGGTGAGTAATCTTTTCCAGATGTGTTCCATAAAACTTCACCCGTGTTTTTGTTTAAACAGGTAATGCCTTTTTCATATGAGGGAACAAAAATTTTATCCCCTACAACTAAAGGTTTATAATGTGCTTGCGGACGCAGAGGGGTTTCCCAATTTACTTTACCATCATTTACACTCAGTGATCGGATCATTCCTTTTTTATAGATAGAATCATAACAGACAAATATATTTTGACTATCTAAGACTGCTTTACTACCAAAATAACCTGTGTGAGCAGTTTTCCAGATAATACCTCCATTTCGGGGATCGATTGCAGCAGTGTACTTATTTGATTTATCAGAGAAATCCATGTCACTAGCTATCAGTAATGACGATTGAATAACAGGCTTAGACGATGACATCTGTCTATATTCAGGTTTTGTTTGCCATACTATCCTACCATCATTCTGATCGAAAGCATATATCCCTTGCCCCCTAACGGATCCAAAAATCAAAGAATCTTGATGGCATAAGGTCTGTCCTATCTTATCCCCAATTTTATTAAACCATCCAATATCACCATCCAAGTTGAAACACGTGATTTTATCAAATCCTCCCACAAAAATATGATCATAAATTATTAATGGCTGTTGATTATCATAACTAGTACTGTTATCATTTTCCCAAATCACTTTTCCATCTTCAAAATTTATTTTAATTATCTTATTACGTGTCAAACCATAGAGGTAGTTTTCTTTATATATCAATGATGTTGCATTCCATTTTATATTGTCGATTTTCCAGACTAATGTCAGGTGCTCCATCTCTTTGTCATCATGCTTTGAAAGACAAGAATTAACAAATAATAAAGTCAATAATATTATTATGAATTTCATAATATTCTATTTGCAATTAGTCAAATAAAACAATATCAATGTGCAAACACTTCACTCTACGGTACACTTTTTTATAACCAACTAAAAACCAGTTTTTCAGATGGTGTTTTGGGACTAATTCCCCTCCAAAACTTCTTCCAAAGTCCTTTGATCTCATTACCTACTTGGCGGGATCTCGTACAGAAATGTTCCTGCAACAGATCTTTTCCCTTTCTGAAATAGCTGTTCTCCCTGTAACCGTGGTTCTTTACTTTTATGTTTTGTACTTTTTCATGGAAAGCCACGCCAAATAAGTGACAAACAGCAAAGGCCATACACACCACAGCAAAAAGTCTTTCAAGCCGATCCAATTTGGTCAGGTGAGTGGCTTCCAGGTTGAATCCCCGCCCTTTGAGCGACTGGAAGAACACCTCGATGCTCCACCGTTTTCTATAGCTTGACAGCAAGCCTCTTTTCATCAGGTTTGAGACTACGATCAGGTAGTCCTTTCGCCCGTTTTTATCCTTGGTCATCTGCATGGAAAGAGTCAGGTCCATTCCATAGATCGTCGCTCTTCGGTCAGTACAGCGAAAGCCTTCTTTGCTCCATACCTCTCCTGTTTTCTCCACACCATCGATGCTGATTTTGTGGTGTGATGGAATCCGAACGCAGAAGACAATCCCTTGCATGGTCATAAACCGAAGCCACTTTTTGCCGATAAACTCCCGGTCTGCAATCACTTTCCCGATCCGCTCGGGAGGTACAATCTGAAGCACTTCCTTCAGCAAATCAATACGCTCCTGCTGGTGGCTGTTTCCTTTTTTGTCCAGTAGCCGAAAAGCCAGTGGGAAACCCACGCCATGACTGTAGGCTGTCACGGCCAGAATATTCACTGCCTGCTTTCTGGACTGCCAGTTGGTTCGGTCAATGCAGAGGGTGATCTTTCCGGATGGCAGGCAGGAAAACAACCATGCCATCAGGGCCTGATAATTGAACACAGCTCCTGACATAAAGCGTTTGACTTGCTTGGTCCGAGAAGCTTTTTGCGCCTTGGATGGCAAGTTTTTGGCTATCTGATGAAATTGCACATTTTCATCTTCCACCAAGGCCGTAATTAGCTTGGCTAGTACCTGTTTGCTTGGTTTGCCTTTGACGATTTGGAAACCGCAGAGGATTTCAAGTATATTTGCAGTCAACATAAAGGTAAAGGTCTGGCTTGTGGTTTTGGCGAACGGCAAAGTTAGACCTTTGCTTTTTCTTGCCCCAATCAGCCCTTAAATAACCTGCAAATATCCTGTAATCCAGCATTACACCCTTAATTCACTTTGTTATTAAAACTGTACCGTAGAGTGCAAACACTTATTTAACCTCTAAATTAGAAATAACAGTCTAACTATTACGATTACTGTCAGTAACGGAACAAGTATCTCTAACAAATTCTTGTTTCCATAATTATTAATTTTGACAACTCTTGGGAATCTTTCTCCCACATATAAGTCTACCTGATCGCCAACTTTTCCCCAATCAGAAGGGGAACCATCTGGAGCGTATTCATACCTATAAGCTTTGTCCTCGACAACATATCTTACATTTAGATACAAAGTTTGGTCTTCCCCTGAGTTTTTATACCTCTTACTGTGGACAACTCCTTTTATTTTGACACAATCATCTATATAATTCTTCTCTTTCTTTAACTGAAAGGAATAATATGGCACACTTAATAATAGAGTCAACACATATAGACATATCAAAAATGGAACAGCAGGAATAATTAAGATTCCGTTACCTTTAAAAATAAGAAAGAGTATATCCAAAATTATAGTGACAGTAGCTAAGGATCTAAAATAATTATCTAAAAACTTACAAGTCTTTATTCGAAAAATTGAATGATAACTATTCAAGTTGAAAAAGTAGGGATTTGACAACAAGAAATACTTCTCCTTACCGCTTAAATTTTCAAACACATATCGATACCCTTTAGAACGTTTAAATTGGATATCAACTAATTGAAAGTCAACTTTAAAAAAATCTATTGTCATTATTTCTAAATTTTTATAAGTACAAACTTATAATTTAAATCTTACCGTTACCATCAATTGACGAGGTCGAAGAAGGTAATAGGTTTGCTGACTAAAATATGGGTCAAAATTCGCTTGTGTGTAATTTCTGTTGTTCAACAAATTTTGTGCAGTAAAACGCACAAATGTTTTTTGATTAAACTTGTATTGATAAGAAAAATCAAGATATAAGAATTCATCCTCAATAAAAGTATGTTCTATCCATTTGTTATGCCATTTGAATTGGTGCTTTTTCTTATTAAACTCAATATCAACTCCCCATATTTTTTGGTTCCAGTCAGCTGGTTCTAACTCTTCTAAAGAGTTTTTAGTGTAGTTACTATTATAGTAGGTAGTAAATATGAGTTCTTTAACAATAGGAAAATCAATCATCCCTTCCCATGCTAATGACGTTGTTGTATTTTGATTAGTCGTTTCGTTGACAATAACGTTCTCATTGGATGTATTCATCGTGACCTTACTTCTAACATTAGTCACTAAGTCTAGGATAAACCAATGAAAATTTCCTGATACCAAATGACTTGTGCCTTTGTTGTTATTGAAATTTGAAGTTTTAATGAGGGCAACTCCATCCTCATTAATATCATATTGATTGATCCAATCTTTTGAATTACTATTAAACCTATATTGAGCTTTGGCACTTAATGCAGATGACGGATTATCATATGCCAATGTTGAACTGAAAGCGTATGACTGAGTTGATAAGATGGATAAAGGTAATTGATGCGCCGTTCTGAAATCCTTAATAATTATGCCACTGTACATTTGTGGCAGCTCTGAGAAATTATTCTGAAAAGTATATGAGTTGTCGAGAGTAAAATTTCTGTATTTATATCGAATATGTGTAGAGGGCTCGAAGACAAATTGATTAACTTGATCCGTTGATTTTAGCACTAAGTCATTTAGTGTACGAGATTGAAAAGATATATGGGGCGTAAAATAAAAAGACAAACCATTTTTCTCATAACGAAAATTGGGTGATATTTTTGGAATCCAGTGCGTGTAACTGAGGTCATTGCTTGCCTCCTCTTGATTATTTTCAATGTTGTCTTGAGGATAGGAGAAGAGTGTTTTGTATTGATAATTGAAGCTGAATTTCGTATCCAAGGTATATGCATGCCATTTTTTAATGATACTGGTTCCAATATAGCCCTTCAACTGCTGCTGTAATGTGTTTTGCACTACTCTTTCATATTCAGCTTGCAATTTTGCTAATGGACCTCCGGTGAAGCTCAATTGTTCTGGCGTTCTTGTATACTCTAAAAAGGAGTTGAGTTGATAATAAGACTCCTTTATTTTGATCACTTGAGAAAGCTTATTCCCTATACTAAAAAAAGTTTGTTGCACCTTTTGTGGGATAAATTCATCGTTTTGATAGAAATCAGAAAGTCCTTGATTGTCTTTGACCACTCTACGGTACAGTTTTAATAACAAAGTGAGTTAAGGGTGTAATACTGGATTACAGGATATTTGCAGGTTATTTAAGGGCTGATTGGGGCAAGAAAAAGCAAAGGTCTAACTTTGCCGTTCGCCAAAACCACAAGCCAGACCTTTACCTTTATGTTGACTGCAAATATACTTGAAATCCTCTGCGGTTTCCAAATCGTCAAAGGCAAACCAAGCAAACAGGTACTAGCCAAGCTAATTACGGCCTTGGTGGAAGATGAAAATGTGCAATTTCATCAGATAGCCAAAAACTTGCCATCCAAGGCACAAAAAGCTTCTCGGACCAAGCAAGTCAAACGCTTTATGTCAGGAGCTGTGTTCAATTATCAGGCCCTGATGGCATGGTTGTTTTCCTGCCTGCCATCCGGAAAGATCACCCTCTGCATTGACCGAACCAACTGGCAGTCCAGAAAGCAGGCAGTGAATATTCTGGCCGTGACGGCCTACAGTCATGGCGTGGGTTTCCCACTGGCTTTTCGGCTACTGGACAAAAAAGGAAACAGCCACCAGCAGGAGCGTATTGATTTGCTGAAGGAAGTGCTTCAGATTGTACCTCCCGAGCGGATCGGGAAAGTGATTGCAGACCGAGAGTTTATCGGCAAAAAGTGGCTTCGGTTTATGACCATGCAAGGGATTGTCTTCTGCGTTCGGATTCCATCACACCACAAAATCAACATCGATGGTGTGGAGAAAACAGGAGAGGTATGGAGCAAAGAAGGTTTTCGTTGCACTGACCGAAGAGCGACGATCTATGGAATGGACCTGACCCTTTCCATGCAGATGACCAAGGATAAAAACGGGCGAAAGGACTACCTGATCGTAGTCTCAAACCTGATGAAAAGCGGCTTGCTGTCAAGCTATAGAAAACGGTGGAGCATCGAGGTGTTCTTCCAGTCGCTCAAAGGGCGGGGATTCAACCTGGAAGCCACTCACCTGACCAAATTGGATCGGCTTGAAAGACTTTTTGCTGTGGTGTGTATGGCCTTTGCTGTTTGTCACTTATTTGGCGTGGCTTTCCATGAAAAAGTACAAAACATAAAAGTAAAGAACCACGGTTACAGGGAGAACAGCTATTTCAGAAAGGGAAAAGATCTGTTGCAGGAGCATTTCTGTACGAGACCCCGCCAAGTAGGTAATGAGATCAAAGGACTTTGGAAGAAGTTTTGGAGGGGAATTAGTTCCAAAACACCATCTGAAAAACTGGTTTTTAGTTGGTTATAAAAAAGTGTACCGTAGAGTGGTCTTTGACCTTAAAATGAAATACATTATTGAAGTAACCTTCTTTCTCATTATGTTCAAAAGTTAGTCTTGTTTTTAGATACTTCTCTCGATAATCAGCCCGCTGTGAGTTTTGAATTTGAATGGTATCGTTTGGGATAAAATATTGTAAATCTGTAATGGACTCCTGAAAACGTAAGTCATCATAAGCATCAATATTTACTTTCAAATCTCCCTTACCAAAACCAGTAATGTAATTGGTTGTAATTACGTGTGTTTGATGGTCATTATATTCAGACTTATTGAAAAGGTTATTTTCAATAGGAGGAATACCCAAAAGATAAGGTGGATTGCTCTCCATCACCCCCCCAAACTCAAGAAAGTCATAGAGGCTTGCATAATTAAACATACTAAGCTCATCCCTCCCACTGTTTGTAGAGGAAATGACATTTACACTTTGATGTTTTTTATTAAAAAGCATGGGCGTCAATTTGCCATACCAAATACTAGGTACACCTCCTCCTACCTCTGCATTTCCGGTCACTGTCACTCCTTCTTTGAGCACAATATTGATGGCTGGATCAATGGAATGCACTACATCTTGTAGCATTTTGATAGGTTGGTGGTCTTTGATGACTTCTATGGATGCAACCGCATTTTTAGGAAGGTTCTTAGAGGCAATCGTATACTGGCCACCAAGAAGGTCTTTGCCCTCGATATAGAACTTATTGATAGACCTCCCCTGATAAGAAATAGTTCCATTTTTACTTACCTCAACTCCCGGAAGGCGTTTCAATACATCCTCAAGAGACTCATCCCCCTCTCTGGCAAAAGCATCTGTGGTATAATTAATGGTATCACCTTCAGCCGTAATAGGATCCGCTTTAATTTCTAGTTCTTTCAGGTATTTATCAGCTGTAATCATTGTGAAGTCAGCCGTTAAATTTTGAATTGAAATAACCCTGCTTTGAATTTCAAATCCTAAAGAGCGAACAGTAACTTGAACACTGTCCGAAGGATTTTTAAGGCTAACATTATAAGCACCATCCTCACTGGAAATACCAAAGCCCAAAATGGTATTTTGGCCTACTGGATAAGCAATAACGCTAGCCCCCTGGATAGGCGCACCTTTTTCATCATTGATACGCCCTTTAACGGAAGTTTGTCCCCAAGCAAAAGAACAGATTAAGAAGAGAGATATAAATGTGACAAATACTTTCATCTAAAAAAATTGGTATAACTTTCAATAAGATAAATATTTATTATTGCGAGTTTTGCGTATTAAATTTAAAAAGTGAGTTATCATATAAGATATACTTTAGTTTTATCGCGTTGATATTTTCGGGGGAATTATCCTCAATCGGTTTTACCTTAGTATCCAAGTAAATTTCCGGCACAAGGCTATACCCCTTGTCTAATAACTTATTCGCATTCTTAATAATCTTAGGGACGTCTTTTTCCTTTCTAGTAGAGATATACCTTATAATTCCTGAGATTTTTATAGCATAGGTATCGTAATTTTCTACACTTTTAAGTAGAAAATTATGAATATGTTTACTGTCATAAAGTTTTACAATAAGACCTGGTAATCCCCAAAAAGCATGTGGACCATCAGAATGAGGAATTTCAGGAGTAAACCAAGCCACTATATCATATTTACCGTATTGAGTTGTGGCCTTATAGCAAAGGTAATTTTGAATAGTGTCCATCTCTTCAGTAATGTTCCATATCAAATCTGATTTGGATTCAGTAAACATATAATTTACTAGTGTTGTATTACTTGAATGAATAAACTCTGAATAATTTTCTTGGTAGTTCTTATAAATATTTAAATAACAATTAGCTGAGGAGAATTCTAATCCAGCATCTTTGCTATTAACACTCATTAAATTAGCAATAGAAGCATTTTGTTGTTGCCAAAAAACACTTCTTTCATGTGCTTTAAGCGGGGTAAATAAAGAGTGATCCTTATTAAAAACTAACACATAATCATCTTCTATAGATGTTGTATCGTTTTCCCAAGGTTGAAAAGAATAGTTATATATACATTTCACCTCCGATTGACCTAATTCTTCTTGACAATAGCTTATTTGAGAAGAAAATAAGATGATAAAAAATAAAAGTATATGTTTCATGATAGATTAATTGGTTATTAAATTATTCTTACCCGACTTTATATAAAAAATGGCAATGAGATGAATAAATGCATTGAACATATTGACTAAATTTTTGGGAAAAATTCAGTCATCAACTAACTTAAAACCTTCTTTAAAAAATCTATTGTCATTACCTCTATAAGCCTAGTTATCAATTCACTTTCTGCTTTTCCTCCATTCTTTTATTATATCCTTCCACTATCATTTCGATTTTTCTAAAGCCTAATGCTCTATTCAAAATCATGGCTTCTGTTACAGGGTCATCACTAAATACTTTAGCCATTTTTTTATAATACATAGGGATAAAATATAAACTACCATCAGGCTTCTCGAGGTAATAACTATCTTGTTCACTGGTAAAACTGTGTCTTCCAACTCCTAAAGTATTAGGTGTATAGTGTGATACTGTGGTTGTTATTTTATATAAAGTGGTATACCCTATAATAACCACTTCCATCAGTTGATTAATTTTCTTTTTTGAATTAGCTAATTTTGTTCTTTTCCGTATAAATTTAATTCCACCTACTTTTGCCTCTTTCACGTCTTCGCCCATCACTCTGGTTATTTTTTTACCATTTGAGTCATAATTAACAACCTTATAAAAAAAGGGTTTTACCTCCATAAGTAACGGCATTTCTGCAATAAAAGATTTATCTTCAATGATTCCCCTTATAGTATCACCATCATTGGTTATCAGATAACTTTGTGAAATCGCTGTTTTAGATATAAAAAAGAGTGATATAATAAATAAAAAGGTAGCAATTTTAAATTTTAGGCTAATCATAGAAAGTGTATTTAAAAAATTATAAGTTAAAACAAAAATCCATTCTATATAATCACAATAGAATGGATTTTCAAATTTTAAATCAAAATGTTAATATTTTCACTCTGCAAAATACTTGGTTCCTGTTGTATCAAAATAACCTCCCAGCTTATTTTGCTGTACCCTGATCAGCCCATCACGTTCATAATTTAATTGATCATACTGGGCTGGAATCAATTCTTTTCCATTCCGATTTACAAGTCCTGCCTTGTAACCATCCCTTACTACAAACAACCCTTCAATTGGTTTACGCTGCTTATCCCTTGCCAATTCGATATGGGTGTACTTTGCAGGTATCACTACCTTCCCATTTCTATCCAGTAAAACCGCTTTATCAGTTTTTATTCCCACTAGATATTCCTTATCTAAATCCATCAGTCGGTCATATTCAAATGGAATTATGGTTTGATCATCGAGTGCAATACATCCCCATTGGTTATTTTTTTTGACGATTAATTGTTTACCGTCCTTACACCAAAGCAACTGGTTATAAGTGGGTGCTACCAAGGTCTTACCACTCTTGTCTACAATACCGTTTTTGTCATTGACAATCACTTTAAACACTTCCCGCTCCTGATTCCATTCTATCCCCTGATAGGCTGGTGCAATCAGTTGTTTGCCATTGGCTGCCAATGCGCCATACAATTCTCCCTGTCTGATCCATACGGGACCTTCCTGATCGGTAATCCCAATTTCGTCAAAGACAGCAGGAGTCAGTAATTTGCCTTCTCCATTGATCAGTGCCCATTTCTCTCCTTTCTTTACTTTGTTCAGCCCTTCGTTGTCGGTGACTTTCTTCTGCTTATTGTTATCTGTTTCAGGCATATCCCAAATACGGTCGTATTCAAAAGCTGCTTTATGTTTTCGTTCACCATTTAAAAAGTCATTGATGTTGTCATATTCAAGTGGAAGTATCTCTACTCCTTTTTTGTCAATCAGCCCCCATTTCTTTTCTCTCTGCACCATAAACAACTGACTGTTGTAGGGTTTAACCTCATAGTATTTAGTAGGCGTTACTTCTTCCATCTGCTTATTTACCAATACCATGTTATCATCCTTCATCACCCTGACATATCCTCTCAGACTATCCACTACTACTGTGTAGGCTACTGGTTGATACTGTCGATTATCCAACTGATACTCTAACCAATTCTGACCTTTACTGACCCAGACTTTTTGGCTTTCAAAAAGATAGATTTGTTTACCAAACTCAACGGGCAAGAGCTGTTTACCTTCAAGATTATAAAGTCCAAACTGCTCCCCTTTCTGAACCTGTAAATAACCTTTTTCAGCTTCCATCACCCTATCAAAAAGAATGGGTACAACCAGCTTGCCGCTATAGTCCATACAACCCCATTTTTCTCCTCTTTTAATCAGCAGTAAAGTTTCCCCCAATGCTACAATATCATCATAATAGTCTTTGGTTATGGACTGCATTTGGTCATCCACCAACATATAGCGACTACCTTCCCTTACTGTAAAGTACTGGTCTCTGAAGTGGTTGACCCCATCGAAGTAAAGTTTGATCCGCTCCTTTCCTTTCACATCCATCACGCCAAATTTCTTCTCCATCTCCACAATCAAGTAAGGCGTATCTTTAACTGACGTAATGGTTTTGTATTGGATTGGCAATATAGTGGTTCCTGTATCTAGCTTAGCGCCTACTTTTCCGTCCAAAAAAACCTGAAACAGGGTATCGTTCAATGGGGCTACAGCATCGTATTTTGCCTCGATTACATAGCGTCCTTTGTTGTCCATTACGCCTTCCGTTCCTTTTATCTTGACTTTGTAATACTGGTCAGTCAGAAAAGAAACCTGATCATAGTTAAAAGGAATAACTTCATTAAAATCTTTATCCACCGCTCCCCAAACCTGTCCATGACGGAAGGGAATCAAAGTTTCATTGCCCTGAGCAAAAGCTAAGTTCAGTAAGCCTGTCAGTATAGCAGTCAGCCACACATGTTTTCTCATGTTCTTTGTCTTTAGGTTTAAAAATTAAGGGAAAGACAGTCATTGAACTGCCTTCCCTTTGTTAGTCATATTATTCTTTTATCAGCTTGAAGGACGCTTTCTGTCCATCTGCTTTTTCTACTTGCAAATAGTAGAATCCAGTTGTCCACTTCGCTGGATTTACAGGAAGCGCATTGGCTCCTTCTTCCAATATACAGTCGCTTTCAAAAACAATTGCTCCAACGGTATTGAAGATACGTACCTTTGCCTCTCCGGCCAAAACGGACGGAACACTTAGGCTAAGCTTCCCTGCTATCGGGTTGGGATAAACCAGTAACCCATCCAACTGATTTTCCATCGCCAATGGACTTGCCAATCTGGCGCCTGAAGTACAGCCCACAAATGTGAACCGAACAGCATCTGCTATCACCACACCGTTGGTACCTGTATTGCGAATGGTTACATTTCCATTGGTTCCAGAATCAAAACTGAAGGTTCCCAATGTATTCCATACCCCGCCATTTACTTGCTGATTGACTGTAACTGTACTTGTTCCACTACTGTGATTGATATCTACCGGAACATTCGTTGCCCTATTCGTACCAGCAGCATAATAGATTTCAACCAAGTAATTACCGGCTACCTCAAAGTCAGGTGAATAAATCACAGACTTGTTTCCTTTATCTGAATTACCGTCATGGTAATACCCTGTTCCGATAAAGTCTGGTGAAGAAGTACTGCTTGTCCATGTGCCCACCGTTGAATAACCTGTATCTCCGTTATCAATTGTCAGCGATGTTACTGAAGGTGGTACACAGCCGTTGTTGGTCAGGTTCACCTGATAGTCCTCCACCTCACCGTAAGCAAACTGGCTGCAAGGATTGAGTGTATAATCTGCCGATGTACCATTCATTCCAATCCGCATCCACTTGGTACCTGAAGCAATACCGTATGGAATTGTGATTGTTCCTGTCTTGGCAGCTGTTCCTGTTCCGTAAGCATCGAAGACTTCCTCTCCTGCATCCTCAAAGTCACCATCCGCATTGAAATCAATCCAAATTTTCCAATGCTCCTGATAGGAAGTGCTGCTAAAGCCTGGCAGCAGGCTGATGCTGTACTGCTCCCCTGTCACGACATACACTACCTGATCTTTGTGATCTCCATAGCCGCCATCATTGCCTGAGGTGTGGGTAAAGCCCCCGATCGTGACACGCTGCATCCATTCATAGGTACTATTCAGCCCTTTGGAAACACATGGGGTTGGTGGAACAGCCGGTACAGCTTCCACTGTCAGATACAATTTGGCTGATGCGGTTGCCCCACCATCATCCTGCACCTGATAGGTCAGGCTATCTGACCCAACAAAACCATTCGTAGAAGTATAGGAGATTTCACCCGTTGAAGTATTGACCATAGCCGAGCCGTTTTGCGGCTGTATAGTGACCAGCAAAGTAGCTGCTTGTAAGCTGCCATCAATATCCTGATCATTGGTTAGCACATTGATGGCTTCTGTTGTTTCTGAGATAAGTGTCAGGTAATCATCCGCTGCAGTTGGTTCATCATTCACGGCATTGACTGTAATGCTGACCGTTGCTGGTGAGGAAGTCAGGGATTCCGTATTGCTCACTTTGTAAGTGAAAGTATCATTGCCAAAGTAGTTGGCGGCAGGCGTATAAGAAATGCTTCCTGTAGAAGTATTGACAACTGCACTGCCATGTGCTGGAGTGGTAACCACGGTTACTGAACTTGCAACAAGAGTCCCTTCCACCGGATCGTCGTTACTCAGCACATTGATCACAACACTGTTGTCTTCATTGGTAGTCACATTATCTGCATTGGCAACAGGAGTTGAGCCGACAGGTAGGTCAACACATCCTTTGAATACAAACCGCATGGCATCTGCCACCACGTAACCATTTGTTCCATCCGTTCTCAGGATCACCTTGTTGTCCTGACCTGCTGCAAAGTTAAACGTTCCCAATGTTACCCACTTTCCATGATTGATGGTCTGATTGACTGTTGCAGTGGTGGTCCCGTCATAATGGTAAACATCAAACGGCACGTTGGAAGCCCTATTCGAAAAAGCAGTATGGATGGTCTGTACCTCATAACTGCCCGAAACCAAAATATCTGGTGAATAGGTGACGGTTTTGCCTCCTTTTCCGGTATTGCCGTCATGGTAATAATCCGTTCCCAAATAACCTACCTGAGAAGTACTCTGTGACCAGCTTCCTTGCTGCGAGTAGCCCGTCTGACCTGCATCAACCTGAATTGGTAATGCACCTGCGCAAGCATCCACTGTGCCGGAATAATTGGCAGCGGCAGGCAAAGCAGCAGGCGTCTGGTAGTTGTTCGCCAGCAAGTAAGGGTAATCATCAGTTAGATTGGCATGGTACCAGATTACATGTCCAACCAATCCTTTGGAACGGGTCAGGCTAATCTTGGCAGAAATCTCTGATGGAGCTACCGCAGATCCATTATAGTCTGTCGTCATGCCTGGGTACACCTTGATATCATCATTGACATAACTCAACTGCGTATTCAGTTCATTGTTGTAAATGCTGCTTGTCGCTCGGTAAACTTGCGGAATGATATAATCCACCCAACCTGAATTTACCCAAACAGGCCAGTTCTGACAGAAATTGTCGTACCCATACGGATAAACAATCGGAGCATTGCTGACTGGAATATTGGGGTCAATTTCCTTCAAGGCATAATAGAAGCGGAACATAAAATTGTTCAGCTTGTCAGCACGCCATGCTTTCCATGTGGCATTGGAAGCCGTAGTTGGTGGATAGACGCCGTTTTCCGTAAAATACAGTTCACGTGTAAAATCATCGTAACCACAATCCAGATCAGGATAGCGGATACGGTCCATCTGTATACCGTCAATATCATATTTGCGCACGGCTTCCCTTGCCATATCCAACAGGAATGCCTGTACTTCAGGGTGTATATGAATCATCCAGTAAACGGAATAGCCAAAATCCTGATTGCCGTTCTGCTGTTTGGTAAACCATTCCGGTCTTGCCTGATACATCGGGTCGGTAGCGCCGCCAGCAGCAAAGCCCCATTCAAACCAGGCGACCACTTTCAGTCCTCTCTGATGCCCTTCCTCAATACATTCCTGCAAAAAGTCACGGCTACCTAACTCAGGTGCACGGTCAATACCCAACTGCTGATTCAGTACCTCACTCGGGAAATAAGTCATGCCATACTTCCATGTCGGCACATATACCGTATTGAAATTGGCATCTGCCAGATCCTGCATGGCTGCAGCAATATTTGCACGGGTCGGTACTGTTTTTCCTGCCCAAGCAAACCAAGTTCCCCGTAGCTCTTCTTCTGAAGACACCACAATATTCTGTGTTTTCTGGGCTGTCTTTCCATCATTATCAGTGACGGTTAAGGTCACAGGATATGTACCATTCGCTGCATATGAATGGGAAGCAGTTACACCTGTTGCCGTAACCCCATCCCCGAAGTTCCAACTGTAGGCAGTGATACTGCCATCATCATCTGTGGAATTGCTTCCGTCAAAACCCAGATTCGTTCCTACTCCTGCAGGTAATCCACTGATGACAAACTGAGCGCTAGGCTGTCCCGTCACCTGTTGCATATCAAAGTAGTTGACGGTATTGGCTGCAAAATCTGCTTTGGCAGTAGCATCACTTACCGTTTCCAATGGGAAAGAAAGATGCACTACCCCACCCTGATTGGCGCCACCGTTGAACGTGCCTTTATAGGCCACACCTGCAGTCTTGTTGTTCGAATACTTGTAGACTGCTGATGAACCGCCACTTGTGGTGATAGCATCAGGATAATCTTCTGTATAAACCTGTCCGAAGTTCAGCGTATTACTTGCGAAGTCTGTTCCTGTTACGCCGTTGGCAGGTGTATACGTAATTGCTCCATCATCCGCATAATCAGCCTTCAAATAATTATTGTAGAATTGCTGATCTGCTGTCGAACCTTTGTTATCCAAATCCCAACCAATCTCAGAACCGGAAACAAAGAGGTGACCTCCCCCTTGCAGATAAGCTGATACCAATATTTGTTCCGACTCATTGAAGGTTTCGGCAATCGTCGATTCATCTCCTGTAAACCAAACAACCAGATCATAATCTTCCAATGAAACGGTACCGTTGGTAATGGCTTCATTGGCAGTAGACGAAATCGCAAAGTCACTGCCCTGCGCATCACGGAAAGCCTTCAGGTAATCTGCCGTAAACTGATGAGTGATTTGCCCCCATGAAGCACTTCCGCCAAAACGGTCAAAACCGTCCACAATCAGCATACGTTTGGTGCTGCCACTCGCCCTGCGGGCATAGACATCAGTTGGATCACTTTCCACTCCATTAGTCCCTACAGCTACGAGTCTTAAGAATTGTGTGTCTCCACTGCTTGGCACTTGAAAGGATTGAGCCGAAGCAAAAGAGAATGATGAGATACTGGTTGTCAGTGTATATTCATCGGCTGCCAATTGCCAGCTATTGAGTTGGTCATCTGTAGCATAATATAGTCGGTAGCCCAACAGGTCTGTTTCTGTATTGGCTTTCCAATTGACCGTAATACTATTATCCAGATTATTCTGAACAGCATACAGTACAGGTCTTGAAGGCGCACTGCAATTATTATTACTGCAATACCCTCCATATTCGTTTAAGACTACATTGGTAATGTCATCTATCAGGTTATCCCATGCACTGCTTGGGTCTGCATAGCCATTGGCATGAATAGCTACTGACACATCCATTGAAGGGATATAAAACATAATGCTTTTATACCCTGCCAATGTACCCGTATGCCCATGATAAGAAACACCCTGACTAGACATCAGGCGGGTTCCCAATCCATAGGCACCGTTATTGGCTGAGGGTGAAATCATGGAATTGATGGAAGACTGGGAAAGGAACCCTTCACTGAAAATAGCTTTGGCAAACTTGGCTACATTCCGTGGTGAAGAAACCACTGCTCCTGCTGTCCGAACTCCTGTTTGGTTGTATTCATAGGCACGGCTATTTTCTGCCAAATTAGGAATCTTATTGCCCGGATTGCTACTCTCATCAAACAAGGTTTCAGTAAGTCCCAATGGTTGGAAAATCCATTGTTCAAAAGCCTGAGTCAGTGAAATACCCAACTTTTCCTTGATCAGCATGCCCAATACATAAAACCCTGCATTGGAATACCCATAACTATTTCCCGGATAGAAGGACGGCCCCAAGGCATTGGAATACGCCATTACTTCTGAATCCGTCCAAACCTTATAAGGATACGCCACCGCTTCGCTCCAGAAATTACTGTTATTGAAATGGTCATACACCCCTGCCGAATGGTTCAGCAACTGCCGGATAGTCATCGTAGAGTTGTATGGTAATCCCGTTACGATCAGGTGATCGGAAAGCTTGTCATCAATATTCAGGTAACCAGCCTCCTGCAATTTCATTATTAAAGTAGTGGTAAAAGTCTTGGAGATACTTGCCACCCTAAACTGGGTATTTTCTGCTATGGCAGAACTTGTATAAATATTTCCCGTTCCAGCCGAGGCGAAAAGCATTCCACGATCAGGAGTAGATACTGCCACACCAACTCCTGGCACGCCTGTTTGTTCCCATGCAGACTGTAAGGTACTTTGAAGTGTTGCCTCCAAGGGATCTTGTGCATATGCATTGAAATAAGACAACATGCCAGCTAGCCAAATGGACAAGCCTATAAGGTATTTCATCAGTTCATATGTTTTTGGGATAAATGATTGTACCGGACGGCACATAAAAAAGGACCGCAGGCATTACCCTGCGATCCTAGAGAAAGGGTTTAGTCTTTCAGCATTCTTACTTGCTGATTAAGACCTTGTTTAGTGTTTAACTTAATCAGGTAAATGCCTCGCTTCAATGCCGAAGTATTGAGTTGCAGCCTGTGGTTACCTGCATTGTATTGTTGCTGATATTGAGAAACCACTCTACCCACCATATCATAAATCACTACCTGTACTTCATCATCCTTCTCAAGTGTAAAGCCAAGTGTAGTCATCTGTTGTACAGGGTTAGGGTACAATATCAACTTATCTGTTTCAGCTATTTCCTCTACTACAGTAGCAGTAGCCACTCTAGCACCTGAAGTACAGCCTACAAAGGTAAACCTTATTGCATCGGCAATCACGACACCATTGGTACCTGTATTGCGGATGGTTACATTTCCATTCGTTCCCGAATCAAAACTATAGGTTCCAAGTGAGTTCCATACACCTCCATCCTCTTGCTGATTGACTGTAACTGTAGTGGTTCCACTAATATGATTGATATCAACCGGAACGTTGGTTGCCCTGTTGGTACCTGCTGCATAGTAGATCTCCACCAGATAGTCTCCTGCCTCACTAAAATCAGGTGTGTAGGTAGCTGACCTGTTTCCTTTATCCGTATCACCTTCATGGTAATAGCTTGTCCCGATATAATCCGGTGATGAGGTACTGCTTGTCCATGTACCCACTGTTGAATAACCCGAATCACCATTATCAATCGTAAGCTCCGTTACAGTTGGTGGTGTACAGCTACCTGCGTACAAGTTAACAGTATAGTCCTCCACTTCCCCATAGGCAAATGAGCCACATGAGTTCAGGGTATAATCTGCTGAGCTACCGTTCATACCTACTCTCATTCTGGTAGCTCCAGCAGTAGCAGAGATAGGTACAGTGATACTTCCTGTTACAGTATTCTTGGCAACAGCTCCCATTGAGAACAACAGCTCACCACTATCCTCAAAGTCTCCATCCTTATTCAGGTCAACCCATACTTTCCAGTTCTCATTGTACTGTGTAGAGCTGTAACCCGGCACCAATGTCAGGCTATAGGAATTGCCGATGGTCAGGTCAAAGGTCTGCGCTGTTTTATCACCATAACCGCCATCATTGCCACTGGTCTTGCTGGTAGTACCAACCTTGACTTCCGAAATCCATTCATAAGTACTGTTGTTACCGCTAGCTGCACAGTACTGAGGTGTTCCTGCCAAGTATAGAGTATTACTGAAACCACTTTCATTGTTGTTCTTGTCCAGTGCACTGACCACAAAATAATTGTCTGCACCTGTGAGCCAAGCAGCAGGAAGTCCTACACTGGTTCCTCCTACAATAGCTTTCACTTTTGTACCATCCTGAGTGTGGGTTGATATTTCAGCCGCAGTACTGAAGCGGTAGACTACATACTTTGCTGCCAAATCTCCATCTCCCGCAGCGGCAGGGGCACTCCAAACCAGATTCCCTCCTGAATACTGAAGATCAGCAGGCGGGTTCGGACAGTTCTGCTCTTTCCAATCCATTGACGGTGCATAGGATGGATACAGGAATTCATCTGCCGAAATAAGGGATTTTACACTGTTTGTATTATCCGTATAATCCTTGGTTGTAAAGAAAAGCTGACCCAATGTTGCTTCATTACCACTCAACCTGTTCTCATCAATCATATTTTGAATATAAGATGCTGGCCATCCCGAATCTGCCAATCGGTATACTGCCAATCCCGGATAATGGTGCTTACCGGAGGTAGCAACCTGATTGTCCCACCAAGTTGACAGTGAGGCATAATCTTGCGAACCTCCAAATGCCCAATACAGTTGAGGGCTCAAATAATCTACGGTTCCGGCTGTAAGCCAAGCCAATGCATCGCAATAAATCTGGTCATAAGCTGACATACCTGATATACCAGAAGGCACACCACTCTTCCAGATACCGAACGGACTGATACCAAACTTGATATTCTTGCCCTGACTTGTATTAACTGACTGTATGGCATTGTAAGTCATGGCTACCATCTGGTTGACATTGTCCCTTCTCCAATCTGCCAAACTCAAACTGTTTGGATTATAAGAGGCGTAAGCACTCGCATCTTCACTGCCCATTCCTGCATAAGGGTAGAAGTAATCATCATAATGGATGCCATCCACATCATATCGGCTGGCAATGTCATTGATTACAG
Source organism: Limibacter armeniacum (assembly GCF_036880985.1). Lineage (NCBI taxonomy): Bacteria > Pseudomonadati > Bacteroidota > Cytophagia > Cytophagales > Flammeovirgaceae > Limibacter > Limibacter armeniacum. The sequence goes on from NZ_JBAJNO010000003.1 coordinate 147,774, forward strand.
ATACAAGGTAATTCCGTACAGCTGGAATACCCGGATTCAATAGGTCACGGTCAGAAAAGCTCATTACCCAATCCGGATGCTGATTTGCAACATGGGAAGATGCCAGTGAAGGTGTTCCTTGTTTTGCTCGGTAAGGGTTTAGCCAAGCATGTAACTCCATACCTCTTTGATGAGCCTCATCAATGGCAAATTCAAGAGGGTCATAGAATGGAGATGGCGCCAAACCTTGCTGTCCTGTTAGGTAATATGACCAAGGGTCAATCGTAGAGGCATACAAGGCATCACATTCCGGTCTGACCTGCAAAAATACAGCATTTATACCTCCATCTTTCAGCCCGTCCAAAAGTGAAATCAGTTCCGCTTTTTGAGCAGCCACAGAGAGCCCAGTTGAAGATGGCCAATCAATGTTATATACCGTTGAAAGCCATGCACCACGCATATCTTTCTTCGGTTTAGATGGTGTCACCTCAGGTCCATCACCCAAACAAAGTACAGTTTCTGAAACCGTCAGTAAGACTGTAGCCACATTCGACTGAGCCCCTTGTGAATCAGACACCCTATAGGTAAAGCTATCACTGCCTGTATAGCCTGCCGTTGGGCTATATTGTACCTGACCTGACACAACAGAAGCCGTACCGTTTGATGGTGCACTTACCACCACCAGCGTTGAAGCGTCAATGTTATTGTTAGCATCTGTGTCATTTGCCAATACATCAATATTCACAGCAACGCCTTCATTGGTAGAAGCATTGTCATTCTGTGCAACAGGCGCCACATTGGTAGCCAAAATACCAAAGTAGTCCAATACTTTTCCTGTCAGTGCTGTATGCTCTGCCAGACTTGCCGTCTCTACAGGGAAAGATACATATACTACACCACCAGTAGCTGAACCACTACCAAAAGTACCCGTATAAGCCACACCTGCGGTTCTGCCTGCCTGTGCATAATTCAGGATAGCAGTAGCTCCACCCATTGGGTCAATGTCATCCGGATAATCTTCAGGATAAGTAATACCGAAATTAACTGTCACCCCATCAAACGCTGAACCTGATATACCTGTAGCTGGCGTGTAGTTGCTTGCGCCATCATCCACATAATTGGCTTTCAGATAATTATTAAAAAAGGACTGATCAGAGGTCGTTCCCTTATTGTCCAAATCCCAACCAATCTCAGAGCCACTGACAAAAAGTTGTCCTCCGTTTTCAAGATAGGCAATCACCTTAGTCTGCTCAGCATCAGCAAAAGTTTCCAATACTGTAGACTCATCCCCTAAAAACCAGAATACTGCAGTGTAATTACCTAAAACAACTGTGCCGTCTGCTACATTGGCATTGTCACAGGTAGCTACCGTTACATTTCTCGAATCACGCAAGGCCTTGAAGTAGTTGGTCGCAAAACTGTGGAACGGATTAGAGTAAGAGCCTCCAGTCCTGTCAAAACCATCTACAATTAGAATGGCATCTCCAGTAGCATTAGAGGAGCGGGAATAAATATCACTTGGTTCACTTTCAATGGTCTGCCCTGAACCGGCATCTGCTACTGCACGTAACCTAAAGTGGTATACGTCACCAGTGGGAACATCCACAAAGTTTGCTGAGCTGCCAATGGTTACAGAAGTCGCTGATGTCCCAATGGAGTTTTCATCTGCTGCCAGTTTCCAACTTGTCAACGCATCGTCTTCTGCATAGTATAGACGGTACCCCAATAAGTTGGATTCCCCATTGGGCTGCCATGCGGCATAAACACTGCTCCCTCCTGATGGATTGCTTACTACTGACAACAGTGGTCGAGCAGGTGGTGAACCGAGACTATTCAATGTTATATCAGTCTTGGTATATCCCCCATCAGATACAGAGATGGTTTGTGTATTGGAAACATACCCTGCCTTCTCAAACTTAACCGTATAACTTCCTGCATCCAACCAGTCAAAGAAGTAGAAACCATTATCAATGGCATCTCCAGTAAACACTTTGGCATTGGCAGTTCCAGGATTCAAAGTTACTGTTACATTGTTCAGTGGGGTACCGCTATCATCACTAATAATACCTCCCAGCTCCCCATAAGGAACGCCTGCTGTTCCGAAATAATCAAAGAATGACTTCAACATAGACCATGCTATGGACTTCAGGTATGCAGAATTCTTCATTCTCTTCCCTTCAGGGATATAGTCATGGAATGAGCCTTCTGAAAGTGTCGCAGGCATATTTGTTCCTGCAAGAACCCCCAAGTAGTAAGGCAAGAAATCACGGTCTGCCCTGCTGTATGCTGCGGTTGTGTACAGCGTATTATACAGCTTCACAGACATGATATCCCCCATAACTTTAGCATTTGACCAAGTCGGGGTATCATTGACCCCTCTCCAAAGTACCAAAGAGTAGTTGGCTGCACCACCACCCGCATTGGTATGAACTGAGTGCATGTAATCTGCTCCGTAGGCATTGGCTACTGCTACACGCTCTGACAGTGCAGGATCCCGATCTGAACTGGAAGGATCGTTGTTGGTCTTTGTCAACTTGACAGAAGCTCCCACGGCTAACAATAGCTCTTCCAAATAACCAGATGTTTCCCACACGCCATCTGACTCCCAATAGGTATAACCATTACCCAGTGGAGTCTGCCTGTCGTCTGAATCGTGTCCCCCGTGTCCGGGGTCAATGGCTATCTTTTTTCCCGCCAATCTTTGCGGGACATTGGAAGGAACCTGCCCTTGTGCATAGGCACAGCAAAGCAGCCCTCCCATTAAACATATATAGGAGAAAAACTTTCTCATTTAAATCAATAAGTTATGTAATGAAAAACAGGAAATATTGGGGAGAAATCCCTATTCCATTTCAATAAGGTAAAGGTCGCCTTCAGGTGTATTGAATACCACTTTGTTGGCATAAGCAGACGGATACATCGCCAAAGCTGAAGAAGCCGTAGTAAGCGCTTTTACCTGCTTTTTCTGCCAATCCATCATAAATACATCTGCTTTTGTGTAGGAAAGGTGATCATCTTCCGTAACCATATACACGATCTGATCATCATTGGCCCACTTAGGAGCTTCTATATCTCCTAAATCTGCCAAGACCTTTCCATTCAGGTCTGTTACAAATGCCTTGTACCCTGCCGCCTTGTAGAGCACTTTTTTCCGATCAGGGGATAACGAGATCCATACATAATCTTCTTTCTTTCCCTGAGGCGCAATTTCAACCTCGCTTTGATCACTGTAAGTCAAGATGATGCCGCTCAAATCCTGATTGGGTCTTGCATGTATTGCCTGTTTCAAACTTTGTGAGATACCTATCTGCTTACTTTTAAAGAGTGCAGGCGGCAATTTTGAGTTTTGCAATACATGTTGCTTGCCCGAAAACAAGTCTACTTCATTTACAGACTTCAGCTTCTTATTTGTGAATATAACTTTACCATCTTCAAAGACGGGTTCATATCCTGCACCTTCGACATCTGTCAAGCTACGAAGCTGTTTGTTTTCAAGGTTGAGAATTTTCAGCCCTGTAAATTTTGAAGAAGTTAAGAGTATTTGTTTTCCATCAGGAGAAAATTGAGGATAATAGCCTTTTACATCCAGCTTAGTGATGTTTTGTGCATATAAAGGCAATGCAGCCAGCAGCACAAGCGGGGTTACTAACCATTTCATATTTGAGTGTTAAAGAAATAACTAATGTGGGTAATGAATATTTGAATGATTCATCAGCCAAACTATAATGTTTAATCAGTTAGTTAGCCTGAGTTAATAAAAGGGAAAATTTTACTGTACAGCTTTGTTTGTGAGTAAGGCTAAAAATAGGAAAGTCGTTTGTGTTTGTGCACGTTTAAAAGTCGTATTAAATGATGAGCTTTCAAATAGCGTAATTCCGTGATTTTCAATCATAAAAAAACATGACCCCACTCACTGAAAACAGTGAATGAGTCCCTAAAAATCTTATATAACTAATACAGATATAGATTGATGTCCGATGTTATTGACTAAATATTTAAAATTGTCAAAGCCGGCTCACTAAGCCCATAAAAGGAAGCTTGACAGGTAACTTTTTTATTTTCAGAATCAGTCTCTAAATTTCCTTCCAATATTTTTTGTACAACGTAACTCCTTTATGGTCTACTACTAGACTTTTGGGTTATCAAGTAGCCGATTTCATATATACCTGACTTTTTCAGGCCATAAAGATGATATATCTATGACCAATATTACAGATTACAAATTCACATGGCTTTACTATTACGATTCAGATGCTGATGGATTAATCATCACCAAACCTATCGAGCCAAGTAAATACCAAGATATGCTCAAAGGCATGAAAGCCTTGGAGATTGATTTTTCAAAAAGTGCCTTCAATAAAAGTTTTAATGCAAATGCTTTTGTAGAGGAGTTACTGCAATATTGTAAGCTGGAATTCTTAAACATCAAATATGGCAGCAATTTATCCTGCTTACCGCCAAGCATCAATACACATCCTTTGCGTTTTTTAAAAATCAACGCAGATGGGCTTACCAATTTCAGTAACACTGTCTCTAAAATTTCATCACTTGAGGAACTTGACATCAGAGGGAAACACTTCCAATTAGGAGCTGAGTTCTCCAAGTTGTCCAACCTTAAATTCTTTAATCTACATGCAGAAAAGGTAGATGACCTTCAAGTGATTGGTTCACTTCAAAACCTGAAACACCTGACCCTTGATGTCAAAGAAATGAACGATAAACCTGAATGGCTTAACGGTTTGTCTACTTTGTCAAAACTTACAATATCAGGATGCAAAATTCAGGAACTGCCTGCTGACCTAGACTTGCCATCTTTGACCACTCTATATATAAGTAATATGCCTCACCTCAGGCATATCCCAAAAGCACTATTGGAATCTCAAAACTTGCAAGAGATCAACTTGCGAGACATTGGACAGGAAACTCAACTAACACTTCCTGAGTCTCTTGAGATGAAAAAGGTGGAGGAACTGTATATCAATTCCTGTTCGCTTTTGCGTTTGCCTGAAATGTACCTGCCTAACTTGAAAGAGTTGAGACTGTATGACCTCCCTATCAAACAAGTACTGAAACAGGTCAAAGGTGCACAGCAATTGGAAACGCTAGGACTGATCAGACTACAACTGGAAAATGAAGACCTTTCCAATCTGGAAAGCAGGAATATTACCAAATACTTTGGCCCTTTTATCACTTCAAATAATACCGCTGACTATAGCATTTGGGCAAACTTACAGGAGGTTTACTTTTCAGAGGGAGGAGAAAAAGAGCTAACCCTTGACTTATCAAAAAACCTTCAACTTGAATCTTTTAACTTGAATGATATTGCCAATATCAGCCTATTGGAAAAACTTCCTTCAAGCATTACGAAAGTCAGTATCAAAAACTGTCAAAACCTAACTTCCATTGACCTGAGTGGCACTTATCCTGGGTTAAATGATATTATGATTTGGAATGCTGAAAAGCTGGGGTCCATTCAATTTGAAGGAACTAGTTTACCAAATCTTGAAAGCATCAATCTCAGAAATTGTAATAAGCTGAAAACTTTGCCTTCAGACCTGCTATTGGCACCACAACTCAGAGCAGTTTATATCAACCAATGTCAGGCGCTGTCTCAGCATGAAAAATTGCAGCATATCAATGATATTATAGATCAATGTCACAAGGAGCACTTGTCAATTGACGAAAGAAAAGCACTAGGGTATTGGCTTTTCTACTCTCCGGAAAGCGACTTACCTGATGACGATATTCTCCACCACTCACTTAGCTCTCTTCGCTGTTTGAGTGATGTCATTATCCAGCTTATAAGCAAGTACTTTCACCTATTCAATACAAAAGGCCTGACTTTAGAAAAGGTCAACAAAGCGGAAATGAAAGGTAAAAAAGTCTCGATAGTGGGTAAAACCTTTGCTACCAAGACTTCTTTGAAACAGGATATGAAAGAACTGGGACTTACCTACACCTTGAAAGTTGAGAATGCGGACTATGTGCTTACTGCCAAGAAAGCTACTCTCAACAGGACCTTACTGAAAGAGGATGTCATATTCTTTACAGAAACAGATCTAAACGCCTATCTGGAACAACATCAGCCAAAGTTCCTGCAAGAGGAAGATGGTGCCGAACATCTTGATGGGTTGTTGAGCATCCTTCGATCTACAGATCCTGACTCCGAGATGCTGGCATTGGAAATGCTTAAGACTGGCGGCTTGCGAGATGAAGTACTAGGTGAGTGCCTTGTCATTGCCAAGACATCAAGTGACAAAGCTGTCAGAAATAAGTTTAAGGCATTTCTGAAAGGAAAAGTTACACCTGAAGCTGCTGCTCTTCTTTCAGCTAATGTGCGATTTGACCTTCCTAAACACGATCCATTTTGGACATTGAAACATTTGCCTGATGCGTTATTAGGTAAGTTCGCCTTAGCTTTTTATTTCAGGACACAGCGTTTTTGGGAGAAAGTCCTGCTCTACCACCAAACAGATTCTGACATCCGTTTTCAGATCATTCGTGAACATGTAGTACCTAAAGTATTGCTACATCCACACTATGTAAAGTTGCCCTACAACCTTACTAAGGACGAACTTGGCTATATACTTTCTTTACCTGAGTTGAAAGGCAATCTGAAAAGGTTGCAAATGTATACTTCCATAGACACCTTTCCTGACAATATCAAAGAGCATATCACACTTAAAATATTGGAGGTCCAAGGCAACTTGAATTGTAAAAAAATGCCTGAAATACTTTTTGAATTGAAAAGACTAAGTGAGATACGTATCTCTTCAGATACGATGGAGGAAATTGGTGAAAACATCTTGGAACTCAAGCTGCTAAAAGAGCTTCTTATTTATAATAAGAAAAAAATACATGTACCTGAATGTATCAAATCCTTACCAAAACTGAAACGGATTTACCTGTCAACAGGTAATGTTGAGCTAATGTTGATGTGATATCCTAATTAGGGCGTAAACCTTCTTCCAATTAACGACTACTTAAACTTAAAGGAAAAATGCTACTTCTTCCATTAGGTTACAAGATTGGTATAACGCTATTTTAGGACGAAACAATAAAGTAACAAGGCAGCTTCCAATGATGGGAGCTGCCTTATTGTTTAATATGCCTTTGAACTATTACTCTGATAACTTATAAATGAACTCCCTGCATATTTCCACTCCACTGACATCCGGAAGCATACGTTCCCGTAAGTGCCATCTCCAGTCCTGTACTGCCTTCACTTGCCGTTTCAACTGTAAAACCTTCTTCTTCCAGTCCCTGCTTCAAAAATGCCACGATAGCAGGCTCATCCTCGACAATCAGTATTTTCATGCTATTCCGTTTTTATCCTTCCAATATTGTCTTTTTATCAAGATATCACTTCAACCTTGTTATAGGATAACCACGATTTGGCCATTCCCATAAAGTGTTTCAGGTAATTTTTAGTCAAAAAGATATTTGACCAATTGTCAAACCTGCTTGACTGGACGCCTAAATAAAATATCCAGATAGCCAAACCTGCTACCGGAAGCAATTGTTTTTCCTGTTCGCTAATCTCAGCTACCGTTGCATATCCCTTATAAAACGCCGCTGCTTTCAATTCGAACAAGTCCTTATCAGGCGCTGTCAAGAACAGTTGCATCATAAAGTAGGCAATGTCCAACAGCAGCCAGCCATTTCCACAGAAATCAAAATCAAATACGGTGATCTTTCCATCCTGCTCCAGGTTCATATTGTCGTACCAGAAGTCCAAATGTACCGTCCCGAAGCGCAGCTGCACTGTCTCCACATCCTTAAAGGCAGCTTCGACCAACGCAATCGCATCACGGACAAAACCCATCTCCTCAAATGACTCCTCAAAATGTTCTTTGGCCAACTGATAGGGTAAATGGGTAAGCGTCTCCACATTATAATTCACCCGCTTCATTGTTCGATTGACCGTAAGCTGGTGCATGCGTCCCATCAAGACTCCCAAATCACCACAATTCTCTAAAGACAGGTTTCGAACTTTCTCCCCTTCCGCATAAGAAAAAAGGACTGTGTAACGAATGCCTTCCGGCGCTTCCACCTTATGAATATATTGACCAACTGAATCTGCTATGGGGTAAGACACCGGAATAGCATTATCATGCAAGTGATTGAGTAGTTTCAGCTCTTCCTGAATGTCAATTTCTGTTCGCCAATTATATGAGTAAATCCTAAACACATACTTCTTTTCATTATCTGTTGCCAGATAGGTGTGGTTAATTCCTGTTCGTAGAATTCTACAGGTGTTACGGTCACTCAAGCCATATTTTTCAGTAAGAAAAATAGAAATGGATAATGGTGATAAGATGGAATCGATCGCTTCAAATTTCATTGTGTTGTTTTAAGGTAAGCTATAAGCAATAAACTTTATCACAATTATATATCATCGACATCGGAAGTTATAAAAGCTTCAAGGAGTTGAACCTATAAATCATTGAAGCGTTTAAAACTTCCGATTTCAATGATAGAGCTGCTTAATGGTTATGCTAATCCATTACTCACATTAAATATAAAGGCGTTATTTATAAAAGATAGCCAACCATACTGTTACTTGAGATGGATCGGTCCATGACACTTTATGCTTGGTGTGTGCTTCAATATGGATATAATCCCCAGCCTTTAAATCTACAACGGTTCCATCATCAAAAGTCAACTGACTCCTTCCTTGCAGTACAATTACCCATTCATGTTCGTCCTGATCATACCAACCTGACTCAGGAGAAACCTGACCTTCAGACAAGATTCGCTCAATACGAATATTTTTTGTCTTGATGATATCCTCAAATATTTCATTCTCTATTGCTTCAGGAATTAACCTAAAAATATTTCCTTGTGACATTTCCTGTATAGGTGTTTTTATTTATAAATCCGATTGGGTTGCTTTCACTCCAATACCTTTACTGAATAAGCAAATATATACCGAAGTTTATGCTTGATGAGCAGTATCAAAAATAGAATCCATATATAGATAAACCCAAACACTGAATGAAAGTCAAAGTAATTGAAAACTGTGGCAATTCTCCCAAACAACACTTACTGAAAGAAGTCAATATTGCTTTTGCGGCAGGGAATGTCGAGTTCTTGCTAGCACATGTAACGGAAGATATCATCTGGACTATCGTTGGGGACAAGACCATTGTAGGAAAGCAAAAGTTCCATGAGGCACTTCAGGAAATGAAATCTTATAAAACTTCCGAGGTGATCATTGATAAGATTCTTACACATGGTAAGGAAGGCGCAGCAAATGGTATTATGAAAATGGAATCTGGAAACAGTTATGCCTTTGCTGATTTTTATGAGTTCAGCAGTGCCAAAGGTGTAAAGATAAAAGCTATCAGCTCGTATGTGGTGGAGATCTAATCAAATAAAAGAAGGTTTGCCTCAAGCTTGTTGAGGCAAACGCTGTCTTTGTCATTTAGCTTACTTGCGTTCTAAATTCTGGTACAATTCTGCTTTTTGATGCCTGCTCGTAAGCATATGCCACTGCAAGAAGTTTGGCTTCTGACCAGGCTTTCCCTACAAATGACACACCGATTGGCATCCCCTTCACCTGCCCTGCCGGAACCGTAATGTTCGGATAACCTGACATGGCAGCCAAACCTGAGCTTCCCATATAACCGTGGTCACCCAATAGCCAGTCTATTGTCCAAGCAGGACCATTGCTTGGCGCAAGAATAGCGTCCAGATTCTGTTCTTTAAAATGCTTGTCAATACCATTGGTGGTGGTTACTTCCTTGATCTTTTTTAAGGCATCCAAGTAAGCATGATCTGTCAACTCCCCTTTTTGTTGTGCCATTTCGAAAAGCTCCTGACCAAACCAAGGCATTTCTTCTTTTGCATGTTCCTTGTTATAAGCGATCAGCTCTTCCAAGGACTTGACTGGTGCATTGAATTTCTTTAGGTAGCTGTTCAAATCGTGCTTAAACTCGTATAGCAACACCTCAAACTCTGATTCATCAAAATCATTTGCGCCAAATACATTCTCAATATCCACAAGGGTAGCTCCCTGACCTTTCAGCGTTTCCATTACTGAGTCCATTACCTCGTCCACTGGTCCATACTTGCCGAAGAAATTTCTGGCAATACCAATTCTTGCCCCTTTCAAGGCATGCTTGTCTAAGGCTTTTGTAAAATCAGTTCCTATAGATGAATGGGCATCCTGTGTAGCCTGATCCTCCTTGTCTTTTCCAGCAAGTGCGGTAAGTAAAACAGCGGCATCTGTCACAGTCCTTGCCATTGGACCGGCTGTATCTTGTGTATGTGAAATCGGCACGATACCTGTTCGGCTCCAAAGACCAACCGTTGGCTTTATCCCTACTATGCCATTAATGGAAGACGGACAGATAATTGACCCATTGGTCTCCGTTCCTATCGCTATCGCACAAAGGTTTGCTGCGACTGCCGCACCACTACCAGAACTTGACCCACACGGTGTACGGTCAAGCGAATAGGGGTTTCTGCATTGCCCTCCTACACCACTCCAACCTGATGAAGAACGAGTAGACCGGAAGTTTGCCCACTCACTCAAGTTCGCTTTACCCAATAGAATGGCACCAGCCTCTTCCAGCTTATCCATAATAAAGGCATTCTTTGGCTGATGGTTTTTCAGTGCCCATGAACCTGCGGTGGTTGGCAGGGCTGTCGTATTGATATTGTCTTTTACCAAAATCGGAATGCCATGCAACGGTCCCCTTACCTTTCCTGCTGCTCTTTCTTTATCCAGTTGCTCAGCCTGCGCTTCTGCCTTCGGATTGGTCGCAATTACAGCCCTCAACTCAGGACCTTTTTTATTCAGCGTTTCAATTCTTTTGAGATATGCTTTTGTCAACTGAAGTGATGTCAGTTTGCCAGCTTGCATTGCCTCCTGCATCTGACTGACATCCCATTCCAAGAAATCAAAATCATTATGACTATTGGCAAACGTTTCGCCCGCAAGTATTCCTGCTGCACCAAAAAATGCAGAACTGACCAGTCCTTTCTTTAAAAAATTTCTTCTTTTCATCTTTTTGAATTGGTTTATCTATCTGTTAGTTCGTTTACTTGACCAACAACTTACCTTTCAGTACATCACCACTTGTACTGATATGGTAAATGTATAAGCCTGCATTCAAATGCTCAACTGACACAGCAGCCCGATCAGACGACAGTACAGAATTGAGTACCTCTTGCCCGTTGATATTGTAAATGCAGATTCGGGCTTTTTCCTCCTCCAGTATTTTGGAATAGACATTAAGCCACGCTGTGCGTTCCACTGGATTGGGGAATACCATAAAAGCCCGATCAGATAGGAAATAGGTATCCGCTGATTCTGACAGGATTTCCTCTCCATTTTCCAACCGGACGACAGCCCTGTGAATATTCAAGCCCTGATTCGGTTGTGTATCCAAGAACCTAACCGTTGTGGATTCAGGTTTTACTGTGCCAATTGCGATAAAGCCTCCTTCTGTCATCCTCTCAAACTGCACATCCTTTACACCAAAGTATGTTCCCAATCCCACATTCAGGTATACGCCTTCTGTTCCATAATTTTCAGGATAAAAAGAGGACAAGTAACAGCCGACACCTTGAGTTGCGTAATCAAAAGTGAGGCTTCGCAAAGGCATCATGCCATTCTCCAAAACAGGTTGAATTGAAAAGAGACTAGTGGGGTAATCTGCTTTTGCCAAGGTAACCGCTGTATCAGCAGTCTGAAGAATCTCGTCCATCCACACCGCTCCCAGTGTTTTGACTTTATAGTGGCTAGCCCCTGCTACCTGTCGCCATTGCAATCGAACGGAATCTGTACAATTAAAACCCACCTTTACCTGTTCAGGAGTCGAAATCAAGAAGGTATCCGTCTTATAGGATATGCCATCTACAAAAATTCTGGCAATAGCAGGCGTGGTCACTTCAGGAGATTCCCAACGGTAATAGCCTTTGGCAAGGTCTACCTCCTTCGCTATCAATGTCCAAGAGTCGCCATTGTTCACGCTGTACTCCAACCTTCCGGTAGTATTAGCCAAGGTACTCTTCCATCTGAAATACCCTACTGTTTCTCCATCAAAAGAAATATTGTCACTACCTGTCGGGTAATCCCACTCAAACGAATCTTTTATATCCCACTGATAAGCAATGTAAAAATCCTGATTCCCTTCTGTAACTTGGTAACCATTTACTGAAACCTTATAAGTACCTGCAACCGGAGTCTCTATGGTTATTTGCTCCACATTGTTCAGATGATCTTCCTTTCGTTCTGCTTTTGTCATTGCTGCAACAGCCGTAGGTGAAGTGTCCAATACCCAAGGCAACCATTCTTGCCAATCTGGTCCAGTCAATGTAAGGTCAAGGTCATTGATCAAGGCAATATTGGCATTGGCAGTTGCTGCAGGATCATTCCAGACTATGGTAACTTTTAGGTTGGTCGCATTTGCGGGCACATCAATCATAAATTCCTTACGCTCATCCGTCGCCACTGCTCCAGCAAGAAACTTGTCCCCTCTCAGGTTTTCCAACGTTCGGTAACCATCCACACCACCATATCCCGTGATATAGTCAATTCCTTCTGCACCCTCATCCTTTGCACTGTTGATCAATAAGGCTTTCAATAAAGCGGAGGCTGGCAAGGTTCCTTCTTTTTCCTTATAAGACTGCTGCAACAAGATGGACAGTCCTGATACCAATGCAGCTGAATTGGATGAACCCGAAGTACTGTAGGTAACCAGTTCAGGTTTTAGGCGACCATCATGTGCCGGTCCTCTTGACACAAAAGGGACAATGCGCCCGATCGTATCCACTGAAGCAACACTCAAGGTATTTTTTGACATCTTGAAGTTTCCCGAAATATTCGCCATCTCTGATATATCTGTATATGCTCCGTCAGAACTGGTTTCCAAGCCCAGATTTCCTGCTGAAAATACATGCAGAATTGTTGGGTTCTGATGGGCACTGATATCAAATGCTTCAGCCAATACACCATAGAAGTTTTCGATCTCTGTTCCATAAGAATGGTTTTGAACACTGACTCCAAGACTTGTATAATCCTCATCAGCATCTGGCATGACATCCTCAAAACCTGAAGAAGTAAGAGTAGCTGCCCAGGCTACGCCCTTTCCGGTAACGAATGAGTTTCCTGCCCCTGCCGCAATGGTAGCCATGTCCGTTGCATGGCTGCTCACCTCTCCTTCTTCGAGACCTGAAGGCTTGATTCTTCCCTTCAAGTCAATGTCCTCCATATTGAAACGGGGCTCTTGAATAGAGATCACCATATTTTCGCCATTCAACTCAGGATAAAAATGATGCACCTTATTAATGGTATTGGGGTTGAAATTCAAATCAAGGACTCTGCTCTCTGTTTGTGGCGTACGTGATTCCAAACCAGCATAGGTCACTTCCTCCAAAGGCAGTACTTTTTCCTCTAGAGTTTTCTGATTACAGCTAACGGAAATAATGTTCCCTTTCCTATTAGCTTCCAAGCCCAAAGCCTGAAGCTGTTGAAGCGTCTTCGAGGCATCGGTTGACTTTAGTGTAAAAATCTTTTCAATGTCTTCTTTTTTAGGTTGGCCTAAGAGGCTTGAAGAGAGCTTCCAACGATGATTTGCTTGCCAGATTCTGTCTTCAAAAGCTGAAACGGGTACACCTTTTACAATAGCAGTCTGGTGATCCAGCTGACGAATAACTGTCAATCCCTTTGATTGGAGTTCCTTCTTGCTTTCGTCAGGTTTCAAACGTAGAAGATAATACTGTTGTGTGTTTTTAAGGCTTGTCTGCGATTTGTCATTTTCAAAGGCTTTTCTCCATTTTTCAGCGTGTTGAGCCATGGACAGATTAGAAAAAAACAGGACAGCCGCTAGTAGCAGGTAAGTGTAGCAGTTTAATTTTACCATAAAAAATTTTGTCAAAGTAGCAGTTTAGGAGTTTAAATATTATTGGTTGTATGTTCAATATTACAAGTTAATTATAAAATCAATAAACTGATTTTCAAACTTTTGTTTGGTGATTTAAAAAAGAATATTTATAATTATACTTACTAAAGTCCTACTAACACGCAAGAGATCCTTTGGATCAATTTTTATTTCTAATTCAAAACCAAATTGAAACAACTTAATTCCAATTCAATTTTTGTGTTCATCCTTATGGTGGCACTAACAGTCGTATCATGTAAAGAAAACGACGAAACAGCTCCAAACCCAACCGCTCAAATTCCACAGGAAACAATCGCTCAATTCGAAGAATTGGGTTTTGATGCAAGTGACATCCGCATGTCGGATAATCTTGAACTGTTGGATCCATCTTTGGAAGGCGGTAACTATGTGCTGGAGAATGATATTATCATTACCCCAGCCAACCTTGACAAAATGCTTAAAAGTAGCATTTATCACACTGGTGTCGTAGGCGAACAATACCGTACTACCAACTTGGTAAGTAGCCCACGTACCATCAACATCATTGGCTACACTGGCGGAAGCAATGCTTTGGATCAAACAATGACCACCGCACTTCAAATGGCTGTAGCTAACTACAATGCGTTGAATATTGGACTTAATTTCACCCTTACTTACGGTACTAACTATACAGCTTATGATATAGTAGTATATAGAGTAAGTGGTAGCGGCGGTGGATCTGCAGGCTTCCCTAGTGGAGGTGATCCTTACCAATTCGTTCAAATTCAGTCTGGTACAAGCAACTATGGTACTGACGTAGTAGAACATGTGATGACTCACGAAATCGGTCACGCACTAGGACTTCGTCATACTGATTATTTCAACCGTTCACTTTCTTGCGGCTCAGGCGGCAACGAAGGTAGCTCAGGCGTTGGAGCAATCCACATCCCTGGCACACCAACTGGCTTTGATGCTAATTCTGTTATGCTTTCTTGCTTCAGCTCAAGCGAGAGCGGAGAGTTTGGCGCATATGACATCACAGCCCTAGAGTACCTGTACTAACCTTTCATTAAGTACTGCTCTTAAATTTTATTGAACACAGTAGGACTTTGTAGACAAAGCCACCGCTTGCATAAAGCAAGGGTGGCTTTTGTTTTTGAATAAAGATTTGAGAAGATTATTTTTGAGCATACTGAAAACAACATATGATGATAACAATGTATAACACTCAATGGCTAACCGACAGGTTTGATCAAGGGGAGTCAGTGGAATACCTTTTTTTCTGGGGACATTCAAAAGGAAAAAAAGAGATAGGTAATTTTATTTTCAGCCAATGGTTTGAAAGCCCATTTACTGTTGAAGGCATCACGTACAAAACAGCAGAGCACTGGATGATGGCTAAGAAGGCTGAACTTTTTGATAACCATGATCTGATTGACCAAATTATCAATGCTGGCCACCCTCAAGAAGCCAAGAAACTAGGTAGAAAGGTAACTGGTTTTGATAAAGATGTATGGGACAAACATTGCTTTGAGATTGTGAAGCAGGGTAATATCCATAAGTTCAGTCAGCACGAAGCAATGAAAGCTTACTTGTTGTCAACAAAGGATAAGGTGATTGTAGAGGCAAGTCCATATGACAATATTTGGGGAATCGGATTGGCTAAAACAGCTCCGAATATCGAAAACCCTCATACATGGAAAGGCTTGAACCTATTAGGCTTTGCCTTGATGGCAGCAAGAGATTTTTTAAATTCTTCAGATACTTCTGACCGTTAGTTGAAAATTAAATTTTAGTGCAAAAAAAGAGTCGGAAAACTGTTCCGACTCCTAATATTTTACTTTGCCTCAGCTACTTTCAACTTCAGCTTTTTCACTCGTTCATTTTTCAAAAGCTTGAGCACTTCATCCAGTTTTTCCCTCTTAATGGCCGCATAACTGGCAAAGTCCTTTATCTCAATCAGCCCTACTTCCTCTCTTGAGAGTTTCCCTTTTTTAGCAAGTAACCCCATGATATCAATCTTGTTGATCTTTTGCTTTTTGCCTCCAGAAAAATAAATCGTGACCCATTCAGGATTTTCGGGTAACGTTACCAACTCTGGCATTTGCAGCCACTCCAATTGGGAGGTTACATATGCAGGGATTTCCTCCTCTTCCGAACAAACCAGATAGGCTTTTCCCTCTGCATGCATCCTTGCCGTACGACCATTGCGATGCGTGTAAGCCTCTTCTGACTGTGGCAGCTGGTAATGAATAATATGCTTGATCTCAGGGATATCAAGTCCTCTTGATGCCAAATCTGTCGTTAGCAGCAACTTAACACTTCCATTTCTAAACTTCATCAATGCCCTTTCACGCATATCCTGCTCTAGTCCTCCATGAAAGCTGTCAAACACCAGCTCGTGTGACTTTAAGTGTTCCCCGATTCTATCGACAGCAGCACGGTGGTTACAGAAAATCAAGGCTGGTTCATTATTCATCAAACCCAAAAGGTGAAGCAAGGCTTCCAACTTGTCATTTCCTTCCGCTTTCAAGGCATGCAAAGTCAGTCCTTTTGGTTTTTCTTCTGTCAGGAAGTTCAACTCCTTAGGGTCTTGCATTCCCACAAATGCAGGTATCTCTACCGCCTGTGTAGCAGAAGTCAAAATACGTTGCAAGTTTGTAGTAGGCAGTTGTCCAATAATACTGTCCATATCCTGCCAAAAACCAAACTCCAACGCCTTGTCAAACTCGTCCAGTACAAGGGTGTGAATTGTATCCGTTGTAAAGCTTTCTCTCCTTAAATGCTCTTCCAGTCTACCCGGTGTTCCGACCAAAACCGCAGGGGCTTCGGACATACTTTTCAATTCCGTAGAGATCGAATGTCCTCCATAGGCACTCATCACCTTGAATCCAGTTCGCATACCTCTGAATACCTGCTCAATCTGCAATGCCAACTCCCGTGAAGGCACCATCACCAATGCTTGAACACCTTTCACTTCAGCATCCAGTCTTCTCAATACTGGAAGCAAAAATCCTACAGTCTTGCCTGACCCTGTTGGAGATAACAGTATCACATCCTGATCTGTGGCAGTGGCTTCGAGTGCAGCTTCCTGCATTTGGTTAAGGGAAACAATATCAAGTGCTTCCCAAGCTGATTGCAGATTATTGTTATTTTTCATGGTGCAAAGGTAAAGAGATTGACCATAATAATTGTGTAAAAACTATGATCTACCCTCTTCCTCAATTAAAAAATAACACTGTAGAGAAGGAAACCATGATAGAAATGCTTCGTAAATAATTAAAATCTAACTAACTTCTCGACATGCGCCGAACTATAACTTTTTCAATAGCTGCCGTATGGATTGCCAACGGTCTTTTTTGTAAAATGCTGAACTTTGTACCTCGACACAAAGAAATTGTAGCAGAAATACTGGGACACTCGCATGCCCCTGCCCTCACTTTTATGATTGGAATGGCTGAAGTAGTCATGGCTGTTTGGATTCTCAGTGGTTTTAAATCCAAAATGAATGCCCTGATTCAAATGGCTGTGGTACTTACCATGAATATTATTGAAGTGACAGCTGTACCACACCTATTACTTTGGGGAAGGTTAAACATGCTGTTTGCCTTACTGTTTGTGCTAATGGTTTATATCAATGAATTTGTTTTGAATCGAGAGGTCACTCAAAACCTGTAACGATGCTATCATTACTGAAAAACCACCCTTTTGCCGTAGAGGCATTTTTTGACTGTTCTACAGTACTCACTTTTGCGATTCCCAAGGAGCAGCTTCAACACCTTTTGCCCCCTTGCCTGGCATTGGATACCTATCAGGATAAATGGGCTTTTGTGGCTGTTGCCATGGTGCAAACAAAAGGGCTAAGACCAAAAGGATTTCCTAAAGTTATGGGGAATGATTTCTTTCTGATCGGTTACAGGATATTTGTTACCTATATCAATAACAAAGGGAAAAGACTACGGGGATTGTACATTATCAAATCTGAAACGGATAAGTCGAAAATGCAGGTGATGGGGAATATTTTTACTCATTACAATTACCATAAAACCGATATTCAGACTGAGCGAAATAAAGACCATACACGTTTCACATCCGTTCATTCAGGTTTAGATATAGCATACAGCCATAGTCAGGAAGCGATTGAATTACCGTCTTATTCCCCTTTTACGGATTGGAAAACTGCCAGAAGGTTTGCAGGCCCATTGCCTTTTACCTTCACTTATAGCCCAAAGAAAAACAAGGTGCTGATTATTGAAGGAGTCAGGCAACATTGGCAACCCCAACCTATCAAGGTGCTTCAGTACAAGTTGGACAATCTTGAACCACTCATTGGAAAAGGGGCTATACTTGCCAGTGCTTTCAAGGTGGAGAATATTCCCTATTACTGGAAAAAAGGAAAAGTTGAAATATGGAACAGGTAAGGAAACCCTTTCAGGGAACATGGAATATTATTCGGTTTAACTGGCATTTTTATGTAATAGCTATCATCATCCTAATCGGATTACAAATACTTAAAAGCCAATCGGAAATCGTAGCGCCTCATTATCTTCAAACAATCTCTTTGCTTGTGATAAGCTCAATCGTGATTTCATTATTTGTTTCTTCTTATATCTATGACTTTTCTGACTTATATAAACTCAATTGGCTTAATACCCTTGATCAAGATAAGTCTCTGAATATTATCAATATCCATGCGGGTTTTGATGAAACCAGCTTACTGCTAAAACAAAAATTTCAACAGGCAAACCTTACCGTTTTCGATTTCTATGACCCTCTGAAACATACCGAAATATCAATCAAAAGGGCTCGAAAAGTTTATTCTCCGTATGAGGGAACACAAACCGTGATGACTACTGACTTACCATTAGCAGAAAAGTCAATTGATCAGGTATTTACGCTCCTTTCTGCACACGAGATCAGAAACAAAAAAGAACGGGTTCGGTTCTTTCGGGAACTCTATCGGGCTCTTAAACCTGATGGGAAAATAACTGTCACTGAACACCTACAGGATACTGCCAATTTTTTAGCCTATAATATTGGCTTCCTCCATTTCCATTCCCGAAAAACATGGTTAGACACCTTCAGAGCTGCCGGCTTAGAAGTTGTTGAAGAATTTAAGATCACGCCTTTTATCACCACTTTTATCTTGCAGAAGTATGGCACTACAACTTAAAATAATCGGTATATTACTCATTGTCCTTTCCGCAATACACGTGGTATTTCCCAGATACTTTAACTGGAAAGAAGAGTTTCATCAGGTTAGCCTGATTAATAGGCAAATGATGTATATCCATACGTTCTTTATTGCCTTTGTTGTACTGCTGATGGGATTACTTTGCCTAACCTCCTCTGATGAACTGACAGGGACTTCCCTTGGAAAAAAGGTGGCGCTTGGACTCTCTGTCTTCTGGTCTTTTCGCCTCTTATTTCAGTTTTTTGGGTACTCTTCAAGGCTATGGAAGGGGAAATGGTTTGAAACGTCAGTCCATGTCCTATTCTCTATTCTGTGGGTTTATTTGAGTGTAGTGTTTGGGGTTGTATATTTATATTGAATGATCTTCAATATTTCTAACCATCTATCTCTCTGTTCAGAGAGACGTCAACCTTAAAACTTGCTACTACGGATGAACGACTTTCTTCAGAAATGGGGCGAAGCGGCCTATACCACTACCGGATTTTTTTGGATGGCTCTTTGGGCCTTTATCCTCGGTTATATGATCAGCAGCATGATTCAAGTCTTTGTAACAGAAAAACGTATGCAAAAGACTATGGGTGAAGACAATACCAAAAGTATAATGCTGGGTACATTTTTTGGGTTTATCAGCAGTTCATGCAGTTTTGCTGCCCTCGCCACTACCAAATCATTGTTTCAGAAAGGAGCTGGCTTTGTCTCCTCCATTGCATTCCTGTTGGCTTCTACCAACCTTGTGATTGAACTCGGAATCATTATTTCCATCTTTTTGGGATGGCAATTTGTTGTAGGGGAATATCTCGGAGGCATATTGCTCATTCTTAGCAGCTGGCTACTAATCAGTTTGATCAACCCTAAAGAACTGATCGAAAAGGCTAAAAAGAACCTTGAAAAGTCAAAGGATACTGAGGAGAGTACCAAACCTATCAAGGAGAAAATCAAGTCCTTTGAAAACTGGGCTAAAGTCGGGAAGCAGTTTGGCATGGAGTGGAAAATGGTGTGGAAAGACGTAACGGTTGGATTCACGATTGCGGGTATTGTAGCTGCCTTTGTTCCCGATTCCTTCTTCCAAACACTTTTTATCAATACAGGTGAAAACAAGGATAGTTTTGACTTTTTCACTCTATTAGAGCATGTGATTGTAGGCCCAGTTGCAGCATTTCTCACCTTTATTGGTTCAATGGGTAATATCCCGTTAGCTTCCTTGCTGTTTGACAAGGGAGTTAGTTTTGCTGGTGTAATGGCTTTTATATTCAGTGACCTGGTTGTATTTCCGGTCTTGCGAATCAATGCCAAATATTACGGATGGAAAATGTCCCTCTTTATTCTATTCCTGCTTTTTAGCTCCTTGGTTATTACTTCCATGTTACTGCATTATGGATTTGATATTTTCGGTCTATTGCCTGAAGGCAGTGAGAAAAGCATCACAGACAAAGAGCATTTCAAGATTGACTATACCTTCTTTATGAATATTGCTTTTGTGGTTCTGTCTGGAGTGCTGATTTATTTGGGTTTTTATAAGGGAAAAGAAATTAAGTACCATAAGGAAATGGCCCCCAAAAGTCCGATGCTGGAAAAACTACTGAAATGGCTGGCTTGGATTTGTTATGTATGGCTGGTCGCTGGTATGGTAATTAAACTGTTTGTTCAGCCATAATACAATAAAAGCCTTGACAACTGAATGCCAAGGCTTTTAAAGTTAAATCATATAGGGATGAAACAAGGGCAGTTATTCTAGTAGTGTCCAGCTAGTTTAAATAAATGCTGCCCATCCCTTTTGGTAGGTTACGGACAAAGCCAAGTTTGCCCGTAACTCTTCCCATTACTTTTTAATGATTTTACGAACGGCTGTCTTGCCTTCTGAAATCAGCTGCACATAGTAAATGCCAGCAGGTTTTCCTGAAAGATTAATTGTGTAAGTCTCTGCTGACTTCACATCTTCAGTGAAGAGTACAACACCAATCGCATTCACCAATTTAACAGTCATGTTAGCTTGGCTGCCACCATTGTTCCAACGGATGTTTACAAAGTCATTTGCAGGGTTAGGGTAAAGCTGCAACCCTGTAACTGCTAACTCATCGTCAACCGCCAACACAATATCAGCAATAACATTCAGTGTCAGGTCAAATGAAACCTCGGCACCTTCTGTATCCATTGCTGTTAACGTGATGAACGTCTGTCCAATAGCTGCTGGCGTTACAATTGCTTTGGTACCTGAAACATACACTTCAGCGATAGCTGCATCATTGCTTATCAATGAATAAGTCAACTCATCACCATCTGCATCTGTAAATACAGCTCCAAAGTCAAATGTATATTGTTTGCTGATTTCCACTTCAACTGCTTCCAGCTCAGCTACAATTTCAGGTGCACGGTTGCCAACAATGGTCAGGTTGAATGCCGTTGATACTTCAAGGAATCCATCCGATGCAAACAACGTTACCGCCGTAACCCCATCAGTCAGTGGTGTAATGTCAAAGCCTGACGCCGTAGCCGTTACTAGGGCTACTGACTCATCTACAACTTCTGCTCTATAAGTCAGCTCATCACCATCTGCATCGGTGAAAATATCAGTTCCTACAATTGAGGCAACACCTTCAAAACGGTACTTCTGCATGTCATCCACTGCATTTGCCATAGGTGCTCTATTGACATTGGATACAGTAACATTTACCGGTACTGTCACCGATTCACCTTTGTCATCTGTAACAACCAGTGATATAATGTGATCACCTGCCTGCTCAAAGTCAGGACTGTAAGTGATGGTTGCAGTATTGTCATTTACTTCAATTGAAGTGAATGCGTCATTCTCCAACAATGCGATTGAGGCAATTGAACCATCCACATCTGAAGCCTTGGCTACAAACGCTACTGAGTCACCTTCCTGTACGTAGATGTTGTTCAGTACCTCTAGGCTAGGCTTGTGGTTTACATAAATCTCAACTGCTCTCTGTACCGAAGGAGTAAGAGGGTCATTGGTATGGTAAGTCACCATTGCATAATGGTAACCGCTTCTATCAACTTTAGACGCATCCACATTGAAGGTTACCTCCTGAGTTGTATCTGCATCTACATTACCTGATGTAGGATCAATGCTCAACCAGTCGCCATATCCA
This sequence comes from Limibacter armeniacum, assembly GCF_036880985.1. Taxonomy (NCBI): domain Bacteria; kingdom Pseudomonadati; phylum Bacteroidota; class Cytophagia; order Cytophagales; family Flammeovirgaceae; genus Limibacter; species Limibacter armeniacum. The sequence goes on from NZ_JBAJNO010000003.1 coordinate 169,931, forward strand.
CCAGTTTGCTCCAACGCTCTGATCTTGAAATTATGAGTGCCATCACTTACCCATCCGTACCCATTGATAAAGTACCATGAGGCACGTTCCATTTCAGGCGTTCTGTCATTGTAAGCAGCAGGATGCGGCATTGACTTCGGATATGTGAAGACTACCCAGAAGTATTCACCTTCATAGAATAACTGAGGCTTATTCAACTCGATGATCGCATTGTAACCCTCTACTGCTTCAGAGTGCGTAAACTGCTGGCTTAACAGGAACTCTCCATTTTCAGGTCTTGTTCCGCCTTTGTACACTTGCATCAAAGATGGCTCAATAGCACCTTCATTCTTATAGAAATTGCTTACGTGAGTAAGGTAGAACTTCGCTGATTCCGGTGTAAACTTCACCGCCACTTTTGAAGTTGATTGTCCATTCTGACCATAATAACCGTGAGGTATCGTATCCAGATCGTAATAGATTGAATCTCCAAACGAGGTTACACCTGCAGTCATTACTTCCGGCAATCCATAAGGATAATATTTTATGTCCGCTTCGTAACTAAGGTCACTGTTTCCTTCATTGCCTAGTGACATTACATCTGTAGCGATGTCAGTCGTCAGCATTTCAAGTCTCAGTATATCAAGCGTACTGGCTGTTACCACTGGAGGTAGCAAAGCAGTACCTTTCAATGCTACTGACACAATAGGAGAAGTAGTATCGTCACTTCTCAAATTCAAGGTATCCATAAATACCCCTGCCTGCTCAGGCGTAAACTTCACTCTTATCGTAGCTGAGTCTTTTGGCGCTACTGTGAAGCTATACATCTTGTCTGAAGCAAATCCAGCCACCTTTTCACTGAACCACAGTGAGTCAATAGCCAACGTTTTAGTTCCCATGTTATGAACTGTGAACTCCTTGATTTGATCGAAGTTTTCACCTTCCACATAGAACAGAGAATCAAACTCAATTGCGTCAGCACTCAGGGTCATTTGTTGTGTACCTGTCACCGTCAGCGTAGCCATGATGTCTGTCACAAGGTTTGCAGCATCATTGCTTACGATTCTGATTGGCTCACTGTAAACCCCATCATAAATAGTCTCTGTATCGATTAGCAAGTCGACAGTTTCAGAAGCACCTGCCTCCAACGATCCCTTATAGTAAGGGCTTGTAATCATTACTGCCAGCTCATTTTTCAGATAGTAAAGTTCATTGTGAACCACAGTCAGACCATCAGTACCATCTTCGTTTTCGATACCTACCGATACACTATTGATTTGTCTATAATCCTCTACATCCTTGTACTGCATCTTAATGTCTCCATTTGCATAAAGGATCACTTGGAATGTAGCTGTATAATCCGAATAATCTCTCATCACATTGTTATACTGAACAATCAATGCGTTGGCTGTAGCCAGATAATATACATCTCCCATTTCTTCAGGATCCAAGTCATCCCAAAGCACTGCGATCTGGTTATGCGGATCGTAATTGTTTGGCATAGCCCTGTTTGTGCTACCACCTGAAGACCCAAGATTTGAATTGAACGTTAGGAATCCATTTGAAGCAACCTGTACTTTATCAAATGCATTGCCATAGAATGGGAACCTGAATGGAAGGTTCACGAAGATACCATTTCCTTCACCCAACGGTAGTCTGTTGCCTTCATTTGCAATGTCTATCCAATTGTAGGTCACAGCATCACTGCTATCACTGTCAGCCCAAGTATAACCAAAGTTATCAACACCCTGAACCACAGATGTACCAGTTACTCCGTCAATCTTAGCGAATGATGGTGCATGAACCACATAGTTCAAGGTTGTTCCTGATAGGTTTTCTACCATTACAGATACAGTATCCTTTTCACCTGACACCAATGTCAGGTCAACAGGGTTTATCTCTGAGGTCACCTTCATTTCAGGACTTGTGATAGCCGATCCTGATACAGCAATCGCCAATGCAGCATTACCAAAGTCATCATCGCTATCGATGTTGATTGTACCGGTAAATGCTCCCGCAACTGTTGGCGTAAATGTTACTTCAAGCAACATTTTCTCACCAGGAAGCAGTGTTGTCGCTCCCGGGAATGATGTTACCAGTGAAGCATCACTTGTAGTGATATCATTGATCATCAACTCCTTGCTACCTTTGTTTTCAATCGTCAAACTCTTCACCACACTCAGTGACTCAGTAATTGGATCAAATGTGATGGTAGTATCACTCACGGCAATCTCAGGATGTCCGATTACATGAAGAACAGAAGTAAACTGCCCTTTTGGTGTAATTGGGTCATTGTTCGAAATGTACAGTTCATGGCTGTAAGAACCTTCCAAAAGACCTGAAGCATCCATTGTTACTTCAATGATTTCCTCTTCGCCTGAAGGAATGATGCCGCTCGTTTTGTCGATCACTACATTGTTATACCCTTTATAACCAGGGAATATAAGTACCGCCAACTTATCCTCTACATATTGCTCATTGTAAGCAATTTGCAGACCTTCTGTACCATCAGCATTTTCAATACCGATTGTTGCACTATTCTTTACTTCCAGAGAAACCTGGTCGTAATAGAACATCATCTTGCCGTCAGGGTAAAGTACCGTCTGAAGAGAGATAGAGCCTCCTGAGTTAAATGGTCCTGCACCAACAGAATCCCACTGAACGATTACCCTGTCTGCAAACTCCTTATAGTACATATGACCATATTTCGTAGGGCTGTTTCTCAGGTTATCCCAGAAAGGTGCAATCATGCCATTAGGTGTATAGGCATTTGGAATATTCCTGTTGAAGTTTGAAGTAGCCCCTACTGTTCCGAACATCACAAAACCCTCAGTACTGATCGACATGCTTGTCTGATCCTCAGCATAGAACGGGAATGTGAAAGGCAGGTCTACTGAAAGTGATCCCCCCTGCATACCAGGCATGATTTCAGTCGTATCAGAAGCGATGTCGTCCCAAACGAATACAGGACCATTGCTGTCATTGCTGTCAATCCATCTGTAGCCAGTTTCATCCGGGCCGCCCAAGCCATTCAGTGAAACACCTTCGCCGTTAGCTTCCTTCTCAGCTTGCTCCTTATTTACAGCATATTCCGGCATGGAGTACTGCAATGGATAAGCACCAGTGTTCTTAATGGCAAACTGTCTTTTGACAACTTCACCTGAATTAAGCGTTACTTCAATCGTATCCGGTACGATTTCAATTACCGGAGGTAAAACTGAAGACCCTGTCATGACAATTTTTGTCTCACCGTTTTTAGGGTCATTACTGTTGATCGTCAGAACGGCATTGAATTGCCCTACCGCTTCTGGTTTAAACCTGATCTTCAGCTTCATGGATTCTCTCATGTCAATGGTCTCCACCCCTTCAAAGTCGGTAGTGAATAACGCATTGTCAGAAGTTATGCTATTGATATCCAAGGAACCAATCCCTACATTTTCCAACGTCAGCTCAAAATCCTTTTCAGCACCCAGCAATACTGAACCGAAGTCCTTAATCTGGTGATCCACCTTGAGCTCACCAATCTGTCCTGTTACCTCCAATGAGACAGGTATAATATGGTTCAGGTCATCGTAATCATTTGTACTGAATGACAGCGGTGTATAGTAGTTTCCATTTGGTAACTCAGTCGCATCGATAGTCACCTCAACTGTCATGGATTCAGAAGGAGCCACTGTACCTCTCACTGGCAATACACTGGTAAAGTTATGATAACCACCACCCTGGAATGCCAATGCTGATACTTGTGAATTGTTAGGGAAAATACCTACCAGTTCCGTTGCACCAGTAGTGGTATCCACTACGCGCAACTCTCCTCTTTCCTCAATATAGTTGTAAGCCGAAAGGTAAATGATATTAGATTTCGGATCCCATGACATACTTTGGTTGTAGTTGGCAGTAAATCCAACATGACCAACAGGTTTCGCTTCGGCAGTAGTTTTGTCAATGTGATAGATGTTGCCATCATTCAACTTGAAGCCCCACATTTCTCCTTCACCGTCACAAGCAATCGCTACCATGATACCGTCACCCATTGAACCAACTTTTGTCGCTCCACCTGTCTTCACATCCAAAATGTACAAGTCAGAAGTATAGCCATTGAAATCAGTACCATATACTACGTTTGCAAATTTATCCGTAGTGATATCATTGAATGGTAAGGTAGCGCCAATGACAGTACGCTCTCCCGTCTCAATATTCAGCTTCATCAAGGTTTCTGTATTATCATTGATGAAGTACATATTAGTTGCATCACCTTTCAGGAAATCAGCTGAAAGCACATTGTAATCAATAAGTCCTCCCTGAGAAATGTACTCACCTGGCTCTGTCGTAGAGAAAGTGATTAAAAACTCTTCTGGGTGAATTTGGTGCGCATAAGCGATAGCACCAGCACTGTATTTAGCTACCGGAACTGACGCATCTACTTCTGAGCTTACATATGGCGCTACGTCTGCTGATACCGGAACATCCAAAGCCATTGGTTGAGCTGTAACCGCTGCAATTGACACTTTTGGTACCTCAATCTCGTTTTCGAAATCAAAAACCAGGTCACCATCTCCAGTATTCGTAATTGTTACTGTTTCAGTAGCGATTGTATTGACAGCAGCATCAATTGATGTAATAATCGAATCTGGTGTCACCACCATTTCCGGCTCCAACAAACCTGTGATGGTTGCTTTGGCATCTACAACAGTTACAGGGTTGATCGGGTCATTACTAACCACATACAGGTCGAAATCGTAATCCCCATTTCTTACAATATCAGCAGCGTCATAAGTTACCTGAATAGCTTGTGATGCCAATGGTTCTACAACCCCTTGATTGATATCCAGTTCCAGACCTTCTACTGTTCTTTCAATTGCTCTAACAGCCCAAACATAATCCTCATATCCAGGGATACTTTGTATATCTATCCACTCACCATTCATGTAAGCAAGGTTTGTATTCGCACGATGACCACCATCTACGATATCATACCCGTACTCTACACGATTTTCAGGGAATACAAATGCTACCCAGAACTGATCACCTGTCTCGAATACAAGAGGCATTTCCAGTGGAATATCCAGGAACCAGTTTCCTTCTTTGTTATCGATATCCTGTGAAAGCAGTAATTCTCCCTCCAAAGGTGTTTCGCCACCTTTAATAATCACGAGTCTTGTCTCTTCCTTCGCTGCGTCAAAGCTCACTTGCATATAAGCCTTAATATGAGAAAGAATAAAGCTATCCTCCATCTCCGGCACTTCAAAAGAGGTAGCCGAAGTCCATGGAATGTAGTTACCATCCACGTTGGTTACTTTCAAAGCCCCTGCGACTTCGTCATCACCATCATCATAAGCAAGGACATTCTTCTCTTCATTCATGAAGTTTAGTCCTACACTTGCAGAAGAACCCGAATTAATTACCTGATTGTCGAAAACCTGATGCACAGAAGTAGTCTGCATTTCAGGGAACGCTACGTCTGTAGCAGTACCTGGATACAGCAATGTAGAAGTCACAGTATTCTCAACTATACCACCATAGATTGGTAGAATGTTATAAGTAAGTGCTTTGTTAGCACCTGTATTCTGAATAGTGAAAGTTCCTGTAGCTGTTGTCTCAATTGACACGTCAATGCTTACACTTGGATCTCCACTGATAGCGATAGTAGGTGCATCTTCTGTAGTTCCAGTCACGACATTTGAGATCTCAGAGCTATTTCTAAAATAGTCTGCTGACTTGATCGCAAAGTAATAAGTAGTCGCCGGAAGTAGACTGTTTACCACTACTGTCTCACTTGCCCTGGTCTTGAAGGCTTTTCCGTTACAAATAAAGTTGCGTCACCAAAGTTGTCCGCATCAATAGGTTGTGTCGAATATCTCAACTCATATGTAGTAACCTGAGATTCATTTGGCAAATCACCTGGAGCTGTCCAAGTAAACATCGCTGATTGGTCACTGATTTCACTTATTGCAAGATCAGTGATTGCCGCTGGACCTACGCCATCATTATCAGCTAGGGCTTTGTAAGCATTTACTCTACCCGTACCCCAGTACTCTGAACCTTCAAAAGAAAGTGGGTCTGTAGTATTCACCAACCTACTTCTGACATGGTCAGGAGTAAGCCCTTGATCTTTGAATTTTGATACAATCAGTGCTGCTACACCCGAAACGTGCGGACAAGCCATAGATGTACCTGAATATTTTCCAGAGTAGCCGTCATTGACTGTTGAACTGAAAATGTTCTCACCCGGAGCAGCGATATCAACCCAGTCACCATAGTTAGATGCATAGAATTTGTAATCTGTATGGTTGGTACCTGCTACCGCAATCACCTTGTCGTCATAACCAGGATAGTACTCATCATTATCAGCGTCGTTACCTGCCGCAAAGATCACAATACCACCTGCCATTGGACCTACCTGATTGCCAGCCTCATCATAACCAGCTTCAGCAATAAAGTAATCGATCGCATCCATCACGGACTGCTCATAAGAACCTGGAACTGTATATCCCCAGCTATTCTGAGAAATAACAGAGCCGTTATCTGCTGCGTACACATAAGAAGCTGCAAATCCACGGCTACCAGAGCCTGTGAATACCTGACAAGACATCATTCTAACCCCATCATCAGCACCCGTACCACCTGCTACACCAGAACCACCTATACCATTGTTGGACTCCGCAGCGACAGTACCCGCTACGTGCGTACCGTGGTTACCAGGTGTGATAGCTCCTTTGCCTTCAGCAAAGTTATATCCGTATATATCGTCAATGAAACCATTGTTGTCATCATCAATTCCGTTGTTAGGAATTTCGGCCGTGTTGATCCACATATTGCCTGCCAAATCTTCATGGTCAAAGTCCACCCCTTCATCATGGATTGATACGATCACATCCATGCTACCTGTTTCCAACAACCAAGCGTTGTCAAGGTCAATATCAGCATCTACCTTACCACCAGTTTGTCCATTGTTTTCATAATGCCACTGGTCTACATAGTTAGGGTCATTTACACCATCCGGCAATGAAAGTGTTTTTGTCATATTACCTGATGGCATGATTTCCTCATAGATCCTGCTGCTTTTCTTGTAAACCAGCTCACTAGTGGAAATCTCGCTTAAGGCATAGAATTCATTTTTTGCACTTAGTACATCAGCACCACCTTCTATCTCCACTTCGTACCAAAGGTGCAAACCATGCTTTTGGTGTTTTGCCTCAAACTTACCAGCATAAGGGAACACCCTTTTCATTTTGACTACCCCGTGTTTTTGTGTGAGTAGATCGACATTACTTAACCCTGTCTCAATGTGTCCATGCGCATTGAGTCTAGTTTTCATTTGAGTCAGTTGGTGTTCAGAGGACTTTTCGAATTTCACTCGAAACACCTGCTTTTCATAGTGCTGTGCCTTTACTGTAGTTATGGCGCATAACACAGCCATAAACAGCATACACAACTTCAATTGTAGCAGCTTTTTCATAATTAATTTTTAGATGTGTTTGTTAGTTTTCTTTCTCTTGGCATCCTGCGTGAAATCATTTTTCAGCTGCTTGATACCCCTTGAAAAAGAAATAAATACTCATGCTGTAAAACTATGGGAGTGGGCTCGGTTTTGACGAAAAACACCTATGCATAAATACACTACAAAATACCAAATGATACTCCAGACTAGTGCACAATTGGTGCACAAGCACTCCTAAAATGGCCAAATAGAGCCTAATAGAGGGGGTTGATCAAGATTTAATGGGTATTTAATAAACGGTTAAAGGTTCTATCAGCATAGAAGCTGACCTAATTATACCGCCGCGAAAAAATCCGCCAAACTGGTCTCCATATTGGTCAGCTGAAGCTTCTTTCTGAGACGGGTTCGAGCCACATTGATACTTCGTACACTCTGCCCTGTCAACGATGAGATTTCCTTGGAGGTCATGTTCAGTTTGACAAATGCACAAAGCCTTTTTTCGTTAGGAGTCAGGTTTGGAAATTTCTGCTCCAATGTCTTGTAAAAATCTTGGTGGGTTTCATTGAACAACAACTCAAATTCTGCCCAAGTCTCATCCTTCGTTCCCTGCTCCAAATTTTTGATCACCTTCTGAATGGTGGATACTTGCCCTGCCTCCATCTGCTCTGACAGGTCCTTAAGTTGTTGAATGACACGGTGGATAAGTTCCTGCTTCTTGTATTGGTACAATGCTTTGGTTACCATCTCCTTATTTTTATAATCCAAAGAAAGGCTCAGGGTTTCTCGCTCCCTTTCAACAGTTCTTTTCTGTAACTTGAGGTAAAAGATGCTTCCCATTGCAACCAATACTGTAAGGAAGAAAATGAGACTTATTATCAGGTAGGTATTGAAACGCTTCTTTTCCAGTTCCAGCTTGTTAGCAGCCTGCTCTTTTTCAAAGTCATAGGAATATTCCATTTCAGCAATCTCCATGACCATCCGTAAATTGTAAAGGCTATCATTGAGTGTTTCATGCAGCTTTTGCTCCTGAAGTGCTCTTTCAAATTGCCCTTTTGCTTCATACACCTTTATCAGCCCTTGCTGCAAATTGATATGGTCTGTTAAGTCTCCAGTTATTTTTGAGGCAGCTATCCCTTTCTGGAAATAGAATTCAGCAGAATCCAGTTGTGACAAGCGCAAAAAATATCGTCCCAGATTATCATAGTTCTGGGCCATCCCTTTGGTATCGTCCTGTGCTCTCCTGATCTGAAGCGAGTTATGAATGTTAGTATAAGCCTCATTCATTTTTCCTTGACCTAGCTGAATATTGCCAATATTATTCAGGATCAATGAAATGTTCCGCTTATCGTTATTGGCAATAGAATATGTAAGTGCCTTATCATAGTATTCCATGATTTTGACCGTATCTTTTTTGTGCTCATATATTATTGCCAGGTTATTATAGATTGACGATAGGTATAGGATCTTCTTGGGAAATGCTCCTGCTGAAGCGCTTTCTTCTATCAGCCTGATCGACTCAAGGCAAGTTTCTTCCCATTTATCAATATCACCTAACCTGAAGTGTACGACACCCATATTGATCAGCAGCTTTATATAGAGTGCTTTATCCTCCAATGCTTCTGCCTGTTTCATCCCCGAAATAAAATGGGTAATCGCCTGATCAAACTTCCCTTTTTTGGTATAGGTTCTACCCAACAAATTATGAACATGAACAAGTAAACTGTCCTGAAGATTTTCCTCTTCCCCCAAAGTCAAAGCCGTCTTCGCATACAGGTAAGCCGAGTCGAGGTTTCGGCTCTGGTATTTATTCCCTAGCTCTAGCAGTATTTTTAACCTGCTTTCGCTGGTAAGATCTTTGGAAAGACAATGCCTCAAGCTATCAACTTTAGATGTTGGAGATTGGGTATAAGCTTGTACAGCAAACAGGATTACTGTAAGTAAAGGCAAAAGGTATTTTGTAAATAGAGAAGTACGCATCGCAAAAAGTTTTATAACAATGATGTCTTTAGTTTAGGTTAAATCAGGCTTATAGCTTTAATGTTCCCTGCCATTAAACAACTCGGACACTAGCTTTTAGGCACTTATAAAAGAAAAGCCTTAGTAACAAAAGTCGCCAAGGCTTTCCTGTTTAAAATCATATGTAGGGACAACAAGGACAGTTATTCAAGTAGTGTCCAGCTAGTATAAATAAATGCTGTCCTCATATTACCCCATTTTGGTTTGTTACGGACAAACCAAGTTTGCCCGTAACAACTCCCATTACTTTTTAATGACTTTACGAACGGCTGTCTTGCCTTCAGACACCAGCTGAACATAATAAATACCAGCTGGCTTTCCTGTTAAATCAACCGTGTAAGTCTCTGATGATTTTACTTCATCACTGAATAGTACCACACCGATTGCATTCACCAATTTAACTGTGATGTTACCTTGGCTATTTGCCCAACGGATATTCAGGTAATCACTTGTAGGGTTAGGGTACAATTGCAACCCTGTCACCTCAAGATCATCATTAACTCCTAACACAACCTCTTCCGTTACTTCAAGTGCCATATCAAAAGTTTTCTCTGCACCTTCCGTATCAGTAGCTGTTATTGTGATAAAAGTCTGTCCGATAGATACCGGCGTAACGATTGCTTTGGTACCTGAAACATATACTTCAGCGATTGATGCATCTGCACTGCTTAATGTATACGTCAGCATGTCTCCATCAGGATCAGCGAATACAGAATCAAATGTAAATGTGTATTGCTTGCTGATTTCAACTTCCACTGCTGTCAGCTCAGATACTACTTCAGGCGCACGGTTAGTGTTAAGCACAGCCACCTGCAAATCATAAGCTTTTTCTGCTCCGTACTCATCAGCCGCTATAAAAGTGAATGTATAGTTACCTGCCATTTCATAACCTGTACCGAATGATACAGCTAATGCACCATCAGCATAGGTAGCTGTTAGGCCATCATATACATCTGCCGCTGAAACTGAAGTAATGCTATCCATATCAGCATCTGTTACTGGAATGCTCAACATAAGCGTATCTCCTTCATTTACTGTTTGCGATACAGGCATACTCATCACTGGTGCAGAATTGACACGCAGATTGACATGTACTTTGGCATCCTCAGCATATGGGTCATTACTACCAATCTTCAGGAATGCCTTATGCGTACCTGCTGCCAATTTTGATGCATCAATAGCTACATTTACTGTTTGCTCCTGCTGGCTGGACACCTTGCCATGAGCAGGGTCAAGCGTTACCCAATGCTCAGGATTAGCTGACATTGCGCGCATCTTAATAGCGGTAGTGTAATAAGTTATCTCATACAGCTCGTACCAATTTGAACCATCATCAGGTGTTACAAAATAGTGGCCGTATGCTGTCTTGCTTTCAAGGTCAAGTGGAGCTGTATAAACGATGTCTTCCGGTATTGCTACCATGATGAAGAATGACTCCCCATTTTCAAACAGGAATTTCTCATCCAACTCTACTGTATCCCAAGCGCCTACTTCATCACCACCGAAGTACTCCTGTGTCAACATAACTTCAGCTGAAGCAATGTCATTTCCTTTCAGTACTGTGATTACGAAAGGAGCCGTTGAGTTCTCTCTGCGGAAATAATACTTTAAGTGCGTCAGGTAGAAACCTTCAGGCTGGTTCACATCATATTTTGTTGCCAGCTTAATCTGGTTTGTCCCTTCTCCAAAAGAGTAAATTCCGTAAGGCTCCGTTTTAGGCTCATCGTATGCCAATGAGTCTGCAAATACTTCTGGTGTATAAGCGTCTTCAGCTACCGACATTTCCATTACTGGAAGTACTGACATTTGCTCAGCCTTGAATGGTGATGGAATAGGACTCATCATATTCATTGGCATTGCTGAAGTTGTTGCCATAGCTCCAACACCTCTTTCTGCATCCCATCCCCAGTGAGCAAGACCAAATGACATTCCGTAATCCAATGTTGCCTCCTCACTATCATTAGAGAAAGTGTAGGCAAATTGCTGTTGCGTTCCTTCGTTGACAATCCAATTTAAGGTATCAGTACTATAAGAAAGTACCGCAGCAATCAAGGCATCACCACTAACTGGCAATGAGAATTCCTGCTCGTCAGCAACAAACACAAGGTTAGCAGCATGTACATCAGCATCCATCGCATTAAAAGTCAACTCCACTTCCAAGCTTCCAAATGCAGGAATCACAGCACCAGAATCAAGACTCGTATCAAAGTAAGCTGTATCTGCATCAAACAGCACTGAAGTTACAGGTGCTGGCTTACTACCTTCATTATACACTGTAAAGGATGTTGTTGCCGTCGCAGAACCGTCATTCAAGAAGAATACTTCACCAAAGTCCACTGAAGCAACACTGAGTGACAGATCTGACGCACCGTATACATCCAAAGCAATTGGTGTCTCTGTCAGCTGAGCGCTAGCATCATTGGTAAATACCTTGATTACATCCGTATATGAATCTACATCCATACCTGTTGCTGTGTACTGAAATGGAACTTCAACTGTTTCTCCATTAGCCAGCTTTCCAAAGAATGGTGGTTGGATCATTACAGCTCTGTATGACCACTCAGATTGACCCGAAGTCCTCTTGGTTTTGTTTACAACCAAGCCATACTCCTCACTTGGATCTTCAATACCAATCATATAGGAATTGTAATCCATGTCATCCGAATCAAAGGTATTGTACTGGAATTTTATCCTGCCATCAGCATACAGGTGTAGCTGGAAGGTATATGAACCTCCATATCCTCTATAGTAATAGCCCACCTCATTCCACTGAAGGACTGCATATTCGTCAGTTTCATAGAAGTAAACATCAGAGGTTTCATTCAGAAGATGTGAACTCGTCCAGAATGGCGCTACAATTGCCCAGGACCATATGTGTAAGGGAAACTGTAAGAGGGTACATTACCATAAGTTGTCTCTGACAAGTCAAATGCGATAAACCCGTAATGGAACGCATTGAAAGTAGTATATTCTCTACCAAAATAAGGGAATACAAACTTCGTCAGTTCAAGTTGTGTACTGCGTTTGTTGTTGGCATACTTATCTTTAAGTGATATACCAATCTCAGAGATATCTTCCCATTCATAATCAATCTCAGTGTAAGTATAGCCGAATCCATTGTCCATAGAATCTGCATCAACCTTTCTGTTGTTGATCTTCATCCACTCCGGTGCGTACACTGTATAGATCAGGTCTGTTCCCGGTTTCGTGTTGGAGATAGTCACTGTCGCAGACTTACCTGCTTCTGTTCCGTAAGCCAAACTGTCTTTTGACAAATCGTCACCGTTCCATGCAAAAGATGCCTTTGGTGATGGAAGTGCTACACCACTCAAAACAATATTAAAGGTGTCAAGTGCTGCTCCCTTGCTGGCATCCAATGTAATAACTGATACAGTATCTGTATAAGTACCCTCTTCTATAGGAGAGAAGAAAAGGCCGTATGATTTCACTGCATTTGGTGCCAAAGTAGCCGTACCGGAAGAATCCGATGCAGTGAAACGCTCGAATGAGAACACTGATGAATCAGACAGGGCTACTACTTTGTAGTACTGCTTATCAGAACCAGTATTTGAGAATTCAAATCCTCTTGCTACTGTCTCACCACTTCCGGCAATCAGTTCCCCAAAGTCAATCACCGTTGTTGTATCCACCTCAAAGTTTGGCTCACCCGCTACAAATGCTTTTGCAGCGTACACAGACTTAGTACTTCCATCGTATTTCATTGAAACTATGAAAGACTTAGCGTATGTAGTCGCATTCTGACCTATCAAATTCAAGGTAAAGTTCACTGCCAATGTATCTCCTGGCTGGAGTGCCCCACTTGCTGGAGAAATATTGATGATATCAGCATCTTCTTGATCAAACTCGAAGTTCGCCACTTGGTTACCTGTATTCATAATCAGGAAAGTAGAATCAACCTGAACACCAGACATCAGTGTATCATATACCGTCACTGAATCATCAGTAGTAAGCAATGTCATATATTCCACCTGAGGGCCTACGATGTAATTGACCTTCATAGGAATTTGCAAGCTATCATTATCAGCATTCAGGTTCAGATTTGTATAAATTGAACTTTCCAACCCTGAGGACTGGCTGTTTGCCCTAACCCTGATCTTCGTTTCATAACCTGGCTTTAACTCAGCAACGGTTTTAGGGTAGATGTAGAATTTAGATGCATCAGCACCCTCTACCACAATTTGAAGGTTGGTAAGTGTTTCCTTTCCTTCATTTTTCAGCATTACTTCCACATAGTCAGAAGCCTTGCTTTTGAAGAGTGTTCCGAAGTCAATTTCAGCAACACTAGCAGTCAGTTCTGGATTATGCCCCGTAACTGTTACGTGTGCATACTTTCTGATGGCACCTTGCTTTGGATCATCATGCATCATAATCAATGGAATCTCGTATCTGCCATTGTTCAGTGCCTGACCATCAAAGCGAGGAGTGATCTCAATCTCCTGATTTGGCTCAATTCTACCTGATGGAATGTCAAACCTCACCAATTCAGCGTTTCGTTTGCCTTCATATGCGCGTACCATAAACACCTCACCCCATACCTGTCCGGCATCTGTGTAGTAGTGAAGTCCTTTGTGCAACCTTACAAAGCTAGCACCTGTTTTAGCAAGCGTTTGTGTACCAATTGGGTAAGAAATACCATCCGGAGTTCCAACTACAACCCAGAAGGTTTGACCTGCTTTCACATTTACCTTCGCTGAAAGTGTTGTCTCAAACCAGCCACCATTTCTTAGGCCTCTTACATACTTTCCAGTTGATGCCAACGGCTCACCAGTTGGTCCATCCTCGCCGCCAACATAAATACCAAAATCATACTTGATTGGATCGTAAATTTCAGTTGCAATAAATGCTGATACATGCGTAAGCTCCATATCACGCTCAGCTACAAACTTGTTGGCAATCACTACCCCAAGTTTGTCACCATCGTGAAACTCACTGAAACTTCTCATAAAATCAGGATTGTCCTTTGTATCATGACGAACAGTATCCAAATAGGTATAAAAATTTGGACTCTCATCAAAACTAGGACTTAACAGTGGTTGAATTCCTGTATCAACTGGAGCCTGATACTCCAAGGCTGAAGGCGCAAAAGTCTCAGAAGCTGAAGACGCATGTGGTAGTGAAGCTGCTACAGCTGCTGCTGCTTCCTCCTCCATTTCTCCAAAACCTTCTACCAGCCAGTAAAACCTTGACACGCCTTCACCTGTATTCTTGAATGAGAACGGAGCATTTGCATACTGACCATTTTCCACATTGATATTTACCTCCAAAGGAGTCTCATCTGTAAGTGCCAATACACCTGCTCTCCAAGTTGTAGCTACCAATGGTGCTGAAACCGGCGAAAAGTTTCCATCCACGTCTTTTGCCCTAATACAAACTGTATATGTTGTATTTGGCTCCAATGGTGAAATCAACAAGTTACCAACTGTACCAGTGGTCGTTACGTGGTGCTCATAAGCAGTTGCAACCTCAACAATACTAGCCAGTTCCTCCTCACTATATACACTGTCTTCTCCATGGAACCTTCCTTCTGCTACCAAAACCTGATAGTCGTTGATTCTAACACCAAACTTATTGGTAACCAGTAACCAACCAATATCAAATGAGTTTTCATCATAACCGTAGAAACCCCAATCTGCAATTGCCGGAACTTCCTCCGCATCGTCTACCAAAGCAGCATACGCATCAATACGTCCAGCACCCAAGTAACCAGCCATTGTTGGGTTGTAGTCATCAATATTTTTGGCTGTTGCCTGAAGACGTGCCTTTACCTGATCTGGTGTTAACTCATACAGGTATTTAGATGCAAGCAAAGCCGCTATACCTGTCACATGGGGGCTGGCCATTGAAGTACCTGTCCATGCCGGACCTCCGTACTTATTGCCAGGAAGCGTTGAATAAATCGCAGTACCCGGTGCCGAAATATCGATTTGAGGGCCAAAACATGATGAAAGGTGTTTCCTGTCAGCATGATCTGTATTGGCAACTGCAAATACTTGCTCCAGATTTGCCGGATACATAACATTTGGACGTGTATAAGCACTAGTAGCAGAGAAGTTACCAGCTGCAAAAATTGGAAGACCACCCTTCAGAGCTCCTTCAAACTCACCTGTAACAGGGTTCTTACCTGCATTTGCAATGTAGTAATTGATACAGTCTTCCATCAATACAGATGGTAGACCACCGCCCCAAGAGTTATTTGAGATGGTAGCGCCATTATCAGCTGCATATATAAATGCCTCTTCAAAACCTCCTACTATATCACCATAATTTGGGTGATAACTGAAAGTAACACAGGTCATCAGGCGAATACCATCACCTTTACCGCTACCACCTGCAACACCTGCAAGTCCAATACCGTTATTGTTCGTCGCAGCGATAGTACCAGCTACGTGCGTACCGTGTGAACCAACGATAATGTGCGACATGTTATCTGCAAAATTCCAACCATGGATATCATCTACATAACCGTTACGGTCATCATCAATTCCGTTGTTAGGAATTTCATCCTCATTCACCCACAGGTTATCTTTCAGGTCTTCATGGTTGATGTCAATACCACCATCCAGAACGGCTACCACTACTTCAGGACGTCCTGTTTCAATCGTCCACGCCTTTCTTACATTGGCATCAGACCCTACTCTACCTTCAGTCTGTCCCACGTTTTCGTAGTGCCACTGATTATGGTAAAGCGGATCATTTGGCTTCTCTGTCATTGTACGGTTGTGAGCACCACTTTCCTCAACCTGACCGAACTTTCTGTAAGAAGCCTGCATCTCTACATGCTCAACCTCAGTCAGTTCACCATACTTAGTGATTAGTTCTTCGGTTGAGATAGTGCTATCCACCCTTACTTCATACCATAGGTCTAACCCGTATTCACGGTGCCTTGTCTCAAACCTTCCAGCAGGTCGGAAAACCCTCTTCAGTTTTGTAGCACGAAACTCACCATTCAAGATATTGAAGTCCACCAACCCTGTACGTACAGGATCAATCCCTTCTTCTTCTGAAATGTTGACTGCTTCTTCAGTCAATTGGGAAGCTGCTTCGGGCGTTAATTTAACCCGAATCACCCCCTTTGTAAACCCTCCTTCTGTGTCCTGGGCAGTAGCAATACTCCCCCCTATAATTAGGGAACCCAGTAGAACGAGTAGTTTAAAAGTTAGTAACTTCTTTTTCATAAATTTTTGTTTGTAGTATAAAAGATTGGGCCCCTCATCTAATCAAATAATAATTGAATTGGTTGTATTGATGTGAACCACTTTGTAATAAAATTTTGACAATTGTTTTAGCATTAACAGTGGTTCAATATTGACAATAATTAAATGAGTTGCACAGTGTTACTCCTTAACCCTTTTACTACAGGCATTAAAAACAACCATAACAACACCACTCAAAGCCCAAAAAGATGTTTTTTAAATGGGAAAAGTACTTTTTAGATAGGGTTAAAAAACAAGAAGGGAGGTTTGAATCACCAAAACATTAAAATGAAATACACCACACACACAATACAATCAATCACACAACACACCAAAAGCAAGTAATAAAAAGTAAAATACAGCTAAACAACGAATGATAATATGTTTTTCTTAAGTGATATAATGGGATAGGAATATGAAAACAGCAATATCACATCAAGATTGACCAATGTGAAAGAAAAGTATAATACTACATTATTTTTACATGATCTTATATTTCACTAAAAGCCATATTTTAAAACTAAAAACCAACCAATTGTTATATATATAACTAGTTATTTTAAACAACAATAGCTCATATTTATATAGATTTTAGATTCGCAATAATAAATAAAAATATAATCTCATCCTGCTTAATCTATTGACCATTAAACACAAAAATCCATCATAAACCTGAATCAGGCTTATGATGGATTTATATACATTTTATCTCTTTGTATTCTAGGTTCCTACCCTACGTAGATCTCACAAACTAGCTTCCCTTACATCTCCATTAAGAAAGTATTCAGGTTGGTACTTGTATTTGTAAGTTTTAGCTTTTTTCTCAGTCGTGATCGGGCTACCTCAACACTCTTAACACTTTGATGGGTAATATCTGCAATTTCCTTGGAGGACATTCCCAACCTCAGTAAGGCTGACAACTTTTCTTCTCCCTGAGTCAGATCAGGAAAATCTTCTCGCAGTTTTTCATAAAACCCCTTGTGCACTTTCTGGTACCTGACTTCAAACTCCTCCCAAACTGTTTTGTTGATACTCGAATTGACATCTTTGATTACCTGCTTAAGTACTTCCTTATCTTCAGGTTGTACTTTTTCTTTTAAAGATGACAGTTGGATCACAACTCCTTCCATTGCCGCATTCTTTTCCAACAGGTATATTTCCTTCATTACCAGTTCCCTTTGCCTGAGCTCAAGGTCCTTTTCCAATGACTGTTTTTCAAAGTAAGTACTCGCTGCACGGCTCCGATTCAACCACAGAATCAACCAAGTTATCACCACTGCAAAAACCAGCAGGATAATAATGATACTATAAATAAGTCTTGTTCTTTCCTGTTCTGCCTTTGCGACCTCCTCCTTTTTCTCAAAATCATATAGCATATGGAGGCGTGTGATTTCCTTGATACTTTGCTCGTTGAAAATACTGTCATGGTAAGTCAGGAAATTCTCATGAGCTTGCAATGCCTGATCACTTCTACCTAATTCCTTATAAATAGTGTAAAGGAAATAAGAAGCACTTTCCATATGATCCAAGGCACCGATCTGGTCAGCACTGCTCAAAGCGTCCTCTGCTCTTTTCAATGCTTCCTTCGGCAATTCCTTCTTCAGGTAATAATTAGCCAAAAGCAAGTTACTCTCAATTAACTGTAACTGGTTGTTGGTTTGCTTACTATGCACTTTTGCCTTTTGAAGATACTCAAAAGCCTCTTTATCATTGTCCATGTGAAGGGCATTGTCCGCAAGGTTATTGTAAAGTGCACTAAATCCTGATAGGTCATCTATGTCATAGGTATTGGCGATTTCAAGTGCTTTCAGAAAATATTCTTTTGACTTATCAAAATCCTTTTGTTCTGAGCTGATACTACCAAGGTTGTTGTAGAACTTGTAGACCTGATTGATATTGGATGAATCCCCTTTTTCCAGCAATTTCTCTTGCTCCGAAATCACGTACCTTGAGAGTTCAGCAGCTTTGTCATACTCTTTCATCTGCATATGGACAATACAGATATTGCTGATCTGCCCTATTTCACGACTGGTATCACCCAACTTCTCATATATCTTACGACACTTGATAAAATAGTCAAGTGCCTTACTGTGTTGTCCACTCTGAAACAGTAAAATGGCGATCTTGTTATTGGCAAAACCTTCCATTTCAAGATTTTCTATCTTTTTGGAAAGCACCAATGCCGCCTCGGCATATTCTAAACTTTTATCAAAATCATTGCTTAGGTAAAGTTTGGATAAATCCAAAAGCAGCAACGCTCTGACACTATCATCAACAGCTACTTCGAGCTGGTGTCTCAAGCTATCTACAGCAGTCTGCTTTTGCGCTATTCCACTAACCGACAGCAGCAAACCTATAATTAGACTAATTATCCTCTTGCTCATTTTCTTATGCCTGAAATGCTATTCCCGCTGTTGGTTTTTAACTTACCTCTTTATTTTTAGTAAGGATGAATCAACTCTCTCTGTCATACAAGTGGTCACACCCTCAACCGCAATTTATATATTATTTTAATAAAAATATAGATTATTTTTACACCTTTCATTGTAAATAAGACACTTTTATTCCTCTTTTCACCTAAAACTCAGATGAAAACTACATTCTCAATAAGTTTTCATCACTCCCTGTTCTCATATGCACATGAATCGATTTAGAATGGAATTTCTTTGATAATTTTGTTTTTGCGCAATCGATTGCATAATTTCATGGCAGCTACAACCAAAATTTAAAAAGTCCTTCTCCAAAAACTAAGGAGTATGGATACATATAAGGTATTTTCTTAAAACCAAAGACAATGCAATCGATAACACAGACCCAAACGATTTTTACTGAAAACTTTCTGCTCCAAAACAAGACAGCAGAAGCGCTCTACCATGAGTATGCCAAGAGTCTTCCGATTATTGACTATCACTGCCACCTCCCTCCTAACGAGTTGGCTGCCAACAAACAGTTTGAAAACCTGACACAGGTTTGGCTGTATGGCGATCACTATAAGTGGAGAGCGATGAGGACTTACGGTATTGATGAAAAGTATGTCACTGGTCAGGCGAGTGATCAGGAGAAGTTCCAGATGTGGGCGAAGACGGTTCCGCAGACTGTCCGCAATCCACTTTTCCATTGGACCCACCTTGAGCTGAACCGCTATTTCGGGATAGATGAGTACTTGAATGAAAAATCAGCTGACTCAATTTATCAAGCCTGTAACGAAAAGCTGACGTCAGGAGATTTTTCTGCAAGGGCTTTACCTGTACAGATGAATGTAAAAGTAATCTGTACGACAGATGATCCGACAGACTCACTGGAGCATCACCTGAAATTACAAGCTGAGAATTATGCGGTAAAAGTGCTGCCCACTTTCCGTCCTGATAATGTGCTGCGCATTGATGAACCTGCTTTTTTCCTAGACTATATCCAAAAATTGGAAAAAGCGGCTAACCAAGATATTGCTACGCTGGATGATCTGCTATCTGCACTAATGAGTAGAGTTGAGTTTTTCCATCAGGTGGGTGGTCGCCTTTCTGACCACGGACTGAATTACCTATTCTCCGCAGACTTCCATTTGGACACTGTTAAGAATGCTTTTCTAAAAGCTCGAAACGGACAGGCAGTAAACCCTGAAAATGCAGAGCAGTACAAATCGTATGTCCTATACGAATTGGGCAAGATGTATCATGCCAAAGGCTGGACACAACAGTTCCACCTAGGGGCTATCCGTAATAACAACGAGCGATTCCTTCGCACGTTAGGCGCTGATTGTGGAGTAGATTCAATTGGTGATTTCAGCCATGCGGAAAATATGTCACGTTACTTCAACCGCCTTGACAATGAAGATGCATTGGCTAAAACGATCATCTATAACCTGAACCCTGCGGACAACGAGATATTCGCTACCATGATTGGTAATTTTCAGGATGGCAGGACTGCTGGCAAGATGCAATTTGGTTCAGGCTGGTGGTTCCTTGACCAAAAGGATGGGATGGAAAAACAAATGAATGCGCTTTCCAATATGGGATTGATCAGTCAGTTTGTGGGTATGCTTACTGACTCACGCAGTTTCCTTTCCTACCCAAGGCACGAGTACTTTAGAAGGGTACTCTGTAACCTGTTTGCTAAGGATATGGAAAGCGGGCTATTGCCACACGATATGCAATGGATGGGTGGCATTATTAGCGATATCTGCTACTACAATGCAGAAAAATATTTCAGGTTTTAACCCAAAAGCAATTCAATAATGATTACGCAAGAAAATATAGTAAACAATAAAAAAGAGAAAGTAGCCCTTCCGATTAGGGTACTGCAGTTTGGGGAAGGAAATTTTCTCCGTGCTTTCGCTGACTGGGTGATTGATACCCTCAATGAGAAAGCGGACTTCAATACAGGTGTGGCTGTCGCTCAACCGATCCAACATGGCATGACCGATGTACTGGCAGCACAAGCCGGTCAGTATCACCACCTGATTCGTGGTATTCAAAAAGGAAAGCAGGTCAACGATATCAGGCTAGTCAATTGTATCCAGCAGTCGATCAATCCTTTTGAAACTCCTGAAGCCTTATTTGATTTGGCGAAAAGTGAGGAACTTGAGTTTGTGATTTCTAATACCACTGAAGCAGGTATTCAGTTTAAGGAAGAAGCAAAACCTGAAGGACTTGTCCTAGCAGAGACCTTTCCCGGCAAGCTGACACAACTGCTGAAAATCCGTTTTGACTACTTCAATGGCGATGAAAGCAAAGGATTGATTCTGATTCCTTGCGAACTGATCGAGCAAAACGGTGATACGTTGAAAGCTTGTATTATCTCCTATGCCAAGCAATGGAATTTAGGGGAGGACTTTGTAAAGTGGATTGAAAACAGCAACCATTTCTGTAATACCTTGGTAGACCGCATTGTACCGGGTTATCCAAAAGATGAGTTGGCACAACTGAAAGACAAACTGACTTTCGATGATAAGTTGGTAGTTGCTTCTGAGGTATTTCACTTGTGGGTAATTGAAGCCTCACAATATGCAAGAGAGCGTTTCCCTGCAGATAAATTCGGATTGAATGTCGTCTATACGGATGACATTACGCCTTACCGCACCCGTAAGGTGAGAATCCTGAATGGCGCGCATACTTCTATGGTTCCTGTTGGTTTGCTTTCGGGTATTGAGACTGTAAGGGAAAGTATGGAAGATAAAGTGGTCGGTGATTATATCCGAAAAGCCATGCTGGAGGAAATTGCCCCTACCATTGACTTGCCGAAACAAGAGATTGAGGACTTTGCTCACGAGGTAATGGAGCGTTTCTTGAATCCATTTATCAGACATGAGCTGAAAAGTATTTCCCTCAATTCTGTTTCGAAATACAAGGTTCGGGTACTGCCTACAGTTAAAGACTACTACCAATCCAATGGCAAGTTACCACAAAGACTGGTACTGGCTTTGGCATGTCTGATCAAGCTTTACCTGTCTGATGATTTCCAGATCAATGACAATGAAGAGGTCAAAGTATTTTTCGGTGAGTTGAAAAAACAGGCAGGCTCTGTTCAACAAATTACAGAGAAAGTCCTTTCCAATACTGAATTCTGGGAAGAAAACCTTTTGGATTTGGGTAACATGTCTGAACTGGTAAGCAATTTCCTGACACAGATAGCAGAAAAAGGTATTACGGAAACCCTTCAATCAATTCAGTCATGAAAGCAATAACGATACATCCCGATGACAACTTGGCGGTAGCATTGAATAACTTACCGAAAGACGCTTCGGTATCCGTTAACGGAAACAACTATACGCTTCAGGAAAACATCACCCTAAAACACAAGTTTGCCCTTGAAGACCTAGCAGCTGGTGACGAACTGTATATGTACGGCTTGGTAGTAGGCACTGCCAATCGTCCAATACAAAAGGGGACTGCCATCACCACTGAAAACGTTACACATAAAGCTGCTGCCTATGACCTTGACCGAATGGAAGAATACGTATGGGTAAGGCCTGACGTATCCAAATGGGAAAATAAAACCTTCAATGGCTACCACCGTACTGACGGTCAGGTTGGTACACAAAATATATGGTTGGTGTTTCCGCTTGTATTCTGCGAAAACCGTAATGTGGAAGTGATCAAAAAAGCGTTAGGCAAAGCCTTGGGTTACGACACAGACAACCAATACGAAAGGCTAGCCAAGCAACTGGTCAATCAATACGAAACGGGGTCTACTGATACAGAAACCGTTGTCGCTACTGAAACCAAGAAAGAGGTATTTGACAATGTAAAGGTACGTTTTATCACACACCAAGGTGGTTGTGGTGGTATCCGTCAGGATGCTGAAGCCCTTTGCAGATTGCTAGCAGGTTATATCAAAAATCCCAATGTCGCAGGTGCTACTGTACTAAGTCTTGGCTGCCAGAATGCAGAAGTAAGTCTTTTCCAAAAAGCACTGAAATTACAACAAGTAGACAAGCCCGTTATTATTCTTGACCAACAACAAACTGGTAAAGAAGAAGACCTTGTCAGTACAGCAATAAGAGAAACATTCGACCAACTGGTAAAAGCCAATCAACTTACCAGAAAACCTGCACCACTTAGCAAACTTAATGTTGGGCTAGAGTGTGGAGGCTCTGATGGTTTCTCAGGTATCTCTGCCAACCCTTCTGTTGGACAAGCCGCAGACCTAATCGCCGCTTTAGGTGGAAAGGTAATGCTTGCAGAGTTTCCAGAACTTTGTGGCGTAGAGCAGGAACTGATCAACAGGATAGGCAACAAGCCTTTGGCTGAAAAGTTTACAGGTCTGATGCGTCGCTATGAGCAAACTGCCATCGAGGCTGGATCGGGCTTTGATATGAACCCTTCTCCAGGTAATATCAAGGATGGACTAATCACCGATGCCATGAAGTCCGCTGGCGCAGCACGAAAAGGTGGTTTCTCTCCTGTCCACGATGTATTGGATTATACCGAATATGCACAAAAAGGCGGACTAAGTCTGCTTTGTACACCAGGCAATGATGTGGAATCTACTACAGCACTGGCTGGTTCCGGAGCCAATATGATCCTGTTCACTACGGGCTTGGGCACACCAACAGGAAATCCTGTAGCGCCTGTCATCAAGATTTCATCCAATACCCAACTCTCAGAGCGAATGCCTGATATTATTGACCTAAATGCAGGTCAGGTAATTGATGGCAAAACAAGTATTGAGCAAATGGGTGAACAGATGTTGGATTTGATTATCAAGGTGGCTTCAGGAGAGGTGGAAACCAAAGCCATGACATTGGAACAATATGACTTTATCCCTTGGAAACGGGGGGTATCGCTGTAAATGAAGTTTTGTGAGTTATTTTATAAAAAACACCTTCAAAGACCTTTGGTATTTGAAGGTGTTTAGTGTATCAATAAGTTGAAATCATAATCTAGCATACAAGCCTAATCTTTATCTAAATTAATATTAAGGAGGATCTCTGATTTTACTTTTTTACCATCTAAAATCCCCGGCTCCCATTTACCCATTCCTTTCAAAACAACTCCTATTTGTTTCTTAAGCACAGGCAAGTGTTTTTCATTGATTGGCTTTAAAATATGGGAACTATCAAAACTCCAATCCAACATTTCCCCTGTATTGTCAATCGTAACAATCACTTCTATATATTGATGCAAATGCATAGGAATTGTATCCCACCCTTTCGGATAAATTAGGTCCCTTTTTATAAAATACTCTGGATAGGTCATTTTATAAGTAGGGTTTTGATCTAAATGCCAATACATATAGGTTTTTGTCTGCCAAGCTGCTAAATAAATACTGTCTGCCTTTTTCTCCATACTATCAATAAAACCTTGACTGAATCGGGATTTTACCACACTATCCATATAGTAACCATAGCAATTTCTTTCAACTGTAGTACATGACAACCTGCTATCAAAGTGGATATTCTCTTTTGACCACAGTTCTTTAAGCTCTTCGTTGTAACGTGGCGTTCGCCCATAATATACTGTAAAAGTCAAGCTATCTTTTTCGGCATCAACTTTTGCCTTTTCTAGCTGCTCAAGACATTCTGTAGATGAATAATCTAATCCAAATTCCCATATATAGTTTTCGACCAAAGCTTCCTCTTTATCCGAAGTAGTATTTTCAGATTTGTTGCAGCTCACCAGAAGAACAAGTAAAAGAGATATACTTACGGTAAAATACTTCATCATATTCAATAGTTAGCAGTTATCAGTTTTCTGACCATAATAATGAGCATCCTAGGAATCGTTACAATATCAAATTACTTTCTAGACTAACTGATGATCATAGCAAAAGCTCATGATAGCTAGTTTCTTGCCATTTTGTTTTCACAAAAAAACAGCGAGCGTCTTATTCAACCCTCGCTGTCAAATGGCTATTTATGCCTGTACTGTTTTTTTCTATAAAACTTCCAGCTTTGCTTATTTTTATTTAGCGTAGCATTAATTGTCTCAAAGCCATGTGGAAAACAAAAAGAGCAGCCCATTAGCTCTCCCAATTCCAACCTAGAAACTTTTACATTCGAGATTTTAGACGGAAAATCTGCAAAACCAAACTCATTTTCCCCAAAGGCATTCAAGAACACTTTTTTGTCTTTCATATCATTGCATTTAGATGAAACCATCTAATGCAATGCACCTTTTTTAAAAGTGATTAATCTTATCAATTGGACTTTGTTTAATATAAATTTCTATATACAAACAAAACAATAAATGGCTTATACCAAAAACCCGACTTACAATGTAAGCCGGGTTTCCTTCAGCAAATATGAAAACATGTTTTTTTACTACTCCTTGATAAACATCTTGAGCCTTGTAGGTCCATGTGATTTCAATTGAATGATATAGATTCCTTTTGGCAGCATACTGATATCCACACCAGTTTGCTGGTCTTCCAATTTGATTTTCAACATTTCCTTTCCTTGCAAGCTGACTATTCTCACTTCCTCCGCACCTGTAAAATCAGGTACTTCAAGGGTAAAGAAGTTGGTTGCTGGATTTGGAAACAGGTTTACATCTGCCAGCTTATCCATGACTTCCATCCGCTTTCCAAGTCTTGCACCACTGCTGATTTTACCAACCCCTGCATTGGCTACTATCACAGATGGCACATTGGCAGAAGTTGTCAGAATTGAAGTATAGCTGTAAGGGATACTCGCTGTACAATCCAATGGGTCGTTCACATCTGACTGAGACAGGTTCCAAGTCACATTGTCAAAGGTATTGCCACTTTCATCAGTTGCGCCCAAGGTGCTGCTATAAGCTGATACAATTGGGTTCTGTGAATCCTTAAAGTAGTTGTTTTCTACCTTCAGACAGGCTCCCATTCTTGAGTTGACTCCCGTGGAAGCTATACCACTGTAATAGTTATTAAAGATATGCCCGCTACCGAAACGGAAGAGCGGCATTCTTGAGTTCACATTGTCAAAGTAGTTATGGTGGATGGTGATTTTTCGGTCGTAGTTATCAGAATCAGAACTACCAACCAGCATCATTTTCCAACTGTCATGCATATAGTTATAGGAGTAAGTAATGTACTCAGCATCTTTTTTAGCATCCAGCAAGCCGTCATAGTAATCCTTATCCACACCATCGTATTCTGCATACAATTCACAGTGATCCACCCAAACATGATCGGCAGGACCTTCAATGCTGACCGCATCCTTATCGCCAATATTCACATGGTGTACCGTTACATTCTGAATAATCACGTTGCCTGCCCTGTACACCTTGATGCCAATACCATCAAACACACCTGAAGTACCTACTCCTATAATGGATACATCTCTTACATCCTTGATGTCAATCTTGGTAAAGGATGTATTCGACGGTGTTACCGTACCATTTACATAAATAGTCAATGGCTGTGAAATGATGTCATCCTTCTTTTGATCAATCAGATCCATAATACAGTCGCCTGTACTACAGGTATAGCTGACACCTCCCTGTCCTCCGGTAGTACCTCCTGCCAAAGATGCATACCCGATTGGTCCTCCTGTTGATGGTGGCGGCGTTGATGTTGAGATAAAGTTTGCTACAATTGATTTGTTTGCATCCAATGTAAGTGTCAATGGGTTTGTTGAGCCAGATGCATCACCTCCCCAACCTGAGAACTCATAGCCACTGGCAGCTGTAGCAGTTACTGTAACCTGTGTGCCATTATCATAGGTACCACTTGATGGGGTAACACTTCCCTGCCCTGTTACACTGGCTGACAATGTATAGGTTGTGGTTCCACCTCCACCATTGTCTCCACCACCAGTACTGCCTGATGCATTGTACACTTCAAACTCTGCGATCTGTGGAGCTGAGGAAGCAGAAAGAATCACAAGGTTAATCTTATCCAATGTAACATCTGAGAATGTAATCGTCTTCTCTGACCCTAACCCACTTCCTGTTGCCAAAACGTCACCTGTATCGTGGTTGACCACTTCCCAACTACCTACGACATCCCCGATTTCCTTTATGACGATGGTATTACAGGTTACACTACTGCTCCACTTGATAGAAATCCGCTCATTGCTTGTACTACTTGGTTCCCAATAGGTACTGGTGTCACCATCTCGCACATTGCCATAAGATGTTCCTCCACCTTTACTTGTTCCATCAGAGCCGACTCCCGGACCTGTTATTGCCAGATTGTCTCCCAAGTCTCCGCCACCTGACTGCGTATCTTCTATAAAGGTGGCTGTAATGGACTTGTTACTACTCATCGTTATGGTCAATGGATTGGATGCACCTGAAGCATCTCCACTCCAGCTACTGAATGACCAACCACTTGCTGCTGTTGCAGTAAGCGTTACACCTGTACCATCATCAAAGGTTCCACTTGATGGGCTTACTGAGCCTTGTCCTGATGAAGTTACTGACAAAGTATATTGTGGAATTTGAATCTCAGTAAAGTTAGCTGTCATAGATTTATGGTTATCCATTGTCAAGGTCAGTGGATTTGTTGTACCAGACGCATCTCCACTCCAACCTGTAAACTCGTATCCAGATGCTGGCGTAGCAGTTACAGTTGCCTGATCTCCGTCATTGTAGGTACCACTTGTTGGTGAAACACTACCCTGACCTGTATAATTGGCTGTCAATGTATAAGTAGTGATAGTTGGCGTTCCTGTTGCATTGTAGACTTCAAACTCGGTAATCTGTGGAGCTGAAGAAGCTGAGACAATAATCAGGTCTATCTTACCAAGGGTTACATCATCAAAGGTGATGGTTTTACTTGTACCCAAACCACTTCCTGTTGCCAGTACATCTCCATTATCATGGTTGACCACTTCCCAACTACTCACCACATCCCCGATTTCCTTTATCACGATGGTATTACAGGTCACATCACTACTCCATTTGACCGAAATACGTTCATTACTAGTACCACTTGGCTGCCAATAGGTACTGGTATCACCATCTCGCACATTGCCGTAAGAAGTACCACCGCCTTTACTTGTTCCGTCAGAGCCTACTCCCGGACCTGTAATGGCTAAGTTATCCCCTAAGTCTCCACCTCCTGACTGTGTGTCTTCAGTAAAGACCGCTGTAATAGATTTATTTCCATCCATGGTAATCGTCAGTGGGTTAGAGGAACCTGATGCATCTCCACTCCAGCCACTAAACAACCAGCCACTAACTGGAGTAGCTGTCAATGATACAGAAGCCCCATCAGCAAAAGAGCCTCCAGATGGACTTACTGATCCCTGACCCGATGAAGCCACCGTCAATGTGTAGCTTTGCCCTGATACTTCTGTGAAGTTGGCAACAATGGACTTGTTTCCATCCATTGTTAAACTCAATGGGTTCGAGCTGCCTGATGCATCTCCACTCCAACCTGTAAACTCCCAACCACTTGCAGCCGTAGCTGTCACTGATACCGTTTCATTTGCATTAAACGTCCCACTGCTTGGCGTTACACTACCTGAACCATTGACAGAAGAAGAAAGTGTATATGTAGTAGGCGGTGTTACAGTCCCTCCATATTCAATGGCTCCTATATCAAGTGCTGAACCATTGTAAGCCACTCCTGAAACTGTGCATCCTGCATCAATAAAACCACTGCTGCTAGCCAAGTTCAGGAAGCCATTGGACGTTGGGTCGCTGTCAGGACCTGGTGTCATGGTTTGAAAATCTGATGTGGTAGTCACCAATGTCCACTGTGTATCGGTATCATCAAAGGCATTACAACCTGTTGGTGCATCTCCCACAATCCTGTCAGTATGATTTCCACTCAACGTGATATTGTTTCTGAAAATGTGTGTTGCATTATCCCTTGTGTGATAGTTGTAATCGCCATTGTTGTAAGAAGTATTGTTGTAGAACTTAATGCTACCAATATTTCCGTTATCCGTAAATCCGTGTTTTCCATTGTTGAAGGCGATACAACGCAAAACTGTATGGTTCACTGTATTGGAAGATGACCCTAGCTTAAAGCCGTTCTTGTCTCCACCTCCTGAAGTACTTCCGTCACTCAATGTTCCATTATTGTGGGCAATACAATCTTCCAACAGTATTTCCCCAATTGGTCCTGTTTCAGACTTGGTGTACATATCCCAACCATCATCGATATTATGGTGAGAAACACATCCACGAAAGACATTGCCATCCCCTACCGTCAGCTTGGGAGCAAAACCGTCTGCATCCTCCGCATCACTGTCTGCATTATCATGCGACTCGCAATTCAGAATCAGGTTATACGCAGGCCATTCACTTTTCGTGTCTGCACTAGTGCTATAACGGCTCAGCTGTAACCCCGAATCATGGTTATAGCGGAACACACACTCCTCAATGATACAGTAGTTGGCCGAAAGCAGCATGCCGTTATCACCTGCCTTCTCGATGATAATCCCTTTCCAGTGCCAATAGTGGGCATCCTGTACAATTCCCCGACTTGAGGAAAGTTCCACGTCATCAAACTGAAGTACAGGCACTTCACTTCCATAAGCCAATACGGATATCATTGCACCGGAAGTACCACTTTTTGAGCGGTCAATCACAAAGGAGGTTCCCATTGAGTAAGTTCCTCCTCTCAGGTAGATGTTGTCTCCTGGTGTTACCATACTCACTGCTTGTCCCAAAGTAAGGAAGGGTGCAGAGATTGACCCTGAGTTACTGTCATTGCCATTAGTGGCAACATAGTAGTCTGCTGCGAAGGCATTCATCCATACCGAGAGCAGCATGAGCGTAGCAAGTAGAATAGTTTTTTTCATTGCATTCAAATCTTATGTGAAATAAAGGTTCATTGGTTGGTTACAATCAAACCTATCAAAAGTGATATGAATACAAGTCCCAAAAACATAACCGCCCGTTGAGCAAAGTGAACAGATGTTGCAAATTGGAATGGAGTGGTACCGCCATAATTTTATGCTAACAGATTGTGAAATTATGCAGAGTGGTGATCCATATTTCGCAGGTAACGACTCGGGGAAACCCCTATATGCTTACTAAAAGTTTTTGAGAAGGAGTTGGGAGAACTGAACCCGGTTTCCTTTGCGATGTCTGCAATACTTAGCTTCCGTTCTTTAAGTAGCTCAATCGCTTTTTTGATTCGGAATGCATACAAATACTCTGAAGGTGTCTGACCTGTCTGTGACTTCAGCTTGCGAAACAACTGGCTTCGGCTCATGCAAAGGTCTTCAGCCAATTCTTCTACACTCAATTCTGTATTGCTGTAATGCTCATTCACCACATCCAGTAACCTCGACAAAAAATTCATATCCAATTTTCCATCTCCCTTCCCGGATTCAATCAGTAAACCGTCCTGAATGTTCTGCAGCAACCGTTCTCGGTTCTTTAGCATAGCCAGCAACTTTGCCTTCAGTACCTCCGCATCAAAAGGTTTGATAATATAGTCGTCTGCTCCTTGCTGATACCACTCAACCTGATCCTGCTGTCGGCCACTGTCAGCCAAGACAACCACCGCCATATGATTTGTGACGACATTCCCTTTCAACTCCTCATAGCATGCAAAGCGACTTTCTTCCTTTTTCATACTCCCTAACAATATAAGGTTAGGTTCAAAATCAAAGAGTGCTTTTTCAGCTGACTTCCAATGCTGTATTGCCAGCACCTGAAACGTATCGCATAAAACATGTGTCAGGAAACGGAGTAAATCCGCATTCTTTTCTACGATAATAAGTTTGTAACTGGTAGACGCAAAATCTACTAAGGGAATGGGGTCCAGCTTGTCTTCTGTGTTATTTTCATCAGGAAAAGCCTGTATATCCTGTGAAGTATTTTCTTCAAACAGGTCTACCAGTTGCTCGAAGGCACCTTTTAGCTGACCTCCAACCTCAAGAGTGCATTCCACTTCCCTTTTCAAAAGTGAGGATTTAGTGGATTGTTTCGTCAAGCTAGCCAAGGAAGTCAGCATTAATGTTAGTGGTGTTCGAAACCGTTGAGTCGCTTCATAAAGACCTTTAATTTTTTCAGTTTGCTCTTCTGATTGTTGCCTGTGTTTTTTAAGACTATTCTGAAGCACTTTATACCTGACCCAAAAAAGATATAATAGATGAATGGTAAAGATAAAACCCAAAAGTAAAATCGAATATGCTATTGCTCCCAAACGTTCTTGAAGGTGCCATTCATTTGTCAGAAGCAATACAGATAAGATAAAGTCCGGTACAACATACAGCCACTCAAAAAAGGTCAAATCATAAAAATAAAGTTTCAGTAAAGATAGTGGTGTTTCGGTTAGGAAGTAGATTAGTTTCATACACAGTCAACATACTGTTGCTTTAACACTTAAAGCAAAACAATGAAAAAAAAGCCGATGACCTGAATTATAGTATCGGCAGTATAATGTGATTTTTAATATACAGAATACAATTTTTGAAGACTCTTCCATATTCAACAAATGCTATTCACATTCTAATAAATATAATAGTACCATATACAGTTATTATTGCTTTAAAACTTGATTGATGTATTGAAAATCATTAGAATAGGGCACAAACAGAAACCTATTGATAAACCGGACAGTTGCCCTAGCAATAACCGTCATTTTTCATTGCTGATTAGCAGTACACTGCTTCCGATACTAACAATTTGAAGATGCAAAGACATCAACTCTCTATTCTATTTTTACTGTGCTTGCTTAGTGTTTATTCTTTCGGGAAGGAACAATATCAACCAAAAATAACAGACCCCATGCTAGAGCCTTGGAGGTATGTTGATTTTCCAGAACTGAACGGTAAAGGAGTCAGGTGCATGACTTCAACTTCTGAAAATGAACTATACTGGTTTGGGCTTGACTCAGGAGTAGTTTCCTATAACGGCTACGACTGGCATTACTATGGAAAAAAAGAAGGACTCACTGGAACTCCTGTACAGCAGTTATTTTCAAATAATAAAGGCGAGGTCTATGCCGGTACAGCTAAAGGTTTGTATCTATTCAGCAACAATGAATGGCAACCTGTTTTTGAGTTATCAGAAAAAATAACCCTCTCATTTCAGTCAATTTCTCAACTGAAAAGTGGCACATTGGTATGTGGAACCAACCTTGGCGCTTTTCTGATTCAGGATAAGCAACAAGTAGTCCTGACTAGCCAAGAGAAATGGAAAAAGCTACAGGAAGAAACTGCCAAACTCAGGTTTGTCGAAATACCAAATGAGTTATTGTTGAAAGGAAACTTCCAGCGTATCTCTGATATTTTTGAGTTAACTGACGGGCAGTTATGGTTAGCCACTACTTTCTCGTCGGAAGATGAGATTGGAGATATCATGATGTTTTCCGAAAAAGAGATCCTTAGCGGAAAAACAATCCACTATAACCTTTTAAGCCGTTTCTACTCCATCAAATTAGGCTATGAGCAGAAAATATTCAGGGAGTCCAACGGCAATATATGGATTATCAACAAGTCAAATAAAGTTCCTACCTCCCGCTTTTCCAATGGCAAATGGCAATATATAGAACACGGTGCCCAGTTTGGTAATGACGAATATTCTGAAGCCATTATCGAGACTGCTGATGGGAAAATATGGATAGCCGGAATTGGTAATCTGTACTGTCTAAATAGAAGTGGACAATGGTCAAAATATGATTTCCAGACTTTGGATATTCCACAGGGACATTTGGGGTTGCACTCTGGAAATGGCACCGACCTATGGATATTCGGTTACCAGTCAGAGGTTTCAAAAATTGACCTTTCAACCGATAAGTGGTTATCTTATCTTGATCTGAATTTTCAAGGTAACCAACAAAATGGCACAGAGTGGTTTCTTAATTTTGAAGGGGATGTCATTCAGCATCAGGATAACAATTGGAAAGTTTTCAATCATGCCGATGGGTTGATGGATGCTCCCGTAAGTCTTTTTATTACTTCCAACGACATTGTTTGGGCTATCGGCAGTGATCAGGAAGTGTCATGTGCTGGCTATCTCAAAGATGGTAAATGGACCAACTTTCATTTTGATTCACTCTCATGGGGTGTAGACTACAGGGCATTTTATGAAGCAAAAGATGGCAGTATCTGGATTGGTGGCAGCACAGATGTTTACCTTGACAAAGGACAGAATGGTGGGGTACTTCAAATTGTAAACCCTTATGAAAAAGACAAAAAAGTAGTCTATCACAAACCACGTACAAATGGTCTAAATCAGTTGAATGCCTATGGCATTACACAATCCGCAAACGGTTATATCTGGATTGGTGGCAGCAGGCTTTGTTATTATGATGGATCCATTTGGCAATCATTGGATAATAAAAGGCTCGACAACTTTGTCAATACGGTACACAGTGACAGTAATGGAAAACTGTTTGTTGGGACCAGACAGTATGGCTTATATATATATGAGCAAAACGAATGGAAAAACTACTATGTAGGAAATGGGCTTATCAGTAATAATATCATTAGCATAGCCACAGATGATGAAAACAATGCCATTTGGCTAGCGACTGACAAGGATTTCAGTTTTTACAATGGAGAAACATGGATCAATAACATCTTTCCAAAAGATCTCACTCTTTCATACGAAGGAGGTGCTTTGGTTTTTAATCATAAAAATGAAGTATGGGTCAACAAGTCCCTAAGAGAATGGAAAAGAAGAATTTATACTGGAAAAACCCCTAGAAAATCCATTCGGGATAAATTTGTCACCTACCGTTTTATCAAGGACAATCACTTGCCCGAAACTTCAATTGATATCTATTCAGATGAAGTTGATTACTCAGGAAACAATACTGTTTTCTGGTCAGGAAGGCATTTTTTCAATAAGTCAAAACCATCAGAACTATACTTTTCATTTCAACTGAATGATGGAAATTGGTCTAGCTTCAGCAAGAAGGACAACCATACTTTTATTGACTTACCGGATGGGGATTACACCTTTAGGGTGAGGGCTATGGATCAGGAAGGTAATGTAGACCCAACGCCTGCAACGGTTAGTTTTACTGTAAAACCTCCTATCTGGAAACAAGGCTGGTTCCTGCTATTGATAGCCACTTTCCTGATTACCGTTGCTTTCTTCCAATTCCAAATCCTGAAAAAGAGAAAGATTCTGGAAAAACTGAACCTCTCTCTTCAGGATGCGAACAGTAGACTTGAATCCAGCAATAAAGAAATTGCCATTCAAAGGGACAACTTGGGAGAACTGGTAGAAAAAAACAGTGAACTGACCAAAGCCAAGTTGAGATTCTTTACCAATATTACACATGAGTTCAGAACACCATTGAGCTTAATTCTTGGTCCTATCGAGCAATTGTTACAAGAAAACGGCTCGGATAGTCAGACTTCTGTAACCAACTCCTACAACCTGATCAAGAAAAATGCGCTCAGGCTACACCGATTGATTAACCAGTTACTGGAAATCAGAAGAATTGAATCTGGCTCCTTAGAACTGAACCTTCAGAAAGATGATCTTGTAAGGTTTGTTTCTGACACCAAAAGCCTTTTTCACAACAAAGCCGCTGGAGATAGTATTTCACTATTTTTCCATTCTGAATACAAACAACTGTCCATCTATTTTGATCAGGATAAAGTCGAAAAAATCCTATTTAATTTGCTCTCTAATGCATTCAAGCATACGCTTAAAAATGGAAAGATTTCGATCAAGTTACTGAAGCCTGATACCACATACCCCGACTACTTCCGTATTATGGTAGAGGATAGCGGGCAGGGAATTGATGAAGAGATTCAGGACCTGATTTTTGACCGATTCACTGTCGGAAACAAGTTGAGCAGTACTGACATTGACGAGAGTAGTGGGATCGGACTCTCCTATATCAAAGATTTGATTGAGTTCCACAAAGGGCATATCCGCGTTAGCAGTAAAAAGGGTATTGGCAGTACATTTACAGTCTATTTGCCAGATCACTTAAAGCCTTCTACTGAAACGGATGGTATCTCGGATTTCGATATCATGGGTACGGTAGATGCCAATATTATGACTACCAAATCCCTGCTTTCTTATGAAATAGCCAGCAATACAGATGGTGGAGAATTACCTACTTTGCTGATCGTGGAAGACCATAAGGATATGCGCTTTTTTATTGCAAACCTGTTGGATAAACAATATAGAATCCTGACAGCCGAAGATGGCTCTGAAGGGTTAAAAATATTGGAAGATGAAGATGTTGACCTTGTAATCAGTGACATTATGATGCCAGAAGTTGATGGCATTACATTCTGTGAAAGGGTCAAATCCAATCCTGTGACAAGTCATATTCCAGTCATTTTGCTAACAGCCTTAGCCATGGATGAAAAACGGATTATGGGATATGAATCAGGAGCAGACTCCTATATTGTCAAACCCTTTAAGCCTGAGCTACTGAATGCACGTGTCAAAAACCTGCTGGAAGCAAGAGACGAGATCAGAAAGAAACTTTCTGAAGACCTTCGTTTCAGACCTAAGGAAATCAGGGTAACATCTATGGATGAGCAGTTTATGGAAAAGCTTGCCTCACTTATAGATGAGAACATCTCCAACTCAGAGTTTGATGTATCTACCATGTGCGAGATGATGAACATGAGTCATATGCACTTTATCAGAAAAGTGAAACAACTTACTGGTAAAAAACCGATAGACCTGTTGAAGCATTACCGCATTACAAGAGCCAAACAATTGCTGGAGCAAAATAAGCTCAACATTTCGGAAGTGAGTTATATGGTCGGGTATGATTTACCCAACTCTTTTGCACGGGCATTTAAAAAAGAAGTGGGGATCTCCCCCACTCAGTTTATCCAAGAAAATGCAAGTAAAACAGTCTCTCAGGAGATCGATAACTGATAGACTTTCAAATAAAAGAACACCTTGTCTGACGAGTTCAGACAAGGTGTTTATATTTTATCCCATCAACCATTCGCTCCTTTGGTTGCCTTATAATTCAAAATAGAAAAAGGTATCCACCAAATAGCGATAAGCCAATATGTCAATGCAGGGTCATATTCGGGAAATAACTTAGCCCCTACAATAATCAATGCTGCAAAAAGTAGCGACAGTGCAATATTGAGAAATACTGTTTTCCTTGAGTTCATCATATCATTCTGTTTTAGCCAAACCATTTCGATCAGGCAAATCCAATTACAAACTTTCATTGAGAAATAGCTTCCCATTCTTCCTTTCCCAACCTATACCAGTTTACAGGTTCTCCTTCATACTCAAATATTTCTATAAATTTAAAACCTACTTTCAATATGATTTTGTTTGAAGCAATATGGTCAACATCTGCCGCAGCAAAGATCTCCTTTAGTCCCAACTCTGTAAAACCATACTTCAGTGCTGCCAATGCTGCCTCAGTTGCAATTCCTTGCCCCCAATAGGCTTGCTTTAGCCGATAGCCCAAGTCATAATATTTTAATTCTGGTCTAAGCATTTGCTCATATTTCAGCCCTGCCCACCCCACAAAATCTTGGGTTTCTTTATCAATCACAGCCCAACGCCCAATACCAAATTCCTGATACTGTTTTCTGATATTCGCAATGATTTCTTTTGACTGCTCAATATCCGTTACTGGATTGTTACCTAAGTATCGATGCACTTCAGGGTCTGAGTCCAATTCATAAAATCCCATTAGGTCATCCTCTATAACCTCTCTTAGGATTAACCTTTCCGTTTCTACAATCGCTTCCAATTTGATCCTGTTTAGTATTAAAAAATAGACTTGGGTAATTTTTTGCCTTTACTTTCTAAAAGTCATTTAGTTTCAACAAGATAAAAAATGTAAGTAGTAGGTCACCAGTTCTATTCAATTATTGTCACAACTCTACCCATATTTCACATTGTATATTATGAAATTTACGCTCTTGATATATTAGTATTTATCACGATTAACAATCTATGTATTAACAAGTCTTCTCCTTCGAGATCTGAAGTTATGTAAACCCGCTCCAATTTTCATCACTCTATCTAATGCCCCTTCTCTTCTTAGCCTGAAAATATCCTTGAGGATTCTGAGCCTTTTAATCCCGCAGATAGCATGCTCAACACGAACCCTTATACTTGCCAGCTTTCTATTCGCCTCTTTCATAAAATCAGGTAGCTCAATCCCTTTGTGTTTTTTGATAGGCACAATGAATGTAACATTATCAAGATCAATGCCCTTGAAGGCTAAGTCCCCCAGTAGCTTGATACCTTTTTTAGGAAAGGCAAACTGTTGTTGATCAAAAAGCTTTTTATCATGAATACTACCTGCTACAGTCTCAGAAAGATAGAGCACTTGCTTACCCTCTTTGTCGGTGATGACAAGGTTCTTGGTAGTATGTCTCTTCTTCTTTCCACTGTAGTTCATCTTTTGCTTTTCCGAGTCCTTTGGACGCTGTATGAGGCGTTCTACTCCATCCACTAAGAATACTTCACTCCAGTAAGGCTTAAGTTTTTTTCGAAACTCTTCCATTACATTGGCAGGTAGCTCTCCTACATAATTTAATGTTTGTAGTAAGCAGTTTCCCAGGAAATATAGCCATTCACTTACCTTACTTTGACTGATATTGAAATACAATCCTAGTGATTCTTGCGTGGGATTCTCCTTCAAGCTATATAGAATAAAAAAGAGTTTAGTCTCTATCCCTTGGAGACTGCTGTTACGGTAATCATCCAGCTTCTTCAAAGGCTTCCTGCGAGGCCTCCCTTTCATGGTATACTGCTGTAAGGCTTCAACATAAACATATGAGAAAATTCCTTCCAATTCTCTCAACTCTTCCTTGGTCAAGGACGTTAAACTCTGTAGGCGACGGGCACTTATGGATTTAGGTTTCACAACTAAATGAGTGCTTTGTCGCCTTCTTTTGTTCCTAATTCACAACTTTTTGTTAATCGTGATAATGTCTATTGATTAAGCACCTGAAATACTTATACATACCTCCTTTAAACTTATGGGAAGTTAATCTACTTTTAATCTTTTTTACGCTTGTGATAGTGTATTTTTTTATCAGAAAATATTTTATTGACCATATCAGAAAGCTTTAGCGTTCTACAACAAACGTAGTCTTAAAGCGAAGCAGTACTTCATATTTTCTAATAGTAGTATAAAAAAGGGATCCCATTATGGAATCCCCTTTCTGTTACAATTTACTCAACTTCAACTTATTTAATAAGCAGCTTCTTGGTGAAACGCTCTCCCTGAGCCTGAATGCGCAGCAGGTAAATACCTGATGGCATCTTGCCCCTGTTCAAGGTCGTTTTCTGACCAGTCAGCTTTTCAGTTCTGATCAATGCACCTGTCAGGTCATAGAATTGAACCACTGATTGCGCATCCACTTGCCCATTGAAACTGATTGTAAAGTAATCCGCATTCATTGGGTTTGGATAAACGTTCAATTTTTCAGACACATCCAGTTGCTCCCTTGTAAAGCCCGCAACTCTCGAAGAAGAACCACCAACAGGTTCCAGTACCCACTTGGCACTTCCCCATGCATCATAGATGGTGCCGTGTTGCGCATGTCCTTGCAAGTTCTCCACATGGATATAGTTATTGCTTTGCCACGCATTGCGGATTCTTGACTCTCCATTTCCTGCATCTTCCACTGCCCAGCGTGAGCTGTACCAGCCAAATGTTCTGGTGGTAGCCTGCACATAACCTGTCAGGTTCTCGATATGCATATACTCTCCAGTTCCTACGTTCTTGATCTCCACATATCCACCACCTACATCTTCCAGCTCCCACTCAAAGTTGCTGCCTGATGCTGTCGTATTGTAGGTAACCCGATCGCCACCGTCCGCTAGATAGGTATTCTGCCATACATTTCGGATACGGTATGCAGATGCGCTTCCTCCTCCACTTGAGGTAACTGTTACCGTGCTGCTTGCTGTATAACCACCGTCTGCTGTCGTTACCGTGATGGTTGCCGACCCTGCCGCTACTGCTGTTACCAAACCGGAACCACTCACCGTTGCTACGGATGTATTATTTGAACTCCACGAAACAGCTTGGTTGCTTGCATTGGATGGCGCTACTGTTGCTGACAGCTGCTGTGTGTTTCCTTCGCTCAATGATACGGATGTTGGGGAGACACTCACACCCGATACCGGTACGGAGCTTGGAGAACCAACTGTAACAGTTACGTCATCCGAGCTGCTCAATGAACCATCGCTGACAGTCAATCGGAACACATAAGTATTGCCATCTGCCAAGCCTGATACCGTTGCATTGGCACTGCTTGCATTATTGATTGTAACTGATGCGCCACTTACCTGCGTCCAGGCGAAAGTGATCGGGTCATTGTCAGCATCAGCACCTGAGCCACTCAAACTGGCTGATGTACTACCTGAAGCCAAAGACTGATCGTTGCCTGCATTGGCAGATGGCGCCTGATTGCTTGGCACACCACTACAGTCGGTCAAGTAGATCGATCCGAACAAACTTGGATTGCTCCAACCTGCATCGCTTGTCGCGATAGAAACGACTTGTGCATCACGGTCACCGCCGTTGTCGTCGTCATCGACTGCCACATCAAAACCGATTGCTGTCCCGATATTCGGTGTTGTACCGATTGTAGACCAAGGAATGGCTGCTTCCAGTACATAACCACTTCCTGATGCATACATACTGAAACTGATGCCTGTCGTATTCTGAACGGAGTTGCCTCCTACATTAACCGAGGCATCATTCCAACGGAATGCCAACTGGAAGTCATTCAAACCATCGTAAGAAGTCCCTTTGCTGTTATCCCCATCGATAAAAATCTCCACCACATCGTCATTCCACCAGTTTGCACCTGAATCATTGGTACGGGTTGCATCTCCAACTTCTACCAGTACATACAGGTTGTTGTTGTCATACAACGCTCTCCATTGACCAGAATAATCACCTGGTGTTCCACCAATCGTTGTATTGCTGATATTCTTGGATGGAGCACTTCCCCAAACCGACTCTATACTTTGGTCGATTGCAGGAGTAGTAGAAGCATAGCCAATGATAGGAGCCGTACAAGGCGGGAAGTCATTGTCCGCAATGGTAACCGTCGCCGATGTGCTGCCTCCCAACTGATAACCACTACCTGACAGCAGTGTAATCTGCAAGGTTTCCGCTCCCTCAAATTCAGCATCATCCGAAGGGGTAATGGTAATTGTCTGGGAAGGATTGGAAGGCGTCAGTGTTACAGAACCGCTCAGTGATGGGCTGCTGCTGTAATCACTGCTTGAAGCTGTACCACCTACCGAATAATTTACCGTGATGTTCTGTGCAATGCTGGACGTACTGATCACGAATGTACCCGTGTTGCCACCTTCCGCAGCTGATGCATCCGTTGCTGTAATATTCACGGCTGCATTCACCGTTACCGAAGTGGTTGCCGTAAAGCCTCCGTCTTCTGTCGTCACAGTGATAGTCGCCGTACCTGGAGCTACCGCTGTCACCAAACCTGCTGCATTGACTGTTGCCACATTCGCATTGGATGTCGCATAGGTCACGTTCTGGTTGGTCGCATTGGCAGGCTGAATATTCGTAGACAACTGCTGCGTCTGTCCTTCAGCCAAAGAGAAATTCTGTGGTGAAAGGCTTACACCTGTAACCGCCTGATTGCCTAGCGTGTTTATCAAAAAGTTCGGGTCCGACTCATTCTGGATGGAAGCCGTTGGTGTGTTGTAGATATTCAGGTTCTGGGTGGTCATAAAACCATCCACTTCCGGCAATACCAGCAGACCGTGCCCCTGATAATCATCATAATCACCTGATGTATAGTTGTTGGCGTTGCCATCCATACCTGCGCCATCGATCGTCACATTGATCAGCTCCACGTTGGTGATGGTATAGTTGGAAGCGACATCGTAGATCATGATGGCATCCTTCTGTGAGTTCAGGATATCCACGTTTCTCAGTCTCAGGTTCTGCACGTTGTAGAGCCTTGTAAAGATATCCACGGCACCATAACGGTTGAACCACAGGTTGGCATTGGTACCACAACCAATCACGGTTGTCTCATAGATTTCCATCCACTCTGTTGTGCTGAACTGGTGATTGACAGGGAAGTCAGAGTTCACACGGATTCCCGTCTCGACGTTATCCTTGATGATCAGGTGGTGCCCTTTGTGACCTCCGCCACCGAAGAAACCGATACCTGCCGCACGCCACGTATTCTCCGCTGTACAGTAACGGAACTCGTTGTTCACACTCGCTGATGGCCCGTCCGCAGACCAAGTAGCCATTGCATCATCCCCATTGTTACGCATATCGGAATGTTCACAGATCGAGTTACGGGTACCTTTTGCGAAGTTTACACCATCTGCATAGTTGTTTCTGAAACGGCAATTTGAGATCACCAATCCATCTGTCACATCTGTGCTCTGGTAGTTGGCAATCCATGCGCCTACTTCAAAGTGCTCTACCCAAACACGCTCAATAGTAGAGTTTGTGTACAGTCCTACAAAAGCTTTGTAGGCATCCGTTCTCGTAGTGTTTTCAGAACCCAAATGGAAGTCCTGGAAGTGAAGGTTAGAACCTCTTGTCTCGAAACCACCATTGTTGGAAGAGGCATTGTAGCAGTACAAATCCGTATGCCAGATACCTGCCCCTTGGAATGTCAGGTTACTGCCATCCACCCAAAGTCTTCCGATTCTGAAGTGTCCTGCCGGTACATATACAGATTTTCCTTGTGTAATCGCTGCTTGGATACAATTCTGGAATGCCTCCTGATCGCTGTTCAGGTCTGTTCCGTCTGCCCCATAATCCAGTACAGACAGGGAGTTGGTAGGCTGAGGAATCACTGGCTCAATTGGTTCCAGCTCCACAAAGTCCACCACATAATCGATATTGCCTGAAGCGCTTGTCTTCTGGATTTTCACCTCAGCGCCTACTGGAATCTGCGAAGCCAGTTTTACACGCACCTCATCGAATTTCATTCTGGAAGTATAACCTGCAATCGGTGTATTGGATGGATGCTTGGTACCATCTCCCGGATTCGGGCTGAAGTACTGCCATGCCCATTTCGAGCTGACATCAATATCCTGCACAAAGTTTCCGTCAACATACAGTGCCAGCTTGCCACTCTGTCCACCACCACCTGCTGCATCTGGCATACTGAAACGCATTACCAAACCTTGTCCCGCTGCTGTGGTTGTCCATTTTACAAAGGAATTTACAGCGCTTAATTTGGCACAAACCTGATCGGTTGCTTCTGATTCCACCTTGGTCTGATCAAAAGATGGTCCCATCAGGACAGCACCTCCACCCAACGAGCTGGCATCTGACTCATATCGGGTATATGGCATCATATAGGCACCTCTTGAGGTTCCGTCACCGCCACCTCCTGTAGAGCCAGGGTTGTTCACCGTCAAGGTAACATCATCTGTCGCACTCAGTTCACCGTCGCTTACTGTTAACCTGAAGGTGTATGAATTGCCATCTGTCAAACCTGATACCGCAGTGGCTGCACTGTTGGTGCTGCTGATGGTTACCGCATTACCACTTACCTGTGTCCATGCATAAGTTAGTGTACCATTCTCAGGGTCAGCTCCCGAACCGCTTAGGTTGGCTGAAGTGGAGCCTGCCGCCAGTATCTGGTTGCTGCCTGCTTCAGCTGTCGGTGCCTGATTGGCTGCTGGCGAATTAACAATTACCTGTACATCGTCAGATGCGGTAATCTCTCCGTCATTAACCGTCAGCCTAAATACATATGTATTGCCATCTGCCAGTCCTGTTACTGACGTGCCTGCGCTAGCAGCATTGCTGATTGAAGCTGCCGGACCGCTCACCTGACTCCATGTGTAGGTCAAGGCATCACCATCTGGGTCTGTCGCTGAACCATTCAGGTTTACAGAAGTGGTGCCTGCCACCACAGTCTGGTCGCTGCCTGCATTTACCGATGGCACCTGATTGCTTGGTGCACCGCTACAGTCAGTCAGGTAAATCGATCCGAAAATACTTGGGTTGCTCCAGCCTGCATCTGTTGTTGCGATCGATACCATTTGCGCATCCCTGTCTCCCCCGTTATCGTCATCATCCACTGCTACATCGAAACCGATCTGCGTACCAATCACGGGTGTAGTACCTATGGTAGACCAAGGAATGGCTGCCTCCAATACATAACCACTACCTGCCGCATACATGCTGAAGTTGATCCCTGAAGTATTCTGAACAGAGTTGCCTCCTGCATGGACTGTGGCATCATTCCAACGGAATCCCAACTGGAAGTCATTCAAGCCATCATAGGTAGTGCCTTTGCTGTTGTTTCCATCAATAAAGATTTCCACCACATCGTCATTCCACCATTCGGAACCTGAGTCATTGGTGCGCGTTGCATCACTCACTTCCACCAGTACATACAGGTTGTTGGCATCGTAAAGTGCTTTCCACTGTCCTGTATAATCACCTGGTGTTCCGCCAATCGTCGCATTACTGATTCCTTTGGCAGGAGCGGTTGACCATACTGCGTCTATGTTCTGATCAATGGATGGCGCTGTCGCGATATAACCGATCACCGGAGCAGTACAAGGAGGGTTTTCATTGTCGCTAATGGAAATCGTAGCCGAAGTGTTACCACCCAACTGGTAACCTGTTCCCGGAAGTAGGGTCAGCTGCAAGGTTTCCTGCCCCTCAAAGGAGGTGTCATCGGTAGGGTTTATCGTAATGGTCTGTGACAGATTGGTTGGCGTAAGCGTTACCGAACCTGTCAGGGCTGGATTGGCTGCATAGTCTGAAGCAGAAGCTGTACCGCCTACTGAGTAATTTACCGTGATATTCTGTGAAGTCGATGAAATGGCAATGGTGAACTCACCTGTATCACCACTTTCGCTCGCCTGATTGTCCGTAGCAATAATATTGACCGCTGCGCTAACCGTCACCGTTGTACTTGCCGTGATGGAAGGATTCTCTACAGAAGTTGCCGTAATGGTCGTTGTTCCTGTCCCGACTCCTGTCACCTGCAAGCTTTGTGCATCAAATGTCGCTACAGCAGGGTTTGAGTTACTCCAAGTCACGCCCTTATTGGTAGCATTGGTTGGGTTAAAGCCAATGGCTATCTGCTCAGTCTCCCCTACTACCATATCTACCGGAGCTGGTGACAGGGTGATACCCGTCAGGTCAATCTGCGTATCAATCACATTCAGGTTGAAGCCAGCATTGCGGTTCAGGATATCCTTGTTGCCGTCCTCATTGACTGACTCAATATCTGACATGGCAATCTTGTTCACGGTGAGCGTACCGCTGTTGGCCTGTACCATCATTGCCAGACCGCCGTACACATCACCAGCGATATTTCTGACTGTTGCATCCTTTCCGGTGCCATCCACCGTGATGTTATTGAAATTCACATCATTGAAGCCATTTCCTTCAATCTGAATGGCATGTCGCTGCGAATTCA
The DNA here is from genome assembly GCF_036880985.1 of Limibacter armeniacum. Classification (NCBI taxonomy): domain Bacteria; kingdom Pseudomonadati; phylum Bacteroidota; class Cytophagia; order Cytophagales; family Flammeovirgaceae; genus Limibacter; species Limibacter armeniacum. Next base: position 214,278 of record NZ_JBAJNO010000003.1, read on the forward strand.
GGATATCAATGTTCTCAAACAACACATTGTTCAGTCCTTGCGGTACGTTGATCTCGATTGATCCTCTTTTCCTGTCCCACAGGTCATAGCTTGTACCACAGCCGATAATGGTGTTCTCATAGATTTTCATCAGCCCTGAAGCCTTGAACTTGGGAGACTCAGGGGTTGAGAAGTCCGTAGTCAGTCGGATACCGGAACCCGCAAAACCATCCTTGATGATACAGTGGTGAATCTCATGGTTACTTCCCCCAAAAAGGGCAGCACCACCCGCCCGGTAAATATGCTCTACAGTATTGTAACGGAAGATATTTCCTTCTGCAAATACAGTGGTTCCACTGCCGTCAGGCCATACTGCCATCCCGTCGTCACCGCCGTTACGGACGTTACTATGTTCCAGTACACAGAAAGAGGATCCGTTCGCAAAGTTACAGCCATCCGCATAGTTGTTACGGATTCTCATTCTGGAGAATGTGGTGTTCATGGCGATGTTACGAGGCATATGATCGTAGTCACCCATCCAGATTCCCACCTCGAAGTGTTCTTGCCATACGTCATGGATATTGGATTGCGCGAAGGTTCCCATAAACGCCTTATAAATCTTGTATGGCGTCCCTGGTGCTTCACTGTATCCTTCATGGTAATCCATACGGTCGTTGTTGACTGTATTGATATAGAAATTACCCATGGTCACATTGGTAGCACCATCTCCATAGATACCACCCCCAAACTGGTCGTTGTTGGAGAAGTACAGGTTGGTATGCCACATACCAGCACCCGTTACGGTAACATTACTTTGTGGGACTATCCATCGGAAATCTAGGTACCATGTTCCTTCCGGAATGTAGACACCTGTTCCGCTTGCAGCCGCAGCCGCCATACAGCTTTCCAGTGCCGGAAGGTCATCGCCAGTATCGTTGGCTACCGCTCCATAATCACGGATATCCAGAAATCCTGCCGGCTTCTGAATGGCAGCAGGCACAGGTTCTACCTCGATAAAGTCAATCCCATATTCTGTTCCATCACTCGCATTCTTGGCTATGGTGATGGTACTTCCTGCTGTTACATTCTGGTTCAGTTTGAAGTGCACCTCATCAAAGCGCATCCTTACCTTGTTTCCCGCACCGGGACTGTTGGAAGGATGGATGCTTCCAGTGGCCAGGTACTGGTAAGCCCAATACGAACTCACATCCACTACCTGATCAAGGTTGCCATTGACATACACTGCCAATGTTCCATTGATGCCGTCACCTCCTGCCGCATCAGGCATTGTGAAACGCATGGTCACCCCCTGACCCGATGTTGTGGTGGTGAATGTTACGGCACTGCCATTGCTCGGCAATCCTACATACTTTTGGTTGGAGGCTTCTGAAGCCGTTTGTGACTGGTCAAAAGCGTTTGCCTGATAAAGTGTGCCGCTAAAAGATGCATCTTCTGCCTCGTAGCGAGTATAAGGCATTTGATAGGCACCCCGTGGCAATCCGTCACTTTGCGCATTTAGCCACAGGGGTATAAACAGCATACATAGGGTTATTGCTGTTGTCATTGTAGATTTTGCAAGGTGTTGGACCCATTGTTTAGGCGTAATCCGCCCTGCTGTATGGAGAGACGTTCCCCTCCCACAGGCTAAAACTTGGTCATACATTGTCATTGGTTTAGAAAATTGAAATAAGAAAAGAAGGAACCGGTACCGAATGACCGGTTGCTTGAAGAAATAGTTACAGATTCAAATGTGGTGCGCTGCTGCATTCAACAGAAAAATGTTGGGTAAAACTGCCGGGAAGAGCTCCCGACAGTCATTTCAAAGTGAACTTGTTCTAACAGCGATATGAAAATGAAAGTCTTGGGTTTTGTGCTGTTGCTTGATTCAGATTGACTAAGTAACTGACATGTATATCGTCCTACTAGCACTTGTTAGATGTTGCTTATACGACGATGGGATAAATCCCATCACTGATATATTTTGTCCCTTCGGGACAGCTTCATTACTTTCAGATAAATACTCAAACTTGATAAAACAACTGCACACCAACTGCCTATATATTGTTTTAGGAAAGATGTCATCAGCAAAAGGTAGTAACGAGGCATACTGTACCTACCGCTATTTAGTGCGAAGGTATTATCCAGATCAACAGTATAAATGGTACAGCATACCTTGCACTACACAATCAGTTGCTTGAAGTTTATTGTGTCAGTTCGTCTATGACGCCTTTTGCCTCATCAATCCTTAATGAAACCAGCTTATAAAATACCTGATCGAGCTGCTGTGTCATCTCCTTACCTGTAGACTGCTGACGCAAGTCATACAGCTGCCTTACCAGTTTTAGCTCCTCTTCACCAAATCCTACGCCCAGCTTTTGCTGCAAGGTGGTCAGGAAACCGTAGCCAAACTCCTCAGTCGGCTCAATCATGGTGCCCTCCCCATAGTCGTTCCAGGTTACCAATTGAATATATTGGAGATCAGCGTCCAATGCCAGATCCAATGTCTGCGTAAAAGTGGACAACTGGTTATGGTCAATGCTAAAGGTTGGTCCACCCCATCCGCCTTCGTTGTAAAAGGTCTTGAAGCCGGGATACACGGATCCTATTTTCAAACCGCCATAATTGTTCTCATAGAAATTTTTCAACCCGTTCATATGGTCACTGTACACCCAAGCGTATTCGCCTGTTGCATTGCTGCCTGCCTCCCCTGACTCATGCCATAGTGTAATGAATGAAGTAGAGGCAACTGACAGGATTTGTGACCACGAAGCTTCCGTAGTGAAGGTTTGAGGACCGAATACCATCAGCAATGGTTTTCCATTGACCTTGATGTAATTGCTGTCCTTGAAATAGTTTTGAGCCATATAGGAAACATCTGCCTGTGCTGCCTGTATCTTGTTGGTTACGACTCCCTGATCATAAGCGATATTGATGTTCTGGTCCTCATAAACTATGGCATACTCCAACCCCACTTTTTCCAACTTGTCAATAATGGCATTGCTGTTGGCAAGATTGGCAGCATAATCATAAAGGTCTGTCGTTCCGGGCCAATCAATCAGTACTCCATCAATACCTGACAGCTTCATTAGCAACAGCTGGTATTCAATGATATCCCTGTCTCCTGATGCATATGGCCCGGTAAGCGGATAGTAATGGGAAGCGATCTGCCTGCGGTCTCCATCCAGCTGATCGGGATTCTGGTTAGCCATCGTCCAATGGATACCCCAACTCCCGCTACCTGATGTCTCCTTGCTTTCAAACCAAGGCATCAGGTGTACATACACTTTCTGATCGGCAGTTTTGGATACTGCTACAGGTTCATGTTCCTCCAGTTTAAAGCCACTGTCAGACGGATCGTCCTCATTACAGGAAAACAGAAAAAGAAAACACACACATCCCAGTAGTAATCTTTTCATGTCCATTCAGTTTTAGTTTTTAGCCCTTTAGGAATTCCGGTACCAATTGACCGGAACCCAAAGGAGCTATATGCTAGGTACAAGAGTAATTTTAGTTAGAATAGCCAGGGTTTTGCACCAACTTAGCATTGGCAGCCATGGCATTGGCAGGGATCGGGAAGATCGTTCTGTATGGTTCACTCACCTCTTTAGCCCACCATGCTTCACCAAACCTTCCGAAACGGATCTGGTCTGTTCTGCGGTGTCCTTCCCATACAAACTCACGAAGCAGCTCATCATACATAAAGTCCAGATCAATATCTGTTGGTGTTGAGAGCCCTGCACGATCGCGTACTTGCGCCACCAACGACTGTGCCTCGCTAGTTCTGCCCAGTCTCATCAGTGCTTCAGCCTTGATCATCACGATTTCTGCATAACGGATCAACACCCAGTCGTTGCTTCTTTCCCAGTTGTCCCCTTTTGCAATCTCATACTTGATATTTCGGACACCGTCACCTTGTTTCGCATTCTCAAGGCTTGTGATCTCTGGCGTATGGATGACAGGGTTACCATCATCTTGCAGCAATTGTGTTCCGTCAGGAGCCAACAATGGACCTTCCAATAGACCGTTACGGCGCTTATCCGCTTCATCATACAAGCCCCATACCTTAGGCTCAGCGCACATACCATTACCACACCATGCATTGATCTCAAATGCAATACCTGACTTGTAGTGCAGGTACAGCGACTGCCAGTAATTACCAATCGTTACACTCTCATCGAAAGGTATCACAAAGATGTTTTCACTTGACCCCTCATTCTCTTTCAGGAAGTTGTCAAAGATATTGCCTTCCAGGCTGTAACCTGTCACCTGATCTGCGGCATCAATTGCCTTCTGCCACATGGCTTCTCCCTTGAATACCTCAGCATTCAGGTACAAGCGTGCCAGCATGCTGTAGCCAACATTCTTGGTGAACTTTCCGTACCCTGAAGCAGGCAGGTAATCAATTACGTCCAGCAATTCTGACTCGATAAAATCGAAGATTTCGGATCGTGAAGTATTCGATTTCAGCTCCTTGTCACTGAAGTCTGTCTGCAACGGCACATTGCCGAAGAGGTCACAAAGAACATAGTAATAATAGGCACGCAGCCCTCTCAATTCCGCCTTGATATTGTTCTTGTCTTCATCACTTAGCTCTGCCTTGTCGATCTCATAAATAATTGAGTTGACCTTTGAAACACCCGTAAAGTAGATGTTCCATGACTTTTCAATGGCTACGTTATTGACTGTCCACTGGTGACGCTGGATATCCTGATGTAATCCGCCATCAAACCAGTCTGTACCTCTTGTCGGGATTACCGCCTCATCAGATGCACCTTCCACCAGAAACAGTGGAAACTCCAAAGTCCAGTTGCCATCATAACCTCTCATGGAAGCGTATGCACGCCCTACGATGGTCTCAATTTCGGCAGGTGTTTTACCGTATTCATCTGTCAGGACTGTGTTGTACACCTCCTCACTCAAATCTGTACAGCTTCCGATCATCAGTGCAGGTATTGCAGCCATTACCGAAGCCCATTTCTTGAATTTATATTTTCCGTTTAACATGGTATTCATCAATTTTTGGGAATAAAAACTTAGAAACCTTACCCTGTTGGGGTAAGTGCCTGCCGCTTTTATCTGCGGCAGACACAACTGATCTCTTTGATCAGAATTTCACGCTTGCACCTAAAGTGATCGTGCGTGGTCTAGGATAAACATTATAGTTGTCGATACCTGGGTTCAAAAGTCCCGACATGTTTACTTCCGGATCTACACCTGAGTAGTTGGTGATCAGGAACAGGTTCTCACCCGTTACGTAGATACGCGCGCTTCTCAGCTTGGAAGTAGCCTTGACAGGTACTGTGTAGCCCAACGTTACGTTTTGCATTCTGACAAATGAGCCATCCTCGATCCAGTAATCTGAGAACTGAGGAGCGTCATTCAATTGGTCTGTCAGTGCTTCATCCGGTACGTTGTTGCCTGGTAGCCTGCCCTCATCCATAATACTCATCTTCGTAGCATTCAGGATGTCGTGACCGATAATAGAATTCAAGAAGAAGCTAAGGTCAAAGTCTCCGTAACGGAAGTTCATTCCCAAACCTCCTACAAGATCAGGCTGTGCATCACCCAAAATCTGCTTGTCTTCCTCACGTCCTTCTCCTTCCAACACATACTTGCCATCCTCATCAAACTCCTTGAATTTGAAGCCGTAGAAAGTACCTGGTACATAACCTTCACGGATTGTTTGTGTGTATAGCTCAGAGAAGCCCCTGTTTTCGATCTTGCCAGACTGGATAGCGTCTGTTGTATAGATATCATTTGACAGCGATTCAATCTTCTGCTTGTTGTAAGCGATATTGAAATCAATGCTCCAATTGAATTTACCTTTCTCCATCACCGATGTGTTCAGGCTGAATTCGATACCCTTGTTGCTTAGTGAACCTACGTTGGCAAGCATATAGCCATATACATATGGCGGCTGAGGAACTTGGTAAGTATAGAGCAAGTCATCAGTTTGCTTGTCATACAGGTCGATTGAACCTCTGAAACGGTTCAGCAATGCGAAGTCGATACCAATGTTCATCTGTGTTGTTGATTCCCACTTCAGGTCAGGGTTAGGGTTCTGTACAGGGCCATAACCATACTTCCAAGTACCTGAGTTTGAATCATAGTAAGGGTCGTTACTTGTCGGTCCTGACAAAGCCAGTGACTGGTAAGGAGCAATTCCTTCCTGATTACCTGTTATACCGTAACCTGCTCTCAGTTTCAGGTCATTTACCCAGCTTTGAGCGCTTTCCATAAAGGCTTCGTCCGCAATGTTCCAACCTACTGATACAGCAGGGAAAACACCCCACTTGTGATTGTCTCCAAACTTGGATGAACCATCCCTTCTCAATGAAGCCTGCAACATGTATTTGCCCATATAGCTGTAATTGGCACGTCCGAAGAAGGACACCAGCTTGGAGCTGTTACGTCCTGACCATACATCACCGATACGGTAATCCTGACCTGCACCCATGTTGTCATATCCGAAGATGTCTGAATCAAAGCCTCTTCTGCCTGCACCAGACCACTCGTTCATCTGGTCGAAGTATGAATAACCACCTACCAGATTGATGTTGTGATCTCCAAATGACTTGTTGTAGTTCAAGTAAGCTTCCAATAACCTTTGGTGCTGCTCATTCTGCTCCTGCAAGGCAAAGCCCTTGTCCTGTTCTCCCAACCTTGAGTCAGTTGGCAGGTAATATTTTCTTTTGTATGAGTTTACACTGTAAGACGTATTCAGTACTGCATTCAAGCCACTGATGATCTCCAGATCAACTTTCGCCACACCCAATGTTCTGCGTCTTGAACGGTCATCCTGACGCTGATGCAGCAAGGCTACAGGGTTGTTGTATTCATTCAAGCCCCTTGACTCAAAGAAATCGCCGTTGGCATCATACACAGGCATTGTTGGGTTCAGGTTGTATGCGAAACGGAAAGGTGAGTTATGTGCCTTGCCATCTGGCTCCGTCAGTAGGTTGTTCACCGGAACGTATTCGTCAAAAGTTGAACTCAAGCTCAAGTCCACTTTCAGTTTGTCATCCAATGCTCTTTGCTGTACGTAAAGCTTGGCATTCAACCTTTCAAGCTCACTGGTCTTTACGATACCCTCATTCTGGATAAAGTTTACCGAAGCCCTGTATGAAGTATTCTCTGATCCGCCTGACAAAGCTACGTTGTGCGAATGTGAGATAGCTGTCTGAAGGATTTCTGCCTGCCAGTCTGTATCTGCACCATAGTCGATCGCACCTTGGACATCATTGTCACGTACATACTGTCTCCACTGGTTGGCAGACAACATGTCAAGGTATTTAGCTGCTGAACCTACTGATACATAAGTGCTGTACTCAACGCTGCTGTCACCTTTCTTCGCTTTCTTGGTATTGATGATGATGACACCGTTAGCTGCTCTCGCACCGTAGATGGCTGTCGCTGCAGCATCTTTCAGTACATCCATTGACTCAATGTCGTTAGGAGATACCGTATTGATATCAGCACCCGGTACACCGTCCACTACTACCAGCGGAGCGTTACCACCTGAAAGTGAAGTACCACCACGCAAACGGATCGAAGCACCTTCTGCTGGATCACCGCCTGCCTTTACAATTGTAAGACCTGCTACTTTACCTTGAATCAGCTGCTCAGGCGAGTTGATTACCCCCTTGTTGAAGTCATTGGAAGTAACGGATGCTGTTGAGCCTGTTACCTCACCTTTCTTCTGGATACCGTACCCTACTACCACAATCTCATCCAGTTGCAGGTTATCCACTTCTAAGGATACATTAATTTGAGACCTGCCGTTTACAGGTATTTTTTGGGTAGTATAACCAATAAATGACACTACCAACATTGCATCGGCATTGGGTACTTCCAAGCTGAACTTACCATCTACATCTGTGATAGTACCGATACTTGTTCCTTCTACTGATACTGATGCTCCTGGTAGGAGCTCATCTGAATCAGCCGTCTTGATCTGCCCTTTGACCATTATCGCAGCCGAGTTTTCTTGGGCAACGGCAGCGGAACCCCAAAACACTATTAGCACAGTGCTGAGGATATATATCAATTGTGAAAATTTCATGCGTAGATATTTTAATAAGGTTATGAACATTAGTTCGTCTTGACAAATGTGAAGTCTGACTCATGGAATGTGATACCGAAGTTGTCTTTAACCACCACATTGATCGACTCTACTTCCTTATCCTTCAACCAGCCACTCAGGTTAATGATCGCCCTGTATTCAGGATTTGCGCCATCGAATGTTCCTTCCATTACATCCTCACCAGCAGTGATTTTATAGTGCATAGACGAAACCTCCTCATCACCATTGGTGGCAACCAAGGTAAGGATATCGTTCTTCGTCACTTTCTGAGGGAAAAACTGGAAACCAGGCTTTACATCAGGCTCAACCACTATCTGATTGATAATAAAGTCAGCACAACCAGCATCAAGTCCCAATAGACTCCACTCCTTGTTAGCCAAAACCACATCTATACGCTTAATTGGCGTATCACCACTACCGTAGTACTCGCTAGGGATCATGTCCATTCTCCAGATACCATCACCCAAATGTGTCAGGGCAGTCTTCTCAAAATTGTCTGGATTGTTTTCTACCACGTTCTGCCACTCATTGATACCTGAATGCAAGTGTACAGCATCCGCCCCAGCCAGTTTACCTACATTGCCACTTCCTGAGTCATCACAATCAGACATGGTATTGTTAGCATTGAATACCATAGAGAATGGTCTATCAACAGGAATTTCTTTTGGGTAATAATCTACCGTCAGGGTAGTCTTGATATCCGTCAGGCTATACAAGTTTACAGCGTTCCCCTTATCAGGCGCAAAGGCATCTGTCACCTTTGAACCGTCCTTGTTTTTCAGCAAGCCATAGATGGAAACAATACTTGATGCATCAACTCCATAGTACTCTGAAGGAACCATCGTGATCTGCCAGATATCGCCTTCTACATGTGTCAGCTTGGCAAATTCAGAGGAACTTTCCCAGTTGCCTGCATCCGGTTCTGAAGGGAACCAAGACCACAAGTAAACATCTTCTGATGCTCCAGCCAATGATGTCCCTGTTACGTCAAAGTATATCGTCACTTCTTCATCTGCCACGAAGATGGCAGGCTGTGTCCAGATATCTGCAATCCGAGCCTGACAAAAACCAAGAATCGGCATTGCCAGTATGGTAAGTGTAAATAGTAATTTCTTCATGAGAATGGTGTGTTATTTAATTGGTTTCAGGTGAAAAAGTGAAAGTATAAGACAGGAACGGAACGCTACTGCCTACTACCGAACGGCTAAGTTTCAAAGCCAAAGAAGGTGTACCTCCTGGCACATTGGTCACTTCCAACTGACCTATTTTCTGTGACTTTGCCTCATCTGAGTATAGGTTCATGATAGCAGCTTCTCCATCAGCAAATGCTGAATTCAAATCCCAATACCCCTTCTGAACAAATAGCTGAGGAGCATCGCCTGTCACTTCAAATGAAGTTGGGTTGTTTGACTCATCCTCATTCAGTTTGATTTTCATTGTGGCGAAGTCAAACTTGCCATAAAGGCTCAGTTCTGTTACTCCTGAGGTAGCCTGCTCGTCAGCTTGAACAACATCTGTCAATGTCCAGCTGCCTTTCATTTTTTCGTATCGTGTAATTGGTTCTACAAAGCTGCCATCCTCAGGCGAGAAACAGCCGTAGAGCATGGTTGTCAGGAATAAACCTATTCCCACACCTTTGATGATCGATCTCATTTTCATACTTATGATAGTTGTTGGATGTGAATGAACTATAACTCCATAGACACAAGGTGTCTGGTATGCAGTATCACCAGAATATTTTCCTGACACTGCCATCTTGGTGGATAGCTCCCTAATTGAACAGGAGCTATCCTTTATCATATATGTTTTAAAATTGGGTTGCTTATCAGATTTGCTCCATTGGCTGGAAGCTTACTGCTGCCCCTCCTCCCGGTGCCAGCTGCAATGTCAGCGTCGTACCATTACTGCTTATCGTATCACTGTCAATCTGCATGGATAATGGGTTACTGGTCATATCAGCATCCTTTCCATCAGCGTAGACCGTCATCTGGTATGTCGTGTTAGGATCCAAGAAATCCAATGGCACTTCCAGTGTTCTCCCCTTCTCATTGGTAATGCTTCCCAAGTACCACGACCTGCTTTCTTTATCTCTCCTAACGGTAGTGATATACTCACCAATCTTAGCATTCAATACCTTTGTTTCTTCCCAGTCAACCGGCACATTCTTGATAAACTCAAATGCTGGCTGATCTTTGTAATTCTCGGGAAGATCGGCAGTCATCTGCAACGGACTGTAGATTACGATATAGAGCGCCAATTGCTTCGCCAGTGTAGTCTGTACTCTGTTGTTCGGTCTGCTTTCGATCATGATATCAAAGATACCCGGCGTGTAATCCATTGGTCCTGCCAGCAGTCTTGTAAAAGGAAGAATAGTCGTATGGCTTGGCGGGTTTCCATCACTCCACGCGTCATACTCTGTTCCTCTTGCGCCTTCCGCAGTCATCAGGTTCGGGAAGGTTCTACGTAAACCTGTCTGTTTTACTGGCTCGTGGGTATCCAACATGATCTGTCTTTTGGCCGCCTCTTCCATCACTCTTCTGAAGTGACGAACCATGTACTGACCTTGGTGTCTTTCCTTATCGTTGATCAGTTTAGAAACATAGCCCGTTTTGACATAGTGGACGTTATGTGCCTTGTAAAGGTCAAAGGCATCTTCCAATTGTCTGTCATAGCTCTCTACATTTCCTCCTGTCTCGTGGTGACCAATCAGTCCAACGCCCACTTCTTCACCATATCTTGTGATTTCTGCCAAGTCAAAGTCAGGGTATGGTTTTGTAAAGTCAAACCTTCCTTCGGTCCAGTCGCCATCCCATCCTTCGTTCCATCCTTCTGCCAATACACCCGAAAGGTTGTTTTTTGCGGCAAAGTCCATCATGGCTTTTACATTTTCCGTTGTCGCACCATGCTTAGGTCCCTGTCCCCAAGTCTGCTTTTCCAGGTGCATTCCCCACCAGATACCAGTATATCTTGCTGGCTTAATCCAAGAATCGTCTTCCAGCTGATTAGGTTCGTTCAGGTTCAAAATCAGGTTGGAAGTCACCAAATCACCTGCCTTATCACCAATCAGAATCGTTCTCCAAGGTGTTTTCATTGGTGCTGCCGTCTTAACCTTTGTCCCATCTGACCAAGGCACCAAATCACATGAGAGCGTATTGTCACCGATATTCAGCAGTGTCATCCCTGCATAATCTACCAAGGCCGCCTCATGGATACTGATATAAAGACTGTCCTTATATTCCATGGTCAGTGGCGTATGCACTGCTTCACGCAACACATTAGCAGGACTTTTCTTATACAAATACTCATAATCCTGATTGTCTCCCACTGCTGGAATCCACCACGCCTGAAAATCTTTTGCCAAGGCAAACTCCGTCAACTCATCCATGATTACCAACTCTTCCAGATGTGGCTGCTCTGGAATTTCATAGCGGAAACCAACACCGTCATTAAATACCCTGAACTCCAGATTCAGCTTTCGGTTCTCTCCGCTTTTCTCCTCCAAAGCTACATTCATGCGCTGGTGATAGTCTCTTACAGTCTTGGACTCTCCCCAAGGCAATTCCCATGTATTGTCCACTATCTCTTTCTTGATATTGACAATATGGAAACCTGTATCCAAGGCTGCTGCATTTTGGAAAATAAATCCCAATCGGGACGGGCTGATAATGGGCTCTCCTTCTTTGGAGATCTGATAGTAAGGGACGCCATTCTTTACTTCGAATGTCAGGGCAATTTTTCCATCCGGTGATGTTACCTCTTCCTTGTCTAGGTCAGGTACTTTTTCAGCACAGGATGCCATTACCAACACGACCCAAAAAAATAGAATAACCTTCTTCATGTGAACACTGCTTTATAATGCTTTTACTTGAGAAATACTTACCAGCCAAATCTGATAAGAGTATCTCCAACACTTGTTTCACAAATAAAGGTCAGTTGTACACGAACATGAATTTATCAAAACAAAATCTAGAAAAAATAAGACAAAAAAAATCTCAATCAACTGATTATCAATATAATTATTGAATCAAAAATCTAGACAAATCAAGAGCTTATCAAGCCCGAAAATGCTCTATATTGAACATTTCAAAGAGTATTTTTCATGATTTCTGATACAAAAACAACAAGTATATGGTTTACGCTTACCCATTAATACCATTAGAATCGGTCACTTTTTATAAGGAAAGAGTACGATGTCTTTTATGTTTTTTAAGCGATAAAGTGTACCAAATCACTTTAAAAAAACAACCCCCAACCTGTCAGTCAAAACTAACAAGTGGGGGTGTTTCGTTATACACACTTTTACCGAATATTAAAGCTTAGTTGAATACATTCCTTTTGCTTTTGTAATGCTCCTTGGAAAGTACTCTCAATCTTGCTGCCGCCTGTTCCGCTGTAATATCACGTTGCGGATTTGCCAGCATCTCATAGCCTACCATAAACTTCTTGACTGTGGCTGAGCGCAACAATGGCGGATAGAACATCATATGCATATGCCATTCCTCATGAGCTTTGCCATCTGTAGGAGCCTGATGGATACCTGCCGAGTATGGGAAAGAAATCTCGAACAGGTTATCGTACATAATACCTAATTGCTTATAGGCATCAGCGAAGGCATCTCTTTCTGCATCTGTCAGGTCAGTGATACGAGCTACATGGCGTTTAGGGACGATCATCGCCTCAAATGGCCAAACTGCCCAAAATGGTACCAAACCCACAAAGTGCTCATTTTCAAACAAGATACGCTCACCTGATTCCAGTTCTATTTTCAGGTAATCAGTCAACAACGATGTTCCATTTTCTTTCCAATATGCAAGCTGTTGCACTTGTTTTTTGGCTGGTTCTACCGGAACTGTCTCCTCTGCCCAAATCTGACCGTGCGGGTGTGGATTGGAACAACCCATCGTAGCACCCTTATTCTCAAAGATTTGTACGTAATTGATAAATTCCTTTTTACCGAGGTCTTCGTATTCCTTTGCCCAAAGGTCTACCACTTTTCTGATGGCAGCTACTTCCATCTCAGGAATTGTCAGGTCATGGCGTGGTGAGAAGCAAACTACTCTTGCCATTCCTCTTTCACTCTCCGCTTTCAGTAGCCCACCTTTACTGAAGCTTCCTTCTGGAGTATCTGAAAGCAATGCTGAGAAATCATTGGTAAACACATAGGTATCAGTATATTCAGGGTTTTTCTCCCCTCCTACCCTAGTGTTTCCGGCACACAAGTAACAGTCAGGGTCATGCTTCAGGCGCTTCTCCTCCTCCATGTCTTCAACCTGACCTTGCCAAGGTCTCTTGGAACGGTGAGGCGATACCATTACCCATTCGCCAGTTAGTGGATTATATCTTCTGTGAGGATGTTCCTCAAATGAGAATTCTTTATTCATTTTCTTAAGATATTAGATACTAGATAGGTATAAGAAACCAGAGGCTTGTACAAACCTGTTTATAAGCAAAAATCCAGTTTCTTATACCTATTAATTTATGCTTTCAGAAACTGCTCAGCCTTAGCACCATCTCCGATTACGACCGTATAAGCCGTCATATCCTTGCCCATCGCGGCTTTATAAGCAGGTCCTACTTCTGCAATAAATGCTTCTACCTTTTCTTCTTTGACTAAGTTGATGGTACAGCCTCCGAAGCCACCACCCATCATTCGGGCACCCAGAACATAGTCCTTGTCGAGAGTCTGTTCTACCAGAAAATCAAGCTCCTTACAGCTTACTTCATACTTCTCACTCAACCCTTTGTGTGACCCGTACATCTGCTTACCTAACCCTTCCAAATCCTGATTTTCAAGACAATGACATGCCTCTTCCAAACGCTCATTTTCTTCCACTACATAGCTGCAACGGTCATATACCACTTTATCCATCTCTGCCTGACATTCGTCAAGCATCTCATGGGTTACATCACGCAGGTTCTTTACCTCAGCATACTTGGTTTTTATCACTTCGACACCTGACTCGCACTGTGCCCTACGTGTATTGTATTCTGATGAGGCCAATGAGTGTGCTACATTGGTATTGCACAAAACCAGCTTGTAGCCTTCTATATTCAGTGGGAAATGCTGAATTTCTTGTGTTCTGCAATCCAAACGGATAACATGGTTTTCTTTGCCAAATGTTGAAGCAAACTGATCCATGATTCCACACTTAACACCTGCAAAATTGTGCTCCGCAGCCTGTCCTGCCAATGCAATATCCACAGGCTCAAGAGAACCTTCGAAAAGCGAGTTAAGGCCCGTTCCCAAACCACATTCCAATGCCGCAGAAGATGACATACCTGCTCCCAGTGGTACATCACTGGTAAACACGACATCAAAGCCTCTCACTTTCAGTCCTTTTTTCTGCGTTTCAGCTACTACACCAATAATGTAGTTAATCCACCCTTCTTGAGGAGAAAGGTTGTCCAAGTCAAATTCTCCGTGCTTATTAAGGTCTATAGCATAAGCCTGAACCTTGTCCAGATCATTCTTGCGTAGCACAAATACCATTTCCTTGTCAATGGCAGCAGGCAATACAAAACCATCATTGTAGTCTGTATGCTCGCCAATAATATTGACCCTTCCGGGTGCTCTAGCAATCACCTCTGGAGTACCAAACAGTTCTTCGAACTTCTTTACTGCATTTCTTGTATTCATAATCCCCGAATTGATTGTAACTTTCACATTTATAACACTAGTATAGTGAGATAAGATTGATAAATTGCCACTCATAACAAGCTAATTTGACACTAAAAGTGAAATACCGTTTCCGGTAACGTTATCGGAAAAAGGCTGCGTTAAGCTTTTGACAATCAACCATGAAAAAGAAGAGAAATACCACCATAAAGGATCTAGCCCGAAGACTTGATATTTCCGTCTCCACAGTATCAAGGGCTTTGCGTGATGCACCTGATGTCAACTACGAAACCAAACAGCAGGTACTAGCATTGGCGGAACAGCTAAACTACAAGCGCAATATGCTTGCTACCAGCCTTGTAAGTAAAAGAACCTACAATATTGGTGTGATTGTTCCTGAACTGTCTGTCCCATTCTTTGGCTACGCCATCAGTGGTATACAACAGACACTTTATGAGTATGGATACAAGATGTTGATTGGACATACTTCAGAGCAGTTTAAGCTGGAACAGGATAGTGTACAGATGATGATTGATAACCAAGTAGACGGTATCATTATCTCTGTTTCTAAAGACACTGAAGACTATCAGCACCTTCATCAAGCAAAGGAAGAAGACATTCCTGTGGTTATGTTTGACCGTGTAATCCCTGAACTGCAACAAGTATTTTCCAATGTGATAGTGGATGACAAGGATGGTGCGTTCAATGCCACTGCCCATCTGATTGAGCACGGCTATAAACGAATCGCTCACATCAGTGGCCCTAAAAACCTGTATATCAGCCAGAAACGAATAGAGGGATATAAAGAAGCGTTGGAGATGTATAACATTGGTTTTCAGTCTGAATACCTGATCCATTGTAACCTGAGAGTCGATGCGGCAACTGCTACAGAGCAATTACTTAGACTTCCAGAGCCTCCTGATGCTATTTTTGCAATCAATGACCCTGTAGCATTTGAAATTTTACATTACTTGAATGAACTAGGTGTAAAAGTCCCTGAAGAAATTGGGGTTGTAGGCTATACAGGAGACCCTATGGGTAGACTTTTTAACCCAAGCCTTACCTCTATCAGGCAACCTTCTGCCATGATGGGGTCAAAAGCAGCTGAGTTGCTAATCAAAGAAATAAACCATAAGCACAACCCTGCTACCAAAAACTTGCCTTTTGAGCATAGCACCATAATCTTACCCACTGAATTGATTACGGGAAGGTCAAGTGTGAAAAAGAGACTTTAGAAACGATATTGGAGATTGTACACAAAAAAGACCTACCGGAAAATCTGAATCCCGATAGGTCTTTTTTCTGATATCTAGTGTCTAGAATCTACTATCTAGCTACCACCAAAGTGCATAAATTGCAGCTACGAAAGTAAATAGAAGGATTGACACCATATTAAACACTGAGCTGGTCTTGAATAACTCCATCCCAAAGGTAAAACCTTTACTGTGTGAATACCCTTCGATATATGTAATAGCAACCATCATTGCTGAAAGTATCAAGAAAACTACACCCATTTGGTCGATAAATGGCATCTCTGGGAACAATACACTGTCTACCAGAATTGAGAATGGAATAGAAGCTACAGCCACTGCCAATGCAGCATTTGCTGTCGATTTTTTCCAGAACAATCCGAAAATAAAGATTACCACAACACCTGGGCTTACATAACCAGAGTATTTTTGGATAAACTGGAATGCCTGATCAAGGTTTGCCAGCTGAGGGCCAACCAAAACAGCAATCAACAGTGCTACAGCACTTGTCAAACGACCTACTTTTACCAGATTACCTTCAGAAGAGTTTTTGTTGAAAAACGGCTTGTAGATATCTAGCGTAAAGATAGTAGAAATACTGTTGATCATTGAGCTAAGTGAAGAAACCACTGCTGCAATCAATGCTGCGAATGCCAGTCCTTTGATTCCTGTTGGCACAAATGTACTCAGAAGCCAAGGATAAGCCTCATCTGGCTTGGCAATATCTGCCTGCAATGCGAATGCTGCAATACCTGGAATTACCACGATCAAAGGCAGAACCACTTTCAAGAAACCTGCAAACAGGATACCTCTCTGTCCTTCTTCAATGTTTTTAGCTGCCAAAGCACGCTGGATAATGTATTGGTTACATCCCCAGTAACTCAAGTTAGCGATCCACATACCCCCTACCAGTACAGAAATACCTGGTAAATAAGAATATGCCTCCTGATTAGAATCAAAAATCAAATCAAACTTTTCAGGAGCTTTTTCCAATAAAGCAGAAGCACCTGCAAAGAAACCAGTATCACCACCCACTGCATTTACAGCCAAGTAAGTTGTAATCAGACCTCCACCAATTAGGAAGATCACCTGAATCACATCTGTCCATGCAACAGCCTTCAGACCGCCATAGATCGAGTACAGCCCTGAAAACAATGCCAAACCGATGATACCATACATCAGATCAACCCCCATAATGGTCTGCAATGCTAATGCACCCAAGTAAAGGATTGAAGTCAGGTTGACAAATACAAACAGGAAGATCCAGAAAATCGCCATACTTGTTCTCACTCGGCTATCGTAACGATGCTCTAGGAACTGTGGCATTGTAAATATTTTTTCCCTGATAAAAATGGGTAAGAAGAATTTGGCAACCACAATAAGTGTTATTGCTGCCATCAGCTCATAGCTGGCAATACCAAAACCGATTGCATAACCAGAGCCTGACATACCAATAAACTGTTCAGCAGAAATATTGGATGCGATCAGTGACGAACCAATAGCCCACCAAGGTAATGACTTACTGGCCAGAAAATAATCTTCGGAGTTCTTTTCATGCCCTCCCTTGTCTCGAGATACCCACAAGCCAATCCCGATGATCAGCAGGCAGTACCCGATAAACACAATAAAATCAATCGTTGAGAAATCCATATCTTATAGCTAATAGTCGTAAAAAGTACATTTTTTTACCAATTATATACTATTGACGGGATATAAAACAGTATCTATCAACAATTTTGAGTGTCTAAACACGAAATATCGTTTCCGGTAACGTTATCGGAATCTTATGCTGACTTGGTTAGCAACAAAAAAGGAGTCCTACACTGGACTCCTTCTTATTTGTCATCAAGACAATTATTATTTCAATTTTTTGACGTTGAGATCTTCTGCAACCTTCTCCCCTAATACCTTTGTCAGATAGCCTAACATTTGCCTGTATTCGTTCTCTGCACTCCTAAATTCCTTCTCTCGCTCCCTACTCTCTTCTACCTGTTTACGTAAAAAAGCGATCTCTGAGCGCAACTGAGCAATCATTTCAGACTCATCTATCGATTTATCATCTGTATTTTGATCGCTAATACCGAACAGTTGCTTAGCGTATTCCAACTCTACAAAGTATCGCACCTGTTTACCACGGTACGGCTCTGCAATAATGCTGTCATTATGCTTATTTTCCTTGAATTTGGCAGCAATTGTCTTTCTTACCGTAACTTCCGCCTTGCCAGCTAGTTCTGACAGTTCGCTTATCTTGAGATACCTTTTATTGCTCATTTATCAGTTAAATATCGATTAATTAGCGATATTTTTATCGTTATTTTATTGCTAATTTTATCGCTAATCTATAAAATTGCAGTAAATCATCCTAATCGCTCACTGAGCGCAAACTTATTGCACCCATTAGGATGATTAAGAGCTATTACTTTTGAAACCACTTTTTAGGGAAATCAACAGCTTCTCCTAAAAGAATTTAATTAAAAAAACACTTCCCCTTCCGCGACCAAACTTCAGGGGAAGCGCTTAAATCAAAATTTATCATTGATCTTATGTCAAAATTACAAAATCCTCTCGAAAAAATCCTCGAAAGAACCAAATACGAGGATCACCTGCATAGAGCACAAGATCGTTTTGCATGGAAGCCATTTGCTATCAGGTTTGCATCACTCAGAAAAATTGCATCATTGAGTAAGTATCTACTACCATTACTCTCCATTGCGACGGCAACTACTTTTCTTTGGACACTACTTGCTACTTCCCTTCCAATATGGCTGGCAATACCTTTGGCACTTCTAATGCTCACAGGTTGGGAAACAGCGAAAGCCCAATTGGTACGTATCAGTTCAGAAATGTACTATGGAGGCAGACAAGCTGGTATTGCTTTACTTGTAGTTACATTGTTTTTTTCAGTTGGAAGTGTAGTGATGAGTATGGAAGGAGCCAAACAGCTTTACAATCTAAGTAACTCATCATTCCAAGAGCTTCAAAAAAGTCACCTGAAAAGTGTCGATTCTCTTCAAAGTTACTATACTTCAGAAATCCAATCTCTAAAAGAGGAGAAAAAGCAATTCTACCAAAACAATACAGTTTATTTAGGAAAAGGAAAATATGCGCTAAACCATAAAGTCGCAAAAGCATATGCTGACTATGACAATAGGATTTCCTATCTCCAAAAATTGATGCATACCAAGCAAGGGCAATTACAGGATCAATTTAAAGAG
This sequence comes from Limibacter armeniacum, assembly GCF_036880985.1. NCBI lineage: Bacteria > Pseudomonadati > Bacteroidota > Cytophagia > Cytophagales > Flammeovirgaceae > Limibacter > Limibacter armeniacum. The sequence continues at coordinate 233,421 of NZ_JBAJNO010000003.1, forward strand.
CAAAAGTATTTACTCTCTCAAGGTCATCAGTTTAATAGTTTGATATTTGCGGCTGTCGCATGTCTGGTTGATTTACTTATTTTACTGACAGGTTGGTTTATTATTTATTTTGACTTTCAGGTGTTGCACGAGCAGCAACTTATTTATAAGTATCAGGCAGTCTCTCCAAACGATCAGCTAAAGCAATACGCCACGCTCCCATCCACTGTCTCTGACTGGCAATTGGAAACCACTACTTCAGCGAATACTTCATCCGTTAGCCACAAAGAAGAAAGTAATGCTAGTATTGGATTTAAATTTAATGGTAAAGATGAACCACAAAAAGAAGACAAAGCCGCTTCCCCAAAAATTAAAGTTTCTCCAAGAACAGACTTGGATGGCCTAATTGGAGCTGTCAGGTCTGGCATTAGAGATTATCGATACTTAATGAAAATTTTTCATGCCAATGTAAAAACTGTTACAGAAGTCATTAACACATATGGACAGTAATCGTAAATCCACGCTCTTATTACTTTTTCATCAACAACCATGGTATCAGAATGACACCATGGTTTCTTTTTTGTGATAATGGTATCAATTTGATACCATGACTTCATATCACTCAATATAAGACGGTAAACCAATTGTAGAAAGTGACAGACCTTTATACTTATTCGAGCAATTTCGATTTTATAGCTTGGTATCATTTTGATACCATACAATGAAACCTTGATTCAAAAAACTACTAACGCATGGTATCAATTTGAAACCATGACCTATCAACATCTTAATAGATATACAATTGATTTAGCTACTAGTATTAAGACCCTCAAAAAATTATTGATAAGATAAATCGTAGAATTATTTTTTAACCAACTACTTCAGGTCTCCTACCCTATTCAGAATACCTCCCACTTTTCTCTTGATCAAATTTTCAATACTGAATAATTGGTTCATTCTTCAATCAAAAATTGATTTAGCATCTGTTATTAGAATAGGCATGTAAAAAGAGTTATCCAAAATGATATTATATGTAAAAGAATATCATGGTATCAATTTGAAACCATGACTTCATATCACTCAATATAAGACGGTAAACCAATTGTAGAAAGTGACAGACCTTTATACTTATTCGAGCAATTTCGATCTTATAGCTTGGTATCATTTTGATACCATACAATGAAACCTTGTTTCAAAAAAAATACTAACCTATGGTATCATTTTGACACCATGACCTATCAACAACAGAATAGAAATACAATTGATTTAGCTACTTGTATTAAGGCTCTCAAAAAATTATTGATAAGATTGGCTGTAGAATTATTTTAGAGCGAACTATTACAAGTATAAAAACTACATCGAGTATTCAATCCAGATATTTCCCATTTTTCTCTTGATCAAATTTTCAATGTTTAAAATTTGGTTAATTCTTCAATCAAAAATCTATTTAGCTTCTGTTATTGGGATAGTCATGCAAATAGATTCAATCCTAAATTACATTTAATAACACCATGGTATCAAAATGAAACCATGGGAATCATTACCTCATATTGTCTTCTCTTGACAAAGAATAGAAAATATCAGTAGAAATTATAGATGTAAAATAGAGTATTGAAACTTGGTGTCATTTTGATACCAAGACTTCTTAATTGTAGCTTTTCATTATGCTATCTTAAGAATAGTATATATTCTATTGGCAATTGAAATTGCATTAGGATAAAACTGGATATCATCAGTCACTACATTACTGAATTGGTAATAGCATTAAGATATTTATCTGAAGGTTAGATGAAAATTAAACTTGATGAAAGGAATTCATAATATGTTTATGATATAGCCCATGAAGAATAATTTAGAAATAACTTCATTAAAGACTTTAATACAAATATGCTAGTTTAGGTATGGTATCAAATTGATACCATGATCAACTTATACATAACATTTATTTATTTTGGATAAAAAAGCCTAAAGAGAATTAGCAAAGAAGGAAGTATTTAAAACTAGATTTTTCTCAATAAACTAAAATTAGCTACATGTTATATTTTGGATTAGTTACCCTCTTTATAGGTACCATTGGATTATTGTCTACAATTAGTCACTGCTTTCTATAGCAGAAGGTCAGAATACTGGACTTATACCAGAAATAGCTTTGCTATTACAATCACGATTACATTAATACTTACCCTAATCCAGGAAAATATTTTATATCCACCTAATCCAAAAATTGACCAACTGATATTGTCAGCATATAGAGAAGCTCCATTTGGAGGATACTGGTTAGGTCTTTATACTGACTTAACTTGGGAATTAGGTAATACATCTAGAGAAATTTCTGCAAAAGGTATCTATGCAGTAAATAATGATACCTTGGAATTGACAACAGTAAAAGGGAGTTATTTTAATGGAGATACAATTAACACCTTTATTTTTGAAGGTAAACATCTTATCGAAGTAAAGAATACTGGAATAAAAGGGCTAGAAATCGAGTTAAATAAGCTACGTAAAAAATGAGCTTATATCTCAAATAGCCAAAACCTCGCTTTTATTTAGCTAGTAAAACTTCTAAACAATAGTATATAATATCACTAAGTACTTAACTACATTTTTCTATTACAGTAGTATTTAAGTGAACTATGGATTATATCTCCCTTTCAGGGCTAAAAAAATGTCCTCTCCTTTACAATGGGATAAATCCCATCGCTGATATATTTTGTCCCTTCAGTACATATACCCTGAAGGGGCTTTATACAATAGAAATGGGATTCATCTCATTGACATGATATATGCAATATCCTGCCCTAAAAAGACGAAATAAGAGCTATTTTAATCCATAACTCACGTTATTTACTAAGTCATAGGTAAGTTTAAAACTTCTCTAAAACAAGCTTCAATTACCCAAAAATAGCCTTCCCAATATAAAAAATAAGGTTTAGTAATATTTTAGTACGAAATATGATTTTTTGTCTATGATTCTTGACAATTGTGCCTCATTTTATCTTATATTGCATACAACAAAAGTTATTTTGTCGATTTTTTCAGACATAAACAAAACTAGTGATGACAAACACTGATGTTATTAATTTTTTAAAGCGCAATCCGTCTTTATCTATTTCCGGATTGGAAAAAGAGGCTGAAATTCCTGCCTCTACCTTATCAAAAGTTATGTCTGGCTCTAGGGTACTCAATGACGAGCATCTTGGAAGACTGGAACCAATTCTTAAACGATATGGCTATCACGAAACTATGGGAGCAAAAGTAATCAGCATTGTAAACAACAAAGGTGGCGTTGCCAAAACCACTACCTGTTCAAACCTTGGAAGGGCATTACACCTAGAAGGATATAAAGTTTTGATGTGTGACCTAGACCAACAGGGTAACCTGTCTCAAACTTATGGTATAGATGCTCCTGAAGATGAACTTTACCAAAGTCTTTCTTTTGCCATCAATGCGCCTCTCCATAACTGTATTATGGAAATATTTGAAGGATTGGATATTTGTCCCTCTTCAATCGCATTGGGACAGGCTGCTCTTGACCTTCAGAATAACCAACTGACAGGTTATAAACGAATGGCTAAAGTATTGGAGCAAGTTAAGAATGAGTATGACTTCATCTTGATTGACTGTCCACCTTCACTAGACATCCTGACAGGTACTGCGCTCGTTGCGTCTGATTCAGTTATTCTTCCTGTACAACCAGAAGAGCATGCCGTAAAAGGTTTACGCAATGTATTTAACCTGATTGAGCAAATGAAAGACCTTAACAGCCGTATTCAGGTTGACGGGATTCTTTACACATTGGTAAATCCAAATACCACTTTGCATAAGAGCTATATGGAAGCTATTAAGGAAGGTATGCCGCATGTAAGGTCATTTGAGGCAATGATCAGAAGGAGCATTTCCATCCCTGAAGCAACAGCTACCCATCAGAGTATCTTTGATTATGACAAAAACTCTAATGGCTCAAAGGATTATAAAGCCTTCGCTCAGGAATTGCTTGGTAAAGTAAAAAAGAAGAAAGACAAGAAAGAAAAAGTAGCAAATGGCTAAGAAAAAATTCAATACATCAAACCTTGTATCAGAAGTAGGATCAGCGGCATCCAATATCACAGGAAAGTTTTCTCCTTCACCAAGTGTACCAACAGGTGACAGAATTGAGAAAGCCGTAAGGGACAATATCAAAATATTGCCCGAATTGGAGTTCTTTATCCGTAAACTGGGAGAATCTGAGTACAACCTGCTAAAAGAAGATATCAGTAAAAACGGCTGTAAGGAATCCATTAAACTATGGAGACGTGAGGATGACTTTGTGATTGTAGATGGTCATCACCGCTATCAGATCTGCCAGGAGCTTGGTATTGATTTCAAGACAGAGTCATTGGATTTTGCATCAATCGAGGATGTGAAAATCTTTATGGCAAAGTTACAGTTAGGCAGAAGAAACCTAACTCCCCAAGAATCAAGCTACCTGAGAGGTATGCAATACGGTTTGTCTCGTAAAACAGCTGGAGGTATTCAAGAAGATAGTGGACAGGGTAGAACCCGAACATTACTGGCTCAGGAGTATGGAGTGAGTGAAGCCACTATTATGAGAGATTACAAACTTTATAGAGGGTTGGAAAAAGTAGGGGAAGCAATCAAGCAAGACTACTTGAGCGGTGATTCCTTCCTTAGAAAAATGCATATCGAATACATTGCAGTTGAGGAACTGTTGGATGTACAAAGGTTTATTTATTTCATCGAAAGGGGTGGAAGTCTTGAGGAGTATAAAGCCCAATCGCAACACGGAACTCAACAAATTCAAACTGCACCTAACGGGTCAAAAAGCAAACCTAGCTATTTTGAGGCTTTTGCGAGTAAATTTGATAAGGAGTTAAAGGTCGCTGATACTGAAAGAAAGCAAGAAATGAAGCATATGCTACAGAGAATGCTCGAAAAGATTGGCTAATAGAACCCAAAAAGATGAATATAGGCTTAGAAAAACACTCAAAAGGATGAACTTCATGTATCTTTTTCATCCTTTTGAGTGCAATAAGCCTTTTTTTATATCCTATTGGGGTGTTCAAATAGTACCAAACAGTCTCAACTAATAAGAAATTTCGACTTAATTGGTGTAAATATATCTTTTAAGGTATAATTCTAAGATCACTTTAACCTTTAAATACACCAAAAAGGATGTTATTACACCGAGTTAGATGAATCTGGATAGTATAATTGTTCATCAATTTGATTTAGGGGCTTTAATTTTTAGAAAAAGAAAAATATTGAAAAAAGAATTCATCCCAATCGGAACAGTTTATACCTATAATTATAGAGTTTGTAATTACTTTATAGTATTTATTATTTATGTAAGCCATTTCATCATGATTTACAGGTAGTTAAGGGGCTTAAATGTACCGAAATAGATGAATCACAGCACCCTGTTAGATGAATATCTACACCCATTCAGATGATGGTATTACACTTAAAAGGATGAATATCTACACCCATTCAGATGAAAAAATGCACCAAAAAAGTCGAATATTATTTTAATGTTCCAAAAAAGATGAACTTATTGCACTCAAAAGGATGAATAATTACGGCTCAGGTATCACTAGATGAGAATTGATAAAAAAATACCAGCTTAAATAAATAACCTATTTTCATCCTTTTCGGTGGTTTTTACTATTAACCAAACTTTTTACTATCCTTTTGGGAGCTTTTCAAGAGCTGAAAGCTTCAGGAACCAAAGACATCCATGAAATTCATCAAAAGAAAAAAGCTAATCAGGAAATCGAATAAACTGATTAACGCCAAAGAGAATACACCACTAACAGCCCTTGAAAGAAAGCTCATGCTATATTCAATTGCTGAAGTAGACAGTGACGGTAAAGTAATATTTCGGATTCAGGATTTATATGGTACAAGTAAGCTCAACACGAGCCATTACCGTAACGTCAGAAAAGCTGTAGAAAACCTCCTCAATGTAAAGGTGATTGTAGAGGAAGGAGATGTCTCGGATGAGGATTGGAGCATTAAGGGGATGAACGTGTTTGATGTGATAGAGGCAAGTAGGGCAGGAGGCAGGATTGCGGCAAAATTTACTCAGTCAATGATGCCTCACATCATAAACCTGAAAAGAAACTATACCACTTACCTTTATGATTCCGTTTCCTTGTTTCGTTCAGATTTTAGTATCAGGATTTATGAGTTGTTGATGCAAGGAATCGATAGGTATGGTAAGAGGGAGTTTGATGTGGAGGACTTGAAGCATAAGCTTAGCCTTAATAACCTGAAAACATATCAGAACTTTAATCAACTACGGACTAAAGTATTGGATAAAGCCTGTAATGAGATAACAGAGAAATCTGACATCAATGTCTCTTGGGAAATATCCAAAAAGGTGGGCAAGAAAGTGACAGCCATTACTTTCTTTATGAAGAGAAAGGAGAAAGAAGGTGATGGAGAGCAGCTGAATGTACTCAAAGACAGTGGCAATGATAAGCAGCTTGATGCGCTAATGGCATTGGGTTTCTCAGAAGAGCAGGTTAGGCTTATTCTCAATATGAAGAAAAGCCCAAGTTCAGGACCAAGAGAGGAACCTATTGAAGAAGCTGAAGTAGTGGACGAAGCTGATACCCAGGCAGGAGGACAACAGTCTTTATTTGGTGAAACAAAGGCTGCCGATGGAGAGTTGGAAGCCAAGCAAAAACGCCTTGTCAGCAGGTTGAAGCAGTTAGGCTTGGAGAGCCCTCTTATCAAGAAGACCTTGGAAACGACGGGAGCTTCTAAAGAATCAGGAATTTGGAAGATTCTTTATGACCTTAATATTGCGATGAAGGACAATACTGTCAAAAACCCCAAAGCTTACCTTGAAAAGGTATTATTTCAGCAATATGGCATCAAATAAAAAGCATTATATTTCCATATATTATGAATGCTAAATAAAAAGGGGTTTTAAAAAATATTTATTATTAAATTGTGAACCTACAAGAGACTACCATATGATGGCTTTTCAATTGTGAAAGAAGCTAACAAAGCATTTCTCAAGAACATGGAAAAAGAGAGTACAGGAAAAGTATCGATAAAAAAGAGAATAAGGAAAAGCCAGATATTGAGCATCCTGAGAGATCGTGAAACCCTTTCACCTTCAGAAGTTGCGGGCTATACAGAGTTTACCTTACCAATGTCATCCAGCCTGATGAAAGAGCTGATGGCTGAGGATATGTTGCTACTGGTTGAAGACAGGGCTTCTACAAAGATAGGCCGTCCGCCAACCTCATATGCGCTAAACCCCGATGGAGGCTATTTTTTGGGTGTTAAAGTGGGTTTGAGAAAAACCCGACTGATTCTTTTGAATCTCAGGGAAGAGGAAGTCTATTTTCACGCTTCAGATACCGCAGGTTTAAATGATTCTGTCTCTTTTTTGGATCAGTTATGCGATAAGATCAATTACGCATTGGCTGAGTCAGGCATTGACAGGAAGAAGTTACTGGGCTTGGGCTTGGCTGTTCCTGGACTGGTAAACCGCCAAACAGGACATTCTATTACCTATTTTTCAGACCTTGAACTCAGTTTGAAAAAATATATGGAAATGAAGCTAGGGGTAAAGGTAGAGGTTACAAATGATGTGAATGCCGTTACACTAGGTGAGAAACACTTTGGTGCAGCCAAGGACCTTCAGAACGTAGCCTGTATCAACCTTGACTGGGGTATCGGTATGGGACTCATCATAGGAGGGGAGCTTTACGAAGGTAAGTCAGGTCTTGCTGGTGAGTTGGGACATATCAAGGTAGAAGAAAACGGAGATATTTGTACTTGCGGCAAGATAGGCTGTCTGGAAACGATTGCATCAGGTAAGGCAATGCTCAAACAGTTAAAACAGGCTGTAGAGAATGGTCAGGCGACCAATATTGTCAAGATGGTTGAAAACGGAGATATTGAGAATGCTAGGCTTAATTCGCTGATTCAGTCTGTACAGACAGGAGATCACCTGACCTTGCAACTTATGGAGGATGCTGGAGCCAAAATTGGTAAAAGTATAGGTATCCTGATCAATCTCTTGAACCTTGAGTGTATCATTCTGGGAGGAAAGCTGAGCCAAGCCGGAGACTCAATCCTGTACCCAGTGCGTTCAGCAGCAATCCGTAACTCATTGATTGAGTTGTATAACGACAGTAAAATCATCTGCTCTGACATCAGACGAAAAGCAGGTTGTTTGGGGGCTTCTACGCTTATATCCAGAAGTGTTTTCAATGCTGTGGAGGATGTAGCAGCTTATTATGTATAGTTCCTGAAAAGGATTTTATAAAGTATCACCAAGCAGGTTGGTATAAGGCTGAAAGCCATTGTACTAACCTGTTTTTTTATGCCCTTTGGTGAATTTATATAAAATATATTACCATTATCTTTTAAATAATTAATAAAAATTATTTAATTGTCAGTAATTAGTTTTTAAAATATATAAATAGGCGATCGGATGAAAGCTACTTTGTTAATACTGGCGGCAGGAATGGGCAGTCGTTATGGCAGCCTGAAGCAGATAGACCAATTTGGTCCTTCTGGAGAAACCATTATTGATTATTCAATATATGATGCAATCGAGGCGGGGTTTGATAAGCTCGTATTCGTGATCAGAAAAAATATAGAAGAAGAGTTTAAGGAAGTATTTGTAGACAAGTTTCAGGACAGGATAGAAATCGACTATGCTTTTCAGGAACTGGATATTGTACCCAAAGGGATAAATGTTCCAAAGGAGCGGGTAAAACCATGGGGTACCGGTCATGCGTTGATGGTGGCAAGGGAAAAGATCAATACACCATTTGCGGTTATCAATGCCGATGATTTTTATGGAAAAGAATCATTTAAGGTAATGGCTGATTTACTTCGAGAGCTTGACCCCAATAGTATAGACACTCAGTGTATGGTGGGCTTCAGGTTAGGGAATACGCTTTCAGAGAACGGGTATGTTTCAAGAGGAATCTGTCAGGTACATGAAAACAGTATGCTTGAAGCTGTAGTGGAGCATACCAAAGTAGGATATGGGGCTGATAAGACTTCTATTTTTTCAACTGAAAATGCTCCTGAGCCTATTCAATTGGCATCTGATGCCGTAGCGTCAATGAACCTTTTTGGCTTCACCCCAAGGATTTTTGAACATGTCGAAAGGTATTTCAGGCAGTTTATTGCTGAACGCTATACAGAACTGAAATCAGAGTTTTACCTACCTTCCATCGTGAACAATCTTATAGAGGAAAATCTTTCGCAGATCAAGGTCCTAGACACACCAGAGAAGTGGTTTGGAGTTACTTACCCAGAAGACAAGAAAATAGCACAGCACAAGCTCTCTGAGCTTGTAGGTCAAGGAATATACCCTAATAACCTGTGGGCGACTGTACCACAGTAAACGAAACCAAAGATACCGATGAAGACTGAAACACTGAGAAGTATAATAGGACACTTTGCTGTCAAGGGGACAATCACTTCCATTACGCCATTTGGCTCTGGACATATTAACGATACTTTTTTGGCTGAGACAGCTGAGGAGGGAGCGACAGACTACATTTTGCAGCGTGTAAACCACGCCATTTTTCCGAGAGTAGACAAGGTAATGGAAAATATGGAGCGTGTGATTGATCACCTGAAGGCAAAGTATACATCGATGGAAGGGTATGACCCTTCTCGTAACACAATGACGATCATTCCGACGCTTGAAGGAGCACTTTACCTGTTTGATGAGGAAACAGGCTATTGGAGAGTATTGGAAAGGATTACACAGAGCCGCAGTTATGATCAGGTTACAGATGTTACGCAGGCCTATGAAGCAGGAAAAGCATTTGGAGAGTTCCAAAAATTACTCGCAGACCTTCCGGGGGAACCACTTTTTGAAACGTTGCCCAACTTTCACAATGTAGCTTGGAGACTGGAAAACTTTGAGAAAGCAGTTGCTGACAATAAAGCAGGAAGAGCAGCTTCTGTACAGGCTGAGATTGACTTTGTAAGGTCACGTGCTGAAGAGATGAAGACCATTTTGAGGTTGGGAGAAGAGGGTAAAATACCATCGAGAATTACCCATAATGATACCAAAATCAACAATGTATTGCTGGATGAGCAAGACAGGGCTCTTTGCGTAATTGATATGGATACAGTAATGCCTGGTTTTGTCCATTATGATTTTGGGGATGCCATCCGTACATCCACCAATACGGGAGCGGAAGATGATAAAGACTTGAGAAAGGTCTCCATGAATATCAACTATTTTGAAGCGTTTACAAAAGGCTTCTTGTCACAGACAGCTGATACCCTAAATGAGGTTGAAATTGAGCATTTGGCAGGCTCTGCCAAGCTGATTACCTATATCATGGGTGTACGTTTTCTGACTGACTATTTGGATGGAGACAACTATTACAAGATTGCTCATAAAGAGCACAATATTCAACGGACACAGGCTCAGTTCAAGCTAGTGGAAAGTATGGAGCAACAATATGAAGAAATGCAGGAAATAGTGAAGAAAGCAGCGTTGTGTGGAGAAGCTCCTTGCTGAGAAATGGGTCCGTATTACTACTACTAAATACCCAAATTTTTCACTATAACAATCTGTAAATGAAAACTAGAATTGAATCAAAAACTGGAATGCTACTTACCTGCTTTATCTTGCTACTACAACTTTTTACGGCGTGTTCTCCTGAAGCAGTTGTTTACCAGAAAGATACTACTCCAGAGGAAGATGCTGGGGATCGAGTTTCGGCAGCGAATACTGCATTGAGCCTTACGTATACCGTCTCTCCAGGTGGGAATAGCTGGGTAATCAACAGTATAGCAGACAACGGTGATGTAATCTATGATGACGGAGTGCATAACTGGACCAATTTGGATCATGTGATCAGGACTTACTTCAAGACGTCCAGTACTGGAGCACTTGATGTTGGGCTGAACATAAAAGCACCTACAGGGTCGTCCAAAATCGCTGTAACTGTCGGTGATGAAACCAAAGAAGTAGAAATTACCAATACGGTCTATCAGGTGGTTGACATCGGTACTTTCTCGATTGATACAGCAGGATACCAGTTTATTGAAATTCAAGGTGTAGAGAAGTCTTCTGCCTATATCGGAGATATTACAGGTGTACTGGTAGGAGGAGCTGCTACTACTGGAGGGATCACTTATGTTGAGGACGATTTCTATTGGGGTAGAAGAGGGCCTTCGGTACACTTGAGCTATGAAGTACCTGAGAATAAGGATATCAAATGGTTTTATAATGAGGTGACAATTCCTCAGGGAGAAGATATAGTAGGATCTTACTTTATGGCCAATGGATTTGGAGAAGGTTACTTCGGGATGCAGGTCAACTCTGAAACAGAAAGAAGAATTCTGTTTTCTGTATGGAGCCCTTACGATACCCAAAACCCAGATGATATTCCGGATGATTATAAGATAACCCTTTTGGGAAAAGGAGATGGAGTGACGACGGGTGAGTTTGGAAATGAAGGTTCTGGAGGACAAAGCTATATGGTATATAACTGGACTGCCGGTAATACTTACAAGTTCCTCCTAAAAGGAGAACCATCGGTGAATAATTCTACAGATTATACTGCTTATTTCTATGCTCCAGAGGTGGGGGACTGGCAACTGATTGCTAGCTTCAGAAGACCTTATACATCGACTTACCTGACAAGACCACATTCATTCCTTGAGAATTTCGTAACAGGTGCAGGTTACCTTACCAGAAAAGGCTTATATGGTAACCAGTGGGTGTTGGATACACAAAGTCAGTGGCATGAGATGACCAGAGCCAAGTTTACGGCTGATGCAACGGCTAGAAGTGGTGCCCGTCTCGATTATGCAGGAGGTGCCGATGGCAATACGTTTTTCATGCAGAACTGTGGCTTTTTCAGTGATAATACCACAATTGATAGCTACCATGACAGAACAGCCAATGGAATTGCTCCAACAATCGACTTTTCTCAGCTGGAAACGCCAACAATAGCAACAGCACCAACCTTGTTGGATAAAACAGGGTGGGAAGTGAGTGATTTCAGTTCTGAAGCGACTTCAGGTGAAGGAACTAATGGGTTTGCTTCACTAGTATTGGATGGAGATGGTGAGACTTATTGGCACTCTTGCTGGACAGGTTGTAACCAGACTTACGATTACCCACACTTTTTGACTATAGATACAAAACAAACGCAAAGTGCTGACGGTGTCGCATTTGTGCAGCGAAATGGCTCAAGAAAGGTGAAAGACATTCAGATAGAGGTCAGTACAGATAACCTGAATTGGACTAGTATGGGGACATTTGTGCTGCAAAATACAGCAGCGGAACAGTATATAGATTTCAGTCAGACGACATCCTTCAGGTATGTCAAGGTAACAATGTCATCAGCTTATGATGGACTTTCGTTTGCGGCCATGGCTGAGGTATCGCCATTTGTTAGGTAAATTTTTAACGCAACCAGCTACTTCCTGAACTGTAAAATCAGGCAGGAATCCCTATCAGTTTATAATAGAAGTGTTAGCCGGATGGTCAGGTGATTTTTCATCAGCCATCCGGCTTTTTTTACCTCATTTTTGAGAGTCGTTTTCTGTTTCTCTTTGTCTTATCTGACTTGACAGTGACCGGCTTATTACGGACCATCAGATTGTAATTCAAATGGCGAGACCGACTTCTGCTTACTTTGTCAGAGGTGACAGGTTTTCTAGCCTCTTTTAGAGGCACATCTTCTTTCAGCAGTGTTTTGGATTTACTTCGACTGACCTTGTCTGATGAAGTACTTTGTCCCATGCTATTTTGGGAAGACATCAGCCAAAGTAAAGCAATAATTGTTACGATACTTTTCATAGTGTTAGTTGACAGCAATTGCTGATTATATTATGTGTTTTAGATGGTTTTTATAGCAGTTTTCCTGATAGGGAAATGGTTGTATGGGTACAATCTCCAAATATTTTGGCACATAAAAAAACAGCCGCTTAAGCGAAAGCGGCTGTATATATATTCAAAGCTGGTTATTGGTCTTTTATACTTGGCTGAAGCCGAATACTGGCTTTCTTTTAAACCATTTTCCTCTCGTAAAATCAGGGAAGCTTTGTGGTTCTCCACCTTCCTGTATTGACATTTCCGAAAGTGGTGTTACCGCACTCCATGCAGCCGCATCATAGGCATCCAATGGAGGAGCTGCTTGCGTTCTGATAGCATGGACAAACTCATGCATCACAAAGAAGTCCATACCGCCGTGGCCTGCACCTGTTGCATGCTCACCATATTTTTGCCACAGTGGGTGGTCATATTTATTCAGCCACTCATCTGCATTATCCCAGTGGTGATCTTTGGTATGTCCCTGAATATGCATCAGGTTACCGCCCATATAGCCATCTTCATGTTGCCATAGCCCGTTGGTGCCTTGTACACGGAAGCCCAAAGAGTAAGGTCTTGGTAAGTTGGTATCGTGGGTAACGATGATGGTTTCCCCATTGGCTGTCGTGATGGTTGATGTAACAATATCCCCCAGTTTCCAGTCAAGGTGTGCATTAGGGTGATCTTTTCCACCCTTCTCGATAATGTAGTTATTCAGTCCTCTTGATTTGGTAGCAAAAGAAGAAATGGAAGTAAAACGGTTGCCACGGTTAATATCCATATAAAGTGCTACAGGTCCCAATCCGTGGGTAGGGTAGAGGTCACCGTTTTTATGCAGGGAATGGTGGGTTCTCCATTTTGCTTCTGAAGCTGCTTTTTCGCCAAACTCAACACCACCACCATAAATCTGCTCTCCGTTGTTGAACTTGACATGTCTTAGGTCATGCTGATAGCCACATCTTGCGTGCATCATCTCACCGAAAAGACCTTCTCTTACCATTTGAAGTACAGCCATTACATCTCTTCTGTAACATACGTTTTCCAGAATCATGCAATGTGAACCTGTTTCTTCATGGGTATTTACAAGGTCCCAGCACTCTTCCAATGTCATGGCAGCAGATACTTCAACCCCTGCATACTTGCCAGCTTTCATCGTGTCTACAGCCATTGGTGTATGCCATACCCAAGGAGTTGAGATAATTACGCCCTGAACGTCTTTGCGCTCCAGCATATTCTTGTAATCCTTCTCGTTTTTGCCATAAACCTCAGGAGCTTTTTTGCCGTATTTCTCAAATTTCTTGAGGGCATTATCAATGGCTTTAGGTGAAATATCACAGATGGCTGTAATCTCTACATCGTCACGCTGCAAGGCATTGTTGAGGTGGTTCATCCCTCTGGCGCCAACGCCAATAAAGGCTAGCTTAACGATTCCGTCTTTTTTGCCTGCAAATGCAAGTGAAGGGGCAAGGGCAAAACCCAATCCAGTGATACCTGCTTTTTTGATGAAGTCTCTTCTGCTGTTTTTATCCATAGTAGTTCAGTTTGGAAGGAATTCTTAATATTTCTGCTGTTTATTCGGTTTGCTTTAGAAAAGATTGATTTCTAAAGTTAACTCTGATAAAAGGGTCTATTTCAGATCAATAATCCCGAAATATACAGCCTTTTTACATGTTGTCACATGCGCTTAATCTCTGTAAATTTATTTCCCACTAATATATATAATTTTTATAATTAAATACATGTTTTTAAATTACAATTATTCTTAAATAGCTTTGAGAGGAACAATTACCTAGAAATAGCACCTATGGATAAAGTAAGGATAGGGATCATCGGAGTAGGCTACAGAGGGATGATTCATTTGCAGAACCTGTTGCAACGTGATGATGTAATTATTAGGGCAATCAGTGATCCTAACATTGATAACCTGGCAAAAGCCCTAAGTTTTATAGAGACCCGTGGAGAGAAGAAACCTAATTTGTATTCTGAGCTTAACGGATATAAGCACCTGTTAGATAAGGAAAAGTTGGATGGGGTTATAGTCTCTGTACCTTGGCATCTTTACTATCCAATCTGTAAATATGCGCTGGAAAAAGGCATTTATGTAGGTGTTGAAGCTGCTAGCGCTCAAACGATGGAAGAGTTGTACGATCTGCTTGAAACAGCTCAACGGTTTGGAGGAAAGTGTATGTTGCTGGAAAACGCTTGTTACCACCGTGATGTAATGGCAGTGATGAATATGATAAAGGATGGACTTTTCGGAGAACTAGTGCACTGTAGGGGAGGGTATGAGCATGATTTGCGTTCAATAAAGTTTTCTCCTGAAATGGAATTTGGAGCTGGTACACAATCGGAAGCAGCATGGAGAACAGAACATTCAGTCCGTCGTAATGGAGACCTGTATCCAACACATGGAGTAGGACCTATTGCTCAGTTACTTGATATCAATAGGGGGAATAGGTTTATATCCCTTTCTTCCTATTCCACTAAATCAGTAGGGCTGAATCGTTATGTAGCCAAGCATCAAGGTGGTCAGCATGAGAACGCAAAGCGGAAGTTCAGACTTGGTGATGTTGTGACAACAACCCTGACCACAGCCAAAGGGGAAACGGTAGTGCTTACGCATAACACCAATGTAGCCAGACCATACTCTTTAGGATTCAGAGTGCAGGGAACGGATGGAATTTGGATTCAGGAAAATGGCAATCACCTTTACCTAGAGCATTTTGGGGAAGACAATATATGGCATGCAGACAGTAAGCAGCTATTGGAGCAATTTGACCATAATTTATGGCAACGATTTGGGCTTGCAGCAGCCAAAACAGTCAGGCATGAGATGGACTATTTTGTGTTGAAGGAATTTGTGGAAGCTATTCAGGAGGAGCGGGAACCTAGGTTTGATATTTATGATATGGTGACTTGGCTGTCGATAACACCTCTTTCTGAGCGGTCAATCGAGCAAGATAATGCAAAAGTGGCTTTTCCTGATTTTACAGAAGGGAAATGGCAGGAACGAATTAGCTTTTATAAAGAACCAAGCCTGACTTATTAAAAAAACAAGGGGTGACTTTACTAAGTCACCCCTGTTTATTCTGGTCATTTCACAATTATGGATTCTGCTCCAAGTTACCTTGGATAAGTCTTTGTGATTCAGGAATATAATCTACTACTCTAGGGTGTGTGGCTGGTACTTCATACAGAGGTTCAGCACCAGTCAGGTGAGTACCAGGATAGTTTCGATCCAGTGTCAGCCCATTTCTGAATATATCAAACTTACGGTGGCCTTCCCAAGCTAGTTCGAGTCTTCTCTCTTCTAGTACTACATCCACTACACTTTTGCCTGTTGGTAAGTTACCTTCACTGTAGAGGCCTTCAGTTGGAATCCCTGCTCTTTCCCTGATCATATTGATATCAGCAAGTGCTTCAGTATCATTGCCTAGGTGTGCATTTGCCTCAGCTTTGTTGAGGTATACTTCTGCCAATCGTGAAATCACAGGTGACCATAGGTGTGCTTGTTCATCTTGTCCTGAGCATTTCAGGATATAGAATTTAGGATAACCATTTCGGTCTGTCATTGCTTCCTGAATAAATGCTGAATATGATTTGCCACCTTCTTCCAAAAAGTACTCAGTATTTCCATACTCATTAGTGCTTTTTGTCAGGTAAGTAGTTGTTCCAGCATTATCATAGAAGTAATTGTCAGTATCCTCGTCATAAGAGATCACCTTGTGAGCATAATTGGTGTTATCATCGACATATAGAGCCCACATTTCACCTGACCCGTTTTCTACAGGGTCTATGAAATTGTTACGCTGGTCTTCAGGGTATTGTCTTACCAGCCTCAGGAATGAAGATGATGCATACATTTCACCCCAACCAGACCCTTGGAAGTTTGCATACATTGAGCCAATGGTATACCATCCATTTGATTCATAATCAATGTCAGCTAAGTGTTTGATTGTGAATATTGTCTCATTGTTATTATCAGGATTGATTCTGGGATAAACTCCGATATCATTGGTAGATACGAGGCTATATTTTCCTGAGTCAATTACCTTATTGGCATGTTCAATTGCCTTGTCATATTCTCTCATATACAAGTAAACTCTTGAGAGTAGGGCATTTGCAGCTTCTTTTGAGGCATAGGCATTGGCTTTATCTTCAGTCATCAAAGAAGCAGCCTTGGTCAAGTCATCCACTATTTGGTTGTAGACCTCACCAACCGTTGCTCTCGGAGGGAAGTTAAGGTAATCGTTGTCAAGCTTCAAAGGTACAGAAAGGTTACTTTCTCCCTGATAGTATGGTCTGCCAAATACATTGGTCAGGTAGAAGTAGATCATAGCTCTTAGGTAATAGTTTTCACCCAAGTATTGGTCAAATTTGGGACTTTCTCCTTCGGTTACACCTGTAATGATCTTATTTGTACCACCAATAATCTGATAGGAAGCATTCCAAAAGTTGTTTGTTCGGTAGTTGGTTGGAATGTGCTGATAGTTATAAGAATAGAATAGGTTGTCAGTTGTAGTACCGCTAAGCGCTACATCATCACTACCATATTCAATTACCCTGTACCAGTTGTCAGTCCAACTTTTGAGTTTGGCATAATTACCGAAAGTTGCAACTTCCACACCATCAGGAGAGCCTTGAATGGTGTCGGCAGTCTGTGCTTCATAAGGTTCTTTATTAATATCGCAGCCTATGATAGAGACAGCTGCTGCACAAAGCATCGCGTATCTTAATATTTTTTTCATCTGTCTGTTTCTTTAGGGTTTAGAATGAGATATTAGCACCTATCATGACTTTTCTTGGTAGTGGGTATAAAGAACTACCATCGCCATAGATTGCAGCCTCTGGGTCAACGCCTGAGAATGGAGTGGAAGTAAATACATTGTCAATTGATAGGTAAACATTGGCACTGCTCATAAATGCTTTATTGACTAAAGTAGCCGGCAGGTTATAACCTAGTGTAATGTTTCTTAGCCTTAGGAAATCAGCTTCCTCAAGGTACCTTGAAGAGGTCTTGTGTGCGTTTTTATTACCACCGATATAAGCAGCAGGGTGCGTAGCCACATCTCCTGGCTTTTCCCAACGGCTCCAGCCATCAGCCAGTACCATTTGGTTGTAAGTACTATAAGCACCATCACTGTCAAAAGTTTCTCTTGCAGCATTGTAGGCCATTGCACCCACAGAGTAGTTGAAATTAAGAGAGGTATAGAAACCTTTATATGAGAAGTATGTTCCAAATCCACCATAGAAGTCTGGTGTACTTACTCCAACATCCTGTAATGTCGCTTGTGCATAGTTTTCTGTAGTGCTTACTTCACCCGTTTCCTCATCAACAACTTCCCAAAGTGGTGCACCGTTATCAGGATTTACACCTAACCATTTTCTCATATACCAAGTATCGATATTGCTACCTTCCTTGATGATTTTGTTACCGCCGAGTTGTTCGTCACCATTATACAGTGAAGTGATTTCATTGCGGTTACGAGTCCAGTTAGCATTCAAACTCCACTCTATATCTGCTCTTTTCAGGATGTCTACGGTTGTAGACAGCTCTATACCTTTGTTTCTTACTGCGCCAATGTTGTCATAGTACCCACTAAAGCCTGAAACAGCAGGAAGTGGTACATAGCTTAATAGCTCTGAAGTATTCTTATCATATACTTCGAAGTTTATATTCAAGATGTCGAATACATAGGCTTCCAAACCAAAGTTTGTTTCAAAAGTTCTTTCCCATGTCAGGTCATCATTACCCAATGAAGATGGAAATGCTGAAGGGGAGCCATTGTATTGATCACTAAGAGAGTAAAGCTCATACTGTGGGTATAGAGAACTTGGAGTGTTACCTATGCCACCATAGCTGGCTTTAAGTCTTAAGCTATTGATATGTTTTACATTGAAGAATTCTTCATTGTGGATATTCCATGCACCACTGATGGCATAGAAATTACCATACTTGTTGTTGTCTCCAAACCTTGAGGCACCGTCTCTTCTGAATGAGAACTGAAGTGAGTACCTGTTGTCATATGAATAGTTTGCATTGAACAGGTATGATTGAAAAGCGTAATCGTTGGCTGTACCACCAATACTTACAGGTTGGGAAGTGGTATTCAGTACAGTTGTACCAGGTACCATGCCTTTTCCTGTAGCACTCATATCACGGTATTTGTAATCGTTGTATTCATAAGCTACTAGAGCGTTGATAAAGTGATCTCCAATAGATTTTTTATAAGAAAGCATTTGGTTGGTAAAACGGGTAACACGATCTGACCTGCTGTTGTAAAGACGTCCTTGGTCACCTTGTCCTGAGATGGATCTAGGATCAGTATAGGAAGTATAGACAGAAGTATAGTAAGACAGGTTGTTGGTAGAGATAAACTTCAGTCCATCTGTCAGTTCCATTTCAAAATCAAAGTTACCGATCAGGTTCACGATTTCATTCTCACCGTAATTCCACTGTAGGTCATACAGGTAGTTGCTGTTGTCACGGCCATACCATTGTACTTCCTGTGCGTTGACAGGGTTACCTTCTTCGTCATAAGGATTGTCCCAAGGCATATTTCTGTACAAAGCATACAGGCTATGTTGTCTACTGTCTGTGTTGATGTATGAGGTCGCAATCTTTGGCTTAATAGTTAACCAGTCTGTAACATCATAATCAAGGTTAAATCTACCATTGAAACGGTCATACACATATCCTTTTACAGAGCCTTCTTCATTGTAATAGTTGGCAGTCAAATATGTGCGGACCTTCTCGCTACCACCATTAAAAGTAAGGGCATAGTCTTGTACTACACCTTGTTGTGTGCCTATATCAAACCAATCTGTATCAGTATTTTTCAGCTCTTCATTGTACCAGCTTGGAATTTTGTCTGGGTTTTGGAAGCTTTGGTAGTAGTCATACAGCTGGCTAGAGTTCATCAGCTCAAAATTGCCTCTGTTCAGTTGAGAAACACCATAGCGTGCAGTGAAATTGATCTGCTTGCCACCATTACCAGACTTTGTAGTAACTACAACTACTCCATTGGCAGCCCTAGAACCGTAAAGTGCAGCAGAAGCGGCATCTTTTAGTACAGAGATACTCTCGATTTCTTGTGGTGCTATATAAGGTGTACCGTGCATAATTACACCGTCAACTACCCAAAGTGGATCTTGTCCTGAGTTAATTGAAGAGCGACCACGAATCCTGATAACCGGAGAGGCTCCCGGACTACCCGAGCTTTGAGAAATATTTACACCAGCAATCTTACCCTGAAGCATATTAGCAACTGTAGGAGTTGTTACGTCTGTCAGCTTTTCAGATGTTACTTGTGCTACTGATCCTGTTATGTTTTCTCTTTTTTGCTCGCCGTAACCAACCACGACTACTTCATCTAGTGCTTCTGTATCCTGCTCTAGTGAAATATTAAAGCTGGTTTGTTCGCCTACAGTTATTTTCTTTTGCACATAACCAATAGAGCTAATCGTAATCAGGTCACCTTTTGCCGCATTGAGAGCAAATTTACCTTCAAAGTTTGTGACCGTTCCTTGCCCTGTTTTTTCAATTAAAATGTTTACACCTGGGATAGGTTCGTTTGTTGTAGCGTCTGAGATTTGCCCCCTGATGATTTGTTTATCCTGAGCAAATGCAGGAAAACAAAGCAAAGCCGTCAATAGGAGCAGAGACATGCTTTTTTTTAGTAGTAACATATTTGTTATCAGTTAATGGTAATTACTAATAAATAAATGTGATTAAATAAGCATTTATAAATAATAAAAATTATAAAATAAGAAAAGCCATATCTAGCTCTGAATAATTTTGATCACCATTGCATATTAGGAATTATGTTAGTTAAGGAAACAGTAGTAGCATATATGATGATGCTTTAAATATATAAATAATATTATTATTAAATAATTATTAAATAATAAAAATGAATAAATACCTCAAAGCACTTCTGATCGCTCTAAAAAGTGCATAGCGTGGAACCTATGGAACAAAGTAACCGACCTCCGGTTTCAGAATAATTTTTTAATATGGCTTTATGGTAGATCAGGTTTCTCTTTTCAATCGCTTGGCTTACGCCAAAAAAATAGAACTGCTGCACAAGCAGGGAACGTTACTGGCGACATTGCCTTGGGTATGCCGCAGCTATGAGCTATATATGCTTAACAACATGTATGTGGAAGTTGTGAACTCAAACGGGAGAGTGGCTGATATTCGGATAGTGGAAGATACGAGTCGGTTGGAAGACTATGTACCTGCCGGTTGGCAAGGATAATCACAACCTAAAGCATTGGTGGCCCATCCTGTAAGGATGGGCTTTTTTATTGTAAAAGGGATAGTTTCTAACAGAATAAGGAAAAAATAGCGCTTTTTAGTTTGTTAATCTTCCTAACTATCCTTAATGATATTGATTATTTGTTATTATGATTCAATATTGCTATTGTCTGATTTGCAATCTGTTATGACAGGTTATTGTAATCCTGTAGCTTCAATTTACCCAACACTTGAAAGATTTTTTACTTTTAACTGATAAAACTACCAGCTATGCTACGGCCCTACCTTATTAGAGCAGTTGCTCTATTCATTTCAATCTTATCCGTTGCTGCCTGTGAAGATGATACTGCCGATACAACCCCTGATGAAGTTGTAAAGGAAGATTCATTGAAAAATGATACGACAGTTGTGGACACAGTTATCGTGGATACCACTGTGATAGATACTACTGATATAGATACTGTAATCGTAGACACCACTGTGGTGGATACGGTTATTGTGGATACAGTAGTTACTGACACAGTTACTAATGAAGACACCACAGTCGTGGTGAACCCATACCCTGGAAATACCAATAAATGGACCACCATTCAGGCTGCTGACGGCTCTCAACCTGTCGAAAGACACGAAGCAGCTTTTATTGAAGTCAAAAACAAGTTTTATCTCCTTGGAGGAAGAGGGATTCGTCCTGTCAGTATTTTTGACCCTGCGACACAGAAATGGTCGGAAGGAGCCAAACCGCCTAAGGAATTGCACCATTTCCAACCAATTGTCTGGGATGATAAGGTGTATATTCTGGGAGCATTTACGGGAGGATTTCCAAGGGAGACTCCTACAGCAAACATTTATATTTATGACCCTGCTGTGGATACATGGAGTGTTGGTGCTGAGGTTCCTGCCAATAGGAGGAGAGGTAGTGCAGGGGTAGTGGTTTATGACAACAAGTTTTATGTAGCTTGTGGTGTAGTGAATGGTCATACGGATGGACATCAAAAATGGTTTGATGTTTATGATCCGGCGACGAACTCATGGTCAGTATTGCCGGATGCACCTCGAGAAAGGGATCATTTCCAAGCGGTTGTCGCAGACCATAAGCTTTACCTTGCAGCAGGACGGTTATCAAAGGTTGATAACAATGTATTTGCAAATACAATTGGGGAAGTGGATGTGTATGATTTTAAGTCAGGCCAATGGACGACGCTAGCAGACCCGATCCCTACCCAGCGAGCAGGAACAGCGGCTACACTATATAAAGGTGAAGTTATTATTGCCGGAGGAGAGTCTGATAAGCAAAATCCTGCACATAGTGAAGTGGAAGCATTAAATCCGGATTCGCATCAATGGCATGCTATGCCACCACTTGTGGAAGGTAGGCATGGATCAGGTCTTATTGTATGGAAAGGGATGATATTTATAGCTTCTGGCTGTGGTATTCGAGGAGGAAAACCTGAGTTGAAAACGATGGAGTATTACTCTGAATAGATAGGTTTCTTTACTGAAAGTACAAAGCGCCGCTTCTGATATAGAAGTGGCGCTTTTTTATATTTAATCACCTGAAGTCTTGGTATCTTCTGGTTTGACTCTTGGATCTCCTTTCAGGTAATTCTCTTCCACAGCCTTACTGATATATACCATGGTTGATTCAATTCGGCGGTGTCTTGCATGTCGCTGAACATATTCCAATGGATAGCCTTTGTTAATTAGCAGCTGTAAAGCTGTATGGCGTAGTGAATGTGGAGAAACCCTTTTGTCTTTGTGGATTCCTGTCTCTGCCAATACCTGCTTGAAAATCTTGAAAGCCTTGCTCTTGCCTGTAGTAGGGAACAGTTCAGGGCCTGAAAGCGGAACTTCACTGATATATTCTTTGAAGTATGCAGCCGAAGTTTCACTAAAGTTGACAGCCTGCTTGTTGTGTGTACCTTTACCTTTTACATATATAACCCTTCTGAGGTGGTTGACATCACTGACCAGCATACCACAAGCTTCCGATATACGAAGTGCCTCATAAGCCATCAGGCTGAATAGTAATTTCGTTTCTGAATCAGGACAGCAGTCAAGGAAGAAATCACGCTCCTCATCGGTAAAGGCATCCTTATAATACTGATTGGCATCTTCCCTGAAAGACTTAAGCATGGTAATGTCACGCAGCATGTGGATGTCTCCATCAGAAAACTTGTACTGGAAACTGGCCTGAAGGCTATCCCTGCGTTCAAGAATCCATTTAGCTAGTGACTTGAAAATGGAGATATAACGGTTTTTGGTAAATACGCCGTCTATGCTTTCCGTGTATTGGATAATGGATTCAGGAGCCAGAAAGGGCTTACCTGTATCAGAACACCACCTTGCATAGTTATTCAAGGCATAGGTGTAGTTTCTCCTTGTTGGAATGTGTGCAATACTGCTTGTAAACTTCAGGATAAGTGGTGTTTCAGAAGCAGGACCTTTTTCCAGATCATAAATAAACTCACGGTATCCCATGTTTTCGCAGTAAAGAATAAACTTCCTCAGGATGGATTTCATGGATTTTTTCAGCTGTTGGGCACTCGCATAGATATTGAAGCTCACTTCATCCACACCCTGTTTATTCTCATGGCAATGGCGAAGGAACATATGGGCTACCCGCAAATAATTCTCATAGCGACCATTTCCTGTGGAAAGAAACTTTTTGTATTCTTCCAACAGACGAGATGCCTTTATCCGTGTTGAACCTGTAGAGAGCTGCTGATTATTCTGTACCGTTAGCATAATTAACAATCAAGGAAAAAATATTACCAATTGAATACGAAAGAACAAAAAGAAGTCAATACTCACAAATAAAATTGGAGTACTTTGGGCTACAATTTATCATTCTAACGGCTTGAGATCCCCCAATACTGTTGGAATAAGCTCTGACACAGTAGGATGTATATGCATGGCATGTGTAATCACCGTATAAGGTTTTTCTGAATACATCACATCTAGCAGTGAGTGGATCACCTCATCTCCACCAACGCCCAAAATGGTTGCCCCTATAAGCTTTTGGGAGTCTTCTTCTACCAGTATTTTCATAAAACCATATGTCTCTCCTTTTTCCTTAGCCCGAGCAATTCTTGACATAGGCCTTTCTCCTTTCAGTACTTTTTTGCCACTTTCTTTAGCCTGCTGCTCATTCATGCCAACTCTAGCCAAAGGGGGATCCATATACAATGCATAACATGTAATACGGTCACTGACTTTTCTGTCAGTGTTTTCGAGCAAGTTGTCAGCAACGATCTCATAATCATTGTAGGCAGTGTGTGTAAAAGCCCCTTTTCCATTGCAATCACCTAGTGCCCAAACACCTTTTACATTGGTTTCCAGTTGCTCATTGACTTTGATAAAGCCTCTTTGGTCCGTTTCAATACCAGCTTTGTCAAGCCCAAGGTCATCAGTATTAGGAGTCCTGCCGACAGCCAAAAGCAAGTGGGAGCCAATAATATCAGAACCGTCCTCGTCACAATTTACTTCTACCTTGATTTTATCTCCCTTCTGTGTAGCCTTGATACATTCTGCATTTAGTCTGATATTTACGCCTTCTTTTTGCAGAATTTCCTGAACAGCTACCGATACATCCTCATCCTCTCTTCGGATAAGCCTGTCACTCATTTCCACAATGGTTACTTGACTGCCAAACCTGCTGTACATCTGCCCGAACTCTATACCTATATAACTGCCACCTATAATAATAAGGTGTTCAGGTACAAAGTCTATATCCATAATACTGCTATTCGTGAGGTATTTGACCTCTCTTGCCCCTTCTAAAATCCTTGCTCTTCCACCAACATTGATATAGACTTTGTCAGCTTGTAACTGTTCATCTCCGACAGCAATAGTATGTGCGTCTATAAACCTGCCATGCCCTTCATAAACATCTAAGTTTTTCATCCCTTTGAGTGCATTTTCAATTCCCTTGGTAGATTCCTGCACAATCTTGTCTTTTCGAGCCTTCACCTTTTTCATATCCACTTTCACATTGCCTTCAATAGCAACGCCAAGTTCAGAACTGTTACGGCTAACATGGGCGGCACGAGCACTCGCAATTAGGGTTTTTGTGGGGGTACAACCATTGTTGACACAGGTACCACCATAAAACTTTCTTTCAATGATGGCTACTTTTTCACCTTTTCCGGCAAGCTTAAGTGCCATTGAAGGACCTGCTTGACCTGTACCGATAATGATGGAATCGTATTTTTTCATGTAGGTAGGGTTTGGATGTAGTGAGTTGAGGTGTAGAAACTAAGCGAAACTTTGTCTTTATCAATTTAGTGAAATCAGCTTTTAAAGTAAGGATGGATGTCCAATCAATTTAGATGTAACAATTTTTTGGGAAGCGTTATGGATAAAAATCACTTATCATAAAGCAAGAATATGGCAATGATTAAAGATGTAAAGCTAAAGTTTGCTTGCCCGAAAAAGCTTGACGAAATGAAGCAAAGGGATGGAAAGTACTTCTGTGACCAATGTTCAAAACAAGTAACAGACTTCATGGAAAAAACAGAAGAGGAAATGAAAGCAATATTGTCTGCGTCCTCCACTTCCATTTGTGGTATCTTCAATGTGAAGCAAGTAAGTAGTTCGTTTCTAAAGTATGCAGCAGCTACCTTATTAACATCTGCTATAGGACTACCAATAAAGGCTCAAGAATATCCAGTTGAAGATACTGTAGCGGTTAATGAGGGTACTGATATCGTTTTTGGAGAAATATTGGAAACCCAACCAATTTTGAAAGGAGGATATAAAGACCTAATTGAGTCAGTGAAACGTGAAGTAGCACTTTCAGTAGACTTAAAAGAAAAGGTAAGAGTATATGTACAGTTTACTGTCGATACTCTTGGCAACCCCAAAGATTTTAAGGTAGTAAGAGGATATACTGAGGCTGTAGATAAAGTAGTTTTGAAATCTCTTTCTTCTAAGAAAATGAAATTTGAACCTGGAAGACAAAGTGATATTCCTGTAGCAATGGAGGTAATAATCCCTATAATTATAGATCCTAAAAGGAAGGGAGGTATGCACTAATAGTCAATTATAAGAATAAAAATATAATTACAACAAAGCCTATAAAAATACAGCATTAGCATTTAAAATAGTAGGTTTGTAGAAGTAAGTTATTGTTAGTGTTACTAAGACAATACTTTAGATATAATTGGAACGATATTAAAATGAAACAAATATTAGCTATTATCATTAGTTCAGTTTTCATAACCTCTTCATGCTCAACTAATATCAAGAATAAAGAAGCAAAAATAGAGATTGAAAAAGGGACCGAGATTGACTCATCGAAAATTAAAGGAAAGGTCACTACAAACCCAGTAGTTAGTCATCAAGTACCTAAAAAACTTCAACATCAATTAAAACCTCTATTAAATGCGAACTCAGAAGATTCTATAATAGGTTTTTGGGTCGGGTATTTTGAAAAAGATGATGACTCCAATGGATATTTAAGTGAGAATGATCTATATGTAGATGATGGGTACTATTGGAGAAGAGAAAATAAAATCAATATATCAATTGATAATATTCAAGATACAATCGTTACAGGTCATAGTGTAGTTGCAGGAAATGACAGGCCTTTTAATGGAACTGTTAAAGAAGATTCAATAGGAACCTTATTTTTTAAAGTAAAAGAGCCTGGTAATGATAAATATGATGGTGAATTTACCTTTAAAATTGAGGATAGCGTTTTAGTTGGAACATGGAAAGCCTACAGAAAAATTAATATCCAAAAAAGGAAATATGATTTAAGAAGAAAAAATTACACCTATAACCCTAATATCAATCTTGAAAGAGCCAAAGTATATATTGATTGGAATAAAAAGATTGGTACTAGTAATGAACCTGACCCAGATGATGAATTTGGTGGTTGGGTGTCTAATGAATTTTCATCGGCAACGAACAAAATATATGAAATCAATGCTTCTAATACTGTTCTAAATAAAGCTGATGTTGAGAACCTAAAGAAAGGGGATTTGTTAATAATCAGAAATACAATTTATGCAAGGCATGGTTATTCTTTCAAAAAAAGACCTTTGAGAGTATTCTTTGATGCTCAAAGTTGGTATATACCTGTTCACACTGATATTAGACATGAATTCACTGAGATAGAAAAAAACAACATTCAGCTTCTCCTAAAATATGAGAAAAATGCTGAAGAGTACTATGATTATTTTGGACGAGGTTAAACTGTAAGATGAAATTCTCCATTAGTCTAATTGGGAAAATTACGTACTATACCATGGTCGCCTACTTTGGCTATTTAATGTGCTTAATAACTATCCAGTACATTCCTATTGATGATAATGTAGCTTTTTTAAATATCAAAACTGAGGAGATTAAGTTAGACTATTATAAAGTCGCTTTCTTCTCTCATGTTTATACAAGCTTACCAATTTTGATACTTGGGATATTGCAGTTCTCAAAATTATTAAGAGTCAAGTTTCCACAGCTACATAAGAAATTTGGATGGGGATACGTATTACTTATCCTGTTAATTTCAGCACCTTCAGGCTTTATTATGGCTGTGCATGCGAATGGTGGAATTTGGAGTAAAACATCTTTTGTCTTGCAAGCTATCCTATGGTTTTCTTTTACACTTAATGCGTTAATACACGCACTAAAGCATAATTGGAAAGAGCATTTCAACTCAATGCTTAGAAGTTTTGCTCTAACTTTATCTGCTATCAGTTTGAGGTTATTTAAATGGATTATTGTTTCAACTTTCGCTTTACCTCCTATGGATACTTATAAAATTGTTTCTTGGTTGGGCTGGGGTGTAAACATCTTGATTGTTGAAATCTATATTATAAGTAAAAAAGCAACTTAGCAAGTTCTGAAAGGCATTGCTAATGAATCAAAACCCATTGCTAAAAGGCTTGTGATATCTTCAGAAAATTGCATCTTCTAAGAATTTAACGATGGAAACGTACAAGTTTCTAAGTACTTAATAGGTAGCGAAAAGTGCTATGGGCTGTACCTGGGACATTAATATCCAGCTAATGAAAATACTGGAAACCAAAAGATTATATCTCAGAGAAATGACACCGGATGATGCAGAAGATATTTATCGACTAAATCTGGATTGGGATCATATTAAATACACGGGTGATAAACCATTTGAGAGTATTCAAGAAGCAAAACGGTTTTTAGAAAATTATAGTCACTATAGGACTTATGGATTTGGAAGGTGGGCGGTAATTGAAAAAGACTCAGACAAATTTCTAGGTTGGTGTGGACTTAAATACACTCCTGAATTAGAGGAATATGATATTGGATTTAGATTCTTTAAGGAGTATTGGAATAAAGGAATTGGAAGCGAAGCAGCTAAAGCATGTCTTGACTATGGGTTTTCGAAGTTTGGTTTGACACGTATTGTTGGACGTGCAATGAAAGATAATTTAGGATCAATTAGGGTACTTGAAAAAATTGGACTAGAGTATTTGGGTGAATATGATTTTGATGGGGAAGCAGGTGTTATTTATGAAATAAAAAAATTGAACAAAGGAAAGGTTTAGTCAGCACTGAGGAAATTGGAGTGTATTTATTTTACTACAGGGATGCTTGAAAAAGAAACAACGATTAATGAATAGGTTGGTTTCCCGAACTTCTAGCAATATTTTTGGATGATAATTCTTTTTGGACTTGTGTCTGCTTTAATACAGACCTTTAAATATGCAGAAGTATGAAAATGATTACAATGGCGGGGGTTCTGTCTATCCTTTTTGCTGTAAACCTTTTTGGACAGTCATCAGTAGCTATCACAATCGATGATGTACCAAATACTGTCAAGTTTGAACGGGATGGTTTTCATTCAAAGCTGATGGATAAGCTAGATTCCATGGATATTCCCGTGGCTATTTTTATCAATGAAGGACTCTTGTTTAAGACAGATTCAATGGTTGAGAATTTCGCCTTGCTGAATGAATGGGCAAAACGGGAAAATGTTACTTTGGGTAACCATACTTTCAATCACTCAAGTTATTCTGAAGTAGGCTTTGATACATTCAAGCTAGATGTAGATAAAGGAGCATACCTGACTCAAGAGCTATCCACTAAATATCAGAAAGAGCTAAAATACTTTAGGTTTCCTTACAATAACTTGGGTAAAGACTCCCTGCAACATCAGGAAATAAAGGACTACTTGATAGGTCAGGAATATATAATTACACCTTTTACAGTAGAGAGTTCTGATTGGATGTTCAGCTACATTTATGAGCATTACTTGAAGGAGGGAAAGAAAGAAGAAGCCAAAAGGGTAGCAGAGACCTATATTGAAAAAACACTGGCGTATTTTGATTTCTATGAAGCCATGGTAGCCGAGCAATATGGTAGGAAAATCAAGCATATTTACCTTTGTCATGACAATAGCTTGAATGCGGATTATCTTGAAATCCTGATTACAAAACTGAAAGAAAGGGACTACAATTTTATCAGCCTTGATGAGGCGATGGGAGACAAGGTTTACCAGCAAAAGGACTTGTACACAAAACAATGGGGAGTCTCTTGGCTTTACCGTTGGATGTCAGACAATAAAGAGAGAACTAAGCTGATGAAACAAGAACCTGATATGAGTGCAATACAAGAGGAATACAAAAAGATAACATCAAATACAACTCCATAAGACTTGCCAAGCCCTTCCAAAATGGAAGGGCTTTATAATTGTATATTATTACTTGCCTTATTAAGCCCAAAATCATAATTTATATAAATGTTCTCACAGAATTGTGCAGAAAATCAGCCATAACTAACTTGGGTTTGCCCCAACACGATTTTATCTCATAGATTAGCCTATCCGATTTATTAACATGTTAAAAGCAGCCACACCTTATACCTTACATCAGTTTGATGTAGAGCATCAGATTCTTTACACGAGTGCACTTAGGGATACAGCCCCCTTTGTGGCAACGGATTACTTCAAGGAGTTAGATACTGTACATATGTGTCTTATGAAATATAACCCCCGATATTGGTTAGTGGACTTTCGTTTGCAACTGGTTTATTTTTCTCCTTTGGAAGTCACAAAACATACACCACGATGGAAACTGATCCTTCAGGATACAGTTCTGGAAAGAGTGGCAATTATTGCTGATAATAACAATAATGATTCAGTTAATTATGCCAACCAAGTAGTATTAGAGTTGAGTCACCTGAACGACTCATTGCCAATCGACATTCAATATGGACGGTTTATATTGAAGCAAGATGCTATGAAATGGCTGCTTGGGTAAAATTATATCAAGAAATCGATGAACCTTAACCTGATTTGAAATGCAAAAAACTGTAACCAATTTCTTCTTACATCATTTTGATGACGAGCATTTGCTGATGCATTCAGAAGGAATGTCCTCCATGGTTCCATTTACAAGGACGGAGTATCTGCATGAAGTGGATATTACCTTGTCGTTACTGTTTAAGTATGACCCACAAGGTTGGTTGATTGATTTTACCAAACACGTTCGAAAGTACTCCTCAGATGAGATTGCCAGAATCGCTGATATATGGGTGCCAGTACTTCAGGAGACCCACCTAAAAAAAGTAGCGTATGTTGTAAAGAGCGATTCTTTCTCTACAGAATATGCAAACAACTTACTCAATGAAACCAAGCAGCCACAGAACAGTTTGCCTATCCATTTTCGCTGGTTCCATGATTGGGATGAAGCGATGTTCTGGTTGTTGTAATTAGTACCTTTATTAATGCCTTATCGAGGCTTACTCCTGTTTTGTCAGGGGTAAGCCTTTTTTGTTTTAGCCATACGATAGTATAGATAAAGAAAGACTGCCTAATGAACTTGCCAATATTTTAGGGATTCTAAAATGTGATTTTTTGTAGGAAATACACTTTTTAACCTGTCGCTTTCTATGTAGTTATTCCAAAATTCACTATTCTGAAAAAATATGAATATAAGTATTGGTAGTTAAACTATGCCATTAATGCAGTTATAGGGTGGTTTTGGGCATACTGATACATTCCCAAAAAAATGCTATACATATGTTAATTTATGAATAAACACTAACAGCCTATTTTTTCAGATTTGACTATTCCATCGATGCGAATAACCCAAAGCTGTTGACTAAACCCAACACTAAAAACGACAACACATGTTTTAAATAATTGTACTATCATGTATCAGAAACTACGATATCATGGCTACTCTACAGGCATGAAACTGATCGCTACCATAGGAGCGCTCTTGCTTTCAACTGCCTTGATGGCTCAAACAAAAGTAACAGGAACAATCTCCACAGAAGCAGGCGAACCACTGCCGGGGGTGAACATCATGATTGAAGGAACTACCAAAGGTGTAATCTCTGACCTTGATGGGCGATACAGTGTATTGGTATCAGAAGGAGAAAGCGTTTTGGTAGTAAGTTATATAGGTTATGTAACTCAAAAAATTGAAATCAACGGACGAAGCGCTATTAACGTCTCACTGGCTGAAGATATGGAAGCCTTGGAGGAGGTAGTAGTAGTGGGTTACGGTACTGTCAAGAAAAAGGATCTGACAGGTTCCGTGGCGGGCGTTGATGCAGCTGTATTGGCAGAGAGAGGAACTACCAGCCCGATTCAAGCACTCCAAGGTAGTGTGGCAGGTGTACAGATCAACAACTCAACGGGTCGTGTAGGTGATGGATTCAATCTGACCATTAGGGGTAAAAACACAGTGAACAGTAGTGCTAACGCACCATTATATGTGGTGGATGGAGTAATCACAGATGGTATAGACTTCCTGAACCCTCAGGACATTGCAAAGATTGACATCCTAAAAGATGCCTCTTCAGCAGCAATTTACGGATCAAGAGGTTCCAATGGTGTTGTTTTGATTACGACTAAAAGTGGAGCATCTATTCCAAGTGGTACAACTGTTTCATTCGACACTTTTTATGGCACTAAGAATCCGGCAAGACTGCCTAAGATGATGAGTCCTGAAAAATGGAAGTACTACCATATGTCAGCTTATTTGGCGACTAACTATTCGGAAGGTATGACATCTGAAGAGTTTTATGACAAAGTAGTATCGCCAAGTAAGAATGCTGTTCTGCGTGAGCGTATGGATAACAATGATGGCTATGACTGGTATGATGCAGTTTTGAAGCCAGGTATGCAGTCTAACAGTTACTTGTCAATTACGCACAGAAATGGCAGGTCTTCTTATACGTTAGGTGCAGGCTACCAACAGGAAACGGGTAATATTGAGAATGAAGGGTTGGAGAAGTTCACACTACGATCAAGCATTGATCAGGAAATGAGTGACAGACTGAAAGTAGGGGGTAGTTTTGCAATTTCACTAAGCAATATTGAGAGAGGTAGTAAGGATGCCATGCGTGATGCTTTTCGTCTGAACCCATTCTTGAGTCCTTGGGCAATAGATGAAAATGGAAATGAAATTGAAGGGGAGTATTATGCACAGCCAGGTAAACTTCAGTACCCTGATGGCACTTCTGCAGCTGACAAAACAAGTACATACAACCCACTCTTACAGATTGATAACTCTAGTGATGAGACAAGACAATGGAACTTGTTGGGAAATATCTATGCACAGTATGACATCCTAGACTGGATCAATGTAAAGTCAGCGCTTTCAACAGGATTGAAAACCTATAGAAGAGGTGAGTTCTGGGGAGTTCTAACGGAAGTAGGGGCGAATAATAATGATTTAGCTTCTTCTGCCATGACTAACTATGAGAACTTCAACCTTACTTGGGATAACCAAGTAAATATCAATAAAGAAATTGGAGATCATAGCTTCAACCTATTGGGTTTGCAGAGTATTTATATTGATAGAACAGAAGTATCGGAGTTTGCTTCTACTGACCAGCCGTTTGAAACTGGCTTCTATAACATAGGGTCAGGTGACATGGCTACACATAATATCAATAACTATTTCAGACAGGCTCAACTGGCTTCCTTTGCAGTTCGTGCTAACTATACTTATAAGGATCGCTACTTATTGACAGTGACAAACCGTTGGGATGGTGCATCTCAATTGGCAGAAGGTCACAAATGGAATGCTTTCCCTTCAGCTGCATTAGCATGGAGAGTAAGTAATGAGAATTTCATGAAAGGAGTTGATAAGATTTCTGATTTGAAACTAAGAGTGAGTTATGGTACAACAGGTAACCAGAATATATCTCCTTACTCGACCTCTAACACGTTGGATGTACAAACATACTATGACTTTGATGGATCTGCTGCAAATGGTTGGGTAGCTTCTTCCATTGCCAACAAGGCACTGACTTGGGAGAAAACAAAGGAGCTTAAC
This sequence comes from Limibacter armeniacum, assembly GCF_036880985.1. NCBI lineage: Bacteria > Pseudomonadati > Bacteroidota > Cytophagia > Cytophagales > Flammeovirgaceae > Limibacter > Limibacter armeniacum. The sequence goes on from NZ_JBAJNO010000003.1 coordinate 266,758, forward strand.
CTAGGGGTAGATTATGATTTATTCTCACATAGAATCAGAGGTAGTATTGATTGGTATGACCGTCTGTCAGATGGATTGTTAGTGCAACAAAAACTACCTTTTGAATCAGGCTTTGAGTCTATTGCTGCAAACTCTGCATCAGTTAGAAATACAGGGGTAGAATTGATGTTGACTACAACGAATGTTCAGTCAAGACTAGTGACTTGGGAGACTATATTTACATTTACTAAAAATACAAACTCAATTGAATCTCTTTATGGTCAGTCAGAAAATGATGACGTAGGAAACGGATGGTTTATTGGTGAGTCCATTGATTCACATTATAACTATCAGTTTGATGGTATTTGGCAACCTGGTCAGGTTGATGAGGCTAGTGCTTACAATCAGGAGCCAGGTCAGGCCAAGGTTAAAGATATCAATGGCGATGGTGAAATCTCACCTGAAGATGATAGGGTAATCTTAGGTTCTTCTAACCCTGACTGGACAGCAGGTATTATCTCAAGATTGAATGTAGGTAACTTTGATTTGAACCTGACTATCTCAGCAGTAGAAGGAGTGTTGGCATACAGTAACTTCCACGCCAACTTTGAAGATGTTCGTGATAGAGGTCGTCAAAAGCTGGATATCGCAGATTGGTATGTACCTGAAAATACAGCAGGTATTCAAGCTCAATATTCCAACTCTTACCCACAACCTAGAAATGCAGGTACCTATTGGAGAAATGATGGTGTAGGGTACTACAAAGATGCATCTTTCATTAAAGTAAATAATATCTCTCTAGGATACTCTTTGCCAAGTAATGCACTGTCTAGATTGAAACTTCAGTCAATGAGAGTATATGTAAATGTATTGAATCCATTTGTGATGACAGACTATACAGGCTGGGATCCAGAATGGGCTGAAGCATCTTTCTCTGTAGGTAGAGTGAGTAACATCACAACACAAATTGGTATGAGTCTTAAATTTTAATCTGTATCAAACATGAAAAAGATATTAATACTGATGGCGTTGGGGTTGTTTACCATCACGTCATGCGATGACTTTCTGGAAGAACAGAATAAATCAAATGTAACAGCTGAAGAGTTTTATGTAACGGAGGAAGGCTTTAATGCATTGGTGAATGCCAACTATGCCTCACTTCGGGAAATATATGGACAAGATCCTTGGCTTTTTGTAGCGGGTACAGACCTGTACAGAGAAGGCAGAGACCAAGCGCCTACAGGTTTGAGTCAATATACACAGTTGAACCCTTCTTCAGAAGGAGTAGATTTTCTATACTCAAACTGCTTCAAGACAATTCAGCAGGCAAACACAGCATTGCACTATGCTGAACTTACTGAGCAAAATAATATGATTCCTCAGTATGTAGGTGAGGTAAAATATATTCGTGCTACAGCTTATTTCCTTTTGGTGCAAACCTATGGGGGTGTCAGTAAGATTGATGCCATTTTGGAAGAAGCGATTACGGAATATGAAAGAGAGTCTGCTGAAAACATCTATGCTTTTATTATTCAGGATTTAGAGCAGGCATTGGCAGCTGTAAAGGATGGTGCGTTTGACGGGAGAGTGAATAAAAAAGCTGTTCAGCATATGCTGGCAAAAGTTCACTTGACTAGAGCATATGAGTCATTTGCAGCAGGTGATGACTTTGCTAAAGCAGCAAGTTATGCAGATGCAGTTATCGGAGGGCAACCACTTTCTCTTTCTTTTGAAGAACTGTGGACGCCTGGTAATGAGATGAACTCAGAAGTGGTTTTCTCGGTGCAGTTTAGTTCTGGTTCAATTGGAACAGCGGATAACAGATTAGGTAATCAGCAACAAGGTTTCTTTGGCCCATACTTAGGTGGCTCTGATGTAGCAGGCGATGCACCTTGGAAGTCATACAACCTATGTCCGACAAGGTTTGCGCTAGACCTTTATGAACAAGGTGATGAGAGATGGGAAGGAACATTTATGACAGAAGTATACGATCGATACTATGACTATTTTGATGTGGATGACCATTCAGAATTAACAGTAGCTCACTTCTATGCACCTTCATGGTTTACTGCTGAAGACGAAGCCGCTTATATGGCCGAACATCCTGAGGCATCTTATCACGCATATGGAACGCATGATCCAGATGGTGCAGAAATCTTGAGTGATTATACCACAATTATTGTGAAGAAGTTTGATGACCCTGAATCGAGATTTGGAGGTAGAGGAGACAATGGTAGAGTAAGTGCACGTGATTTTGTTGTATCAAGATTGGCAGAGACTTACCTGATTGCCGCAGAAGCATACCTAGGCGTTGGCAATGCAGCAGTAGGGCTTGATCGCTTGAATGAAGTAAGAAACCGTGCAGGTGTAGCACCGGCAGCTGCAGCAGCGTTTGATATCGACTACATTTTGGACGAAAGAGGCAGAGAGCTATTGGGCGAGTACCACAGATGGTTTGACTTGAAGCGTACTGGCAAACTGCTTGAGCGAGCATCTGCTTACAATAGCCTGATTGAGCCTTCTAACTTTGATGGTAGCAACGGTGAGAAGAAAATCCTGAGACCGATTCCACAGCAGGCAATTGACTTGAACCAGAATAAAGGTTTCCAACAAAACCCAGCTTACCAATAAGCATAAGTTTTTTTAGATATAGGGGCAGGCATCAAAATGCTGAGCCTGCCCATTTTTCTCCATAACTGCTTGAGCCAATGGTTCAGGACTGGAACCTTTTTTCCTTTATTCAAATAATCTGAACCTATAACACCTTTCAAAAAGGGATTTTTCAAATGAACAGACTGCTATATAAAATGCTGATTTTTCATGCTGCCATGCTTATCAGCTGTCATGTTGATGGTCAGGGACTGGCTTTTCCTGAAGCGGAAGGTTTCGGAAAGTCCACCACTGGTGGCAGAGGGGGGGAAGTAATGGTTGTAACCAACCTGAACGATAGTGGAAAAGGGAGTTTGAGAGAAGCAGTAAGCAGTTCTGAGACAAGGATAATCACTTTTGCTGTAGCAGGGAATATAGCCTTGGAATCTCCGCTTGAGATAAAGCATGGCAACTTGACAATAGCGGGTCAATCTGCACCGGGAGATGGGATCTGTATTAGAAACTATCCTGTAAATGTAAAAGCAGGTAATATTATTATCCGTTATCTGCGAATCAGAATGGGAGATGAAGCCCAAGTTGAGGGAGATGCCTTGAGCATAAGGAAACAGAAGGACATCATTGTGGATCATTGCTCTTTCAGTTGGGGTACCGATGAAACCGCTACTTGCTACGACAATGAAAACTTCACACTTCAGTGGTGTATCATTTCGGAAAGTCTGAACAGCTCAGTGCATAAGAAAGGTGAGCATGGATATGGAGGTATCTGGGGAGGGAAGAAAGCTACTTTTCACCATAACCTGTTAGCACACCATAAAAGCAGGAACCCAAGGTTTTGTGGGGCAAGGTACCACCGAGAGCCAGAAAAGGAGATAGTGGATTTCAGAAACAATGTGATTTATAACTGGAAAGAGAATAGCTCTTATGGTGGTGAAGAAGGGAACCATAACATGGTAAGCAACTATTACAAGCCAGGTCCCGCAACTTCCAATTCCAAGTTCAGGATTATGGATCCATTCAAGCCCTACGGCAGTTACTTCTTGTCCGGTAATGTGTTTACTGCGAACGCTGAAATTACAGCAGATAACAGTAAGGGAATTACAGGAGGAAACCTACGACAAACGCCAGTGCTTAGTGAACCGATTCATCAGCAAACAGCTGAAGCAGCTTTTGAAAGTGTGCTTTCACAGGCAGGTGCGTCTCTTCACCGTGATCGCATCGATAAGCGTATTGTCAAGGAAGTTTTGGAAGGAAAGGCAACTTATGGAAAGTCAGGAATCATTGATTCACAAACAGAAGTTGGGGGGTGGTGTGAGCTGAAAGCAGGAGAAGTGCCAACAGATAAGGACTGTGATGGAATGCCCGATGATTGGGAAATATCCAATGGACTAGACCCCAATAACCCAGATGATCATGCAGGTAATAACCTAAGTGAATCCTACTCAAATATCGAAATCTATCTGAATCAATTATTGGAAATGAAAAGAGATGAAAAGAATTAATATATGCGTGATGCTCCTTTTCCTTTTTGCCTGCAGTAGCCAGTCAGGAAATAGGAAGCAGTCAGCAGAAGCAACATTAACAGCACCAACAGTACCTCTTTTTGTTCAGATGAGTGATGCTGAACTGAAGAGAAACCCAGACCCAAGACTGATTGACTTCAGGGAAAAACCAAAATGGGAATACACTAACGGACTGATCTGCTTAGCGGTACTTCAGGTATGGCAAAAGACAGGAGATGAGAAGTATTACAATTATGCCAAGAGCTATGCAGACTCAATGATCAGGGATAATGGTTCGATCCTGACTTACAAGAAAAGCGATTTCAATATTGATAGGCTCAATGCAGGTAAGTTCCTTTTTACACTGTACAATCAGGAGTCAACCGACAGGTACAGATTGGCTTTGGATACTTTGAGAAGCCAGATGGAGGAACATCCTCGTACTGCAGAGGGAGGTTTCTGGCATAAGAAACGCTATCCGAATCAGATGTGGCTGGATGGTTTGTATATGGGATCACCCATGCTGGCACAGTATGCCGCTGAGTTTGAAGAGCCTGCCTTGTTTGATGATGTGGCACAACAGTTTTACCTGATCGACAAGTACACTTGGGATAATGAAAAAGAGCTTTTCTATCATGGTTGGGACGAGAGTAAGACACAACGTTGGTCTAATCCTGAGACAGGTGTTTCTCCTCATTTCTGGGGGCGTGGCATGGGATGGTTGGCAATGGCATTGGTAGATGTCTTGGACTATTTCCCTGAAGACCACCCTAAGCGTGAAGTGATTTTAAATATTCTGGACAAGATGGCTAAATCGGTAGTCCGCTATCAGGATGAGGAAACAGGAGTCTGGTGGCAAGTATTGGACAAGGCACATGAAGATGGAAACTATCTGGAAGCCTCTTGCTCAAGCATGTTTACCTATTTCTTGCTGAAGGGAGTGCAGAAAGGCTATCTGTCAGATGAGTACAAACCTGTTGCTGAAAAGGCTTATAAAGGTGTCGTTTCTCAATTTGTGAAATATGAAGAAGACGGAACCGTGAGCCTGACCAATATCTGTGGCGTAGCAGGATTGGGAGGTACGCCCTACAGGTCAGGTACTTATGAATATTATATCAATGAGCCCAAAAGGGACAACGACCCAAAAGGTGTCGGACCATTTATCATGGCTTCATTGCTCTATGAGACACAATTTGCAGATCAGAAAAACGCAGCACTTTGAAGAATTTCATTTTCATATTTATAATGATTTGGTTGTGGCTGGTAAGTTCCCCGGTTGTCCATGCTTCAGTTCAGTATGATTTTGTGGTAGCAAAGGACAAGTCCGGGGACTTCACGACCATTCAGGAAGCCATTAATGCTGTTCCTGATATCCGGAAAGCCGTAACAACTATTTTTATCAAGTCAGGAGTCTACAAGGAAAAACTTATTCTACCAGCCTCCAAAACCAATGTAATGATGATTGGTGAGGATGCTTCCAAAACCGTGATCACCTATGATGATTATGCCAAAAAGTTGAACCGTTTTGGAGAAGAAATGGGAACCTCAGGTTCATCTAGTTTCTATGTTTTTGGAGATGGGTTTACAGCCAAGAACCTGACTTTTGAAAACTCATCGGGGCCTGTTGGTCAAGCTGTGGCAGTGCGGATAGATGGCGACAAGGTATTGTTTGAAAATTGCCGTTTTCTTGGCTTTCAAGATACTTTGTACCCCCATGGCAAAAACAGCAGACAGTATTACAGGAACTGTTATATCGAAGGTACCACAGACTTTATCTTCGGTTGGTCCACTGCAGTTTTTGAACAATGCGAAATCTTTTCGAAAAAGGGCGGATACTATGTAACGGCAGCCAGTACAATTGAGGGTGCTCAAAATGGGTTTGTCTTTATTGACTGCCGATTTACAGGAGATGCACCCGAAAAGTCAGTGTACTTAGGGCGACCTTGGAGATCTTTTTCACAGACTGTACTGATTGATTGCACATTGGATCAGCATATCAAGGAGGAAGGTTGGCACAACTGGAACAAGCCTAATGCAGAACAGACGGCCTTTTATGCAGAGCATAATTCCAAGGGGACTGGCGCAGCACCATCAAGTCGGGTAGCGTGGTCGCATCAGCTTTCAGATGCGGAAACAGAGAAATACACATTGGAAAACATATTGGGTGATTGGGAACCCAATATCAATTCGAACTAAAAATGTCTGTAAACAAAATTGTCCATATCGCCTTCACTTTTTTGCTGGCAGCATACGGAGGTGCTGTTATGGCTCAACATGACAGTCCTACGACCTCCAAGGTGTGGGTAGCCGATCAAGGTGATGGAACCTATAAAAATCCAATACTGCATGCCGATTACTCCGATCCTGATATTTGTAGGGTTGGTGAAGATTACTATATGACAGCCTCTAGTTTCAATGCAGTTCCAGGCTTACCGATACTTCATTCCAAAGATTTGGTGAATTGGGAACTGATTGGACATGCATTAAAGAGACAGCCTCCATTTGAGCACTTTTCAGTCCCTCAACATGGAAATGGCGTATGGGCACCCGCTATCCGCCATCATAATGGACAGTTTTATATTTATTATGGAGACCCTGACTTTGGCATTTATATGGTCAAATCAGATAACCCCGCAGGTCCTTGGGAAACCCCTATTTTGGTACAGGAAGGAAAAGGGCTAATCGATCCATGTCCATTTTGGGATGAAGATGGAAACGCCTATCTGGTACATGCCTTTGCAGGTAGCCGAGCAGGGATAAAAAGTATTCTAGTGATCAATCAAATGAATAAGGAAGGGACTCAACTGTTGGATGAAGGGACCATTGTATTTGATGGACATGAAGAACACCCAACAGTGGAGGGACCGAAGTTTTACAAGCGAAATGGCTACTACTATATTTTCGCACCAGCCGGCGGTGTTTCAACTGGATGGCAATTGGTACTAAGGTCAAAAAACATTTATGGGCCTTACGAAGAGCGTATCGTGATGGCACAGGAAGATACACCCATCAACGGACCACATCAGGGTGGTTGGGTGGAGACCGTATCGGGAGAATCATGGTTTGTTCACTTTCAGGATCTTGAGGCGTATGGACGTATCGTGCACCTACAACCGATGAAATGGAAAAGTGACTGGCCTGTAATTGGAGAGGATAAGGATGGAAATGGTACAGGCAAACCGGTTTTATCATATAGAAAGCCGACAGTAAAAAGTGAAATACAGCTAAAGACTCCTCTAGACTCGGATGAGTTTGATAAAAATAAACTAGGTCTTCAATGGCAGTGGCAGGCAAACCCTAAAGCTACTTGGGCATTAGCCAATGGAGCAAAAGGATACCTACGACTTTATACTGATATGCTTCCCGATACGGCTACAAGTCTGTGGAATGCTCCTAACCTGTTGCTTCAGAAGTTTCCGGCTTCTGCTTTCAAGGCAACAACCAAGGTTACTTTCTTTCCAAATAACAAAATGCAACATGAGCGAACAGGACTGATCGTAATGGGAGAAGACTATGCTCATTTATCAATGATCTCAAAGGCGGATGGCATTTACCTTATTTATGCGACGGCATCTGATGTTAGGCATGGAAACAAGGAGAAAGTAACAGTAATCAGAAAGCTAAAGGAAAATCAGCTTCACCTGCGGGTAACCGTTTCAGGAAAGGGCAAATGTAGGTTCAGTTTCAGTACGGATGGACAGGCATTTACAGAAATAGATGAGGCGTTTACAGCAAAACCGGGAAGATGGATTGGTGCTAAAGTAGGCATCTTTGCCCAAAGGGAAGCGCAAATAAATGACTCAGGATATGCCAATTATGATTGGTTCAGGTTTGAGCCTGTAGATGATATTTAGAAATCAAAGAAACCATATTTAGACATGAGAAGAAAGGCAATAATATTGATGTGCTTCTGCCTTATTGGGCTGAATGCATGGGCACAAACTGACCTTTATAAAGGGCTGGAATTTAAGATGTCTCAAGTAAAGGAACCATTATTTCCAAAGCATATGGTCAATGTCAAGGAGCATGGAGCTGTAGGAAATGGATTGGTTGATAACACGGAAGCATTCAGCAAAGCGATTGATGCCGTAGCGAAAAAAGGAGGAGGGACAGTACTGATTCCAAAAGGGATTTGGAAGACAGGGCCAATTAGCCTGAAAAGCAATATTCGTCTGCATACAGAGAAAGGCGCTTTGGTGATATTTGATGACGATTTTGACAAGTATCCAGTCGTGGAGACAAGTTATGAAGGTTTGGAAACATACCGTTGTACTTCTCCAATCAATGGCAAGAACCTTGAAAATGTTGCGATCACGGGAGAGGGTGTTTTTGACGGTGCGGGAGATTCATGGAGATTGGTCAAAAAGTCAAAATTGACTGCTGCACAGTGGCATCAAAAAGTAAAGTCTGGAGGGGTTGTGAGTGATGATGGCAATACATGGTACCCGTCAGAGCAGGCAAAAGAAGGAGCCAAATCAACAGGAAATTTTGGAGTGCCAGACCTGAAAACATATGAGGAGTTCTTGGAGGTAAGAGACTTCCTGAGACCGGTAATGGTGAGCTTGGTTGGGTGTAAGAAAGTATTGCTAGACGGACCCACTTTCCAGAACTCTCCTGCATGGAACCTACACCCGCTGATGTGTGAGGATGTGACACTAAGAAACCTGACAATCCGTAACCCTTGGTATTCTCAAAATGGAGATGGCTTGGACTTGGAGTCTTGTAAAAATGTGGTAATCCATGACAACAGCTTTGATGTGGGAGATGATGCCATTTGTTTCAAGTCTGGAAAGAATGAGGACGGCTTGAAGCGTGGTATGGCAACTGAAAATGTGATCGTCAAAAACAATACAGTATATCATGCTCATGGTGGTTTTGTAGTGGGAAGTGAAATGTCAGGCGGTGTAAAGAATGTGCACGTATCCAATTGTACTTTTATAGGAACAGATTGTGGACTCAGGTTCAAGAGTACAAGAGGTAGAGGCGGTGTTGTAGAGAATATCTACATCTCCAATATTGAAATGGTCGATATCAAAACGGAGGCTATTAGGTTCAACCTTTTTTATGAGGGCAAATCACCTGTGCTGGAAGATGGCAGTTTCAGCAACGAGCGAGTGAAGGCACAACCAATTCCGGTGACTGTTACAACACCGTCTTTCAGGAATATCTATATAAAGGACATCACCTCAACAGGTTCGGGAGCTGCTGCATTTTTTCAGGGATTGCCGGAAATGAAATTGAAAGAAATCCATATGGAGAATGTAATGCTGGAAGCTTCAAAAGGAATCACGATGATTGATGCCCAAAACATCTCATTGAAGGGGGTAGAAGTGCTACAAAAGAAAGGTCCTGCGTTGATCCTTTTCAACGGAAAAGATATCAGTTTGGACAAGTTTGAATGTAACATTACAGATCAACCATCTATCAAGGTGTTTGGAGATGAGAGCAATAAGATTGAACTGAGCAACTCCAAGATGGAGACTTCAAAGCTTCATTTGGGTGAAGAGGTAAACGCCAATGCAGTTCAGATCAAGCACCCGAAATCAAACTAAACGGGGTATCAATAACCTATATTTTTTACTGCTGTAAACCTTATAATGATGACTCGATACTTAAATACAATTGCTGCTTTGGCTATCGGAACCTTTGTTGTTGCAGGTTGTTCTTCCAAAGCTGAGACGGATACTTCAAGCCGTCCGAACTTGGAGATCAGCTTGACCAATCCGCTAACGTCTGAAAGGACAGAAGTGGTGGAGGTTACAGGATTTGAAGCAAACAGTCCGTTGGCTAAGCATGCCGTAGGTATTGTAAAAGTGGATGGGAAGGAAGTGGAGTATATTGATGTGGATGGAGACAAACAGGTCGACAAACTGCTTGTGAAAGCCACTTTCAAACCGGAGGAAACCATCCGGTTGAATTTGGCAAAAGAAAAAAAAGTACCCAATGGTGTGACAGGGCTTAAAAAAACACAGGCTGAAATTTCCCATAAAGAAGGCGGAGAGTGGAATGGTAGAAAATATGAAGGAGGAGAGTTTAAAAATGTAAAGTCACTGCGTGTGCCTGAGTCGCATACAGACCACTCATATTATATCAGGTATGAAGGACCTGGCTGGGAGAATGAGCAGATCGGGTACCGCTTTTATCTGGACTGGCGAAATGCCATCGATATATTCGGAAAGAAGGTTGATACGCTTGTCTTACAAAATGTAGGGCAGGATGGGTTTGACTCTTATCATGAGCCTTCCGGTTGGGGAATGGACATTCTAAAAGCCGGAAAGTCTTTGGGAATCGGTTCAATTGGACAGTACATCAACGGAAGTGTAGCACATTTTGAGCAGACCGATTCAGTTACTTGTAGCATTACAGAAAACAACTGTCTCGCTTCTTCCATTACAACATCATACTTTGGTTGGGAAACGTCAGCTCAGAAAGCAGACCTGACTTCTGTATTGAATATCCAGTCATCAGATAGAGCAGTAAAACATGTAGTGACCACTAACCAAGCGCTTGAGGGCTTTTGTACTGGAATCGTAAAACATGAAAAAGGAGATAGAATAGAATCGCTGATAAGCTCCAACGGATGGGTGTACCTAGCAACTTACGGTGAACAAAGCCTTGCGGAAGATAAGCTTGGTTTGGCAATTATATTTAATACCAAAGATGTTCAGCAAGTTGTAGATGGGGAACATGACCACCTGTTGGTTTTCAAACCTACCACAGCGCCTATTACCTATTATTTGTTAGGTGCTTGGGAACAGGAAAAAAATGGGATTACATCGCGAGAGAAGTTTGTCAGTTATTTGAATGAAAGAGTCAACAGGTTAAATAACCCAATTGAGGTACAGCTTAACTTCAATGGTCAATAAGTTTAGTAGCAGAACAGATGATCAAAATCAATAATACCTCTCCTTTTGGGAGAGGTTTTTTTGTTTGCCCCCTTTCAGTGATGGGAAAATCAATGTTAAGTAGTGAATTGTTGCATTTTTCTTAGAATGTTTAGCATATTATTATCTGAAAATAAACCAATTCAAAATTTCATGAAAAATACATTTACAAGAAAATGGCCAATTCTGCTGACAGTCTGTTTGGGAACAGCCTTGGCAGGATGCAATGTCAGTGAGCAGGATAAGCCAGCAACACTGTCAGAGAATCAACTATTGAATGAATGGAAAGGTGCATACCAAGGGTTGCCTGCTTTTGACAAGATGAAGCTGGAAGATTTGAAACCTGCACTGGAAGAGGCAATGGCAATGAACCTGCAAGAGGTTGAGACAATTGCTAACAATACGGAAGCGCCCACATTTGAAAATACGATTGTGGCAATGGAAGGAGCAGGTAAGGCATTGGATAGGGTGCTGACCTATTATTATATATGGAGTAGCAACCTTTCCACTCCGGAGTTTAGGGAAATCCAAAAGGAAATGGCTCCAAAACTTTCAGATTTTCGCTCCAAGATTATTCAGAATGAGCAGCTGTTCGACAGGGTGAAGTCCATTTACGATGCATCAAAAGAGGCACCATTGGAGGCAGACCAGCAAAGGGTTTTGGAATTGACATATTCAAACTTTGCCATCAATGGCGCGGAGCTCGATTCTACAGGGAAAGCACGATATGCAGCAATCAATAAGGAGCTTTCTGAGTTATATACCAATTTCAGCAGCAATGTACTGGCAGATGAAGAAGGGTATGTGACATACCTTACTGAAGATCAGTTAGGAGGCTTGCCGGAATCATTGGTAAAATCGGCAGCAAAAGCCGCAGCAGACCATGGGAAAGAAGGTATGTATGCAGTTACAAATACCCGCTCGTCAATGGATCCATTCCTAACCTATTCGGATGAAAGGGAATTGAGAGAGCAGGTTTGGAAAAACTATTATTCAAGAGGGGATAATGGTGATGAGCATGACAACAATCAAATCATCACAGATATCCTGAAACTCAGAGACGAGCGTGCCGAGCTTTTGGGGTTTGACAACTTCGCACAATGGAGATTGCAAAACCGTATGGCGAAGACACCAGAAAATGCCATGACCATGATGCGTAAGGTGTGGCCTGCTGCCGTAGCCAGAGTAAAAGAAGAAGTGGCAGACATGCAGTCAATTGCTGACCAGCATGGAGATGGCATTACCATTGCGCCTTGGGATTACCGCTATTATGCTGAAAAAGTAAGAAAAGCCAAGTATGACCTCGATTCGGATGAGGTAAAGCAATACCTGCAACTGAGTAAGTTAAGAGAGGCCATGTTCTTTGTGGCAGGTGAGCTGTTTAACTTCAAGTTTACGCCAGTGCAGGAAGGTTCAGTTCCTGTATTCCATGAGGATGTAAAAGTTTGGGAAGTAACTGACAAGACCTCAGGTGAGCATATCGGGCTTTGGTACCTAGACCCATATGCAAGACCTGGCAAGCGCTCGGGTGCTTGGGCTACCACATATCGTTCACATACCACATTTGAGGGTAAACAAAATGTATTGAGTTCCAACAATTCCAACTTTATAAAACCAGCACCGGGTGAAGCAGTACTGGTTTCTTGGGATGATGCAAGAACGTTCTTCCATGAGTTTGGTCATGCGTTGCACTTCCTTTCATCAGAGGTGAAATACCCAACACTGAATGGTGCTGTTCGTGACTATATTGAATTCCAGTCACAACTGTTGGAAAACTGGTTGCTGACAGATCTGGTAATCAATAACTACTTGGTGCATCACAAAACAGGTGAACCGATCCCCATAGAACTGGTAGCCAAGATTAAAAAAGCATCTACTTTTAATGAAGGCTTTGCTACAACTGAATACTTGGCCTCAGCACTGATGGATATGTATTACCATACTACAGACCCTGAGACAATAGAGCCAGATGCATTCGAAAGAGAAACGTTGGAGACGTTGAATATGCCAGAAGAGCTGGTGATGCGTCACCGTTCTACACATTTCAGCCATATATTCTCGGGCGAAGGTTATGCAACAGGGTATTATGGTTATATGTGGGCAGACGTGTTGACTTCCGATGCTGTTGAGGCATTCAAGGAAACAGAAGGTGGTTTTTATGATAAGGAGTTGGCAGCAAAAATGGTTAAATACCTGTTTGCTCCTCAAAACACCCTTGACCCTGCAGAAGCCTATAGAAAGTTCAGAGGCAGGGATGCAGATATCAATGCTTTGATGAGAGAAAGAGGCTTTCCAGTTACAGAAATGTAATGTAAACCTATTGGAATAAAGAAACGGGTTGCCTAATAAGGGCAACCCGTTTTTCTAAAAATACAGCATTAGACCTCAAATGGTGCACTCTGAAAGTCGATTAATGACCGTAGTTGGTTTCAACACCTAGTAAAGTCATCTGGAAAGGAGCTGCAGACACAGCAAAAGTCTGTGTTTCTTGTAGATCTGTTAGGTCATACTGTTTGACTGACCCTTGATCGGGGAACAGTAGGTAAAGGAAGTTGGAAGTAGCTTGTGCAACTGGTAGTGATTCAGCATCAGAAGCTACAGCAGCAAAAACACTTTCTTTGTGCTGAGTAGTTGCTGTAGTCAAGTTATAAGTAGTGACTGCACCGCTATAGTGCGTCACAATAATGGTTTCTCCTTTATAGTCAGCAGTACATTGCAGCATATCCGTTGTTTCAACTAAAGGAATGATTTGGCTGTTTTGAACATCAATTTCATAAACCCCTTTGTCTTTAGTATAACCAAAAAACTTGTTGGCATATTGGGCATAATAAATGGCGCCAAGCCAAGACTCACCAAAAGTTTCAGGGTAGGAAATCAGACTCTGAGTACCTGAAGAAGAGATGACTAATACTCCATCTCTAGAGCCGAATAAAGCATTGCCACCATCAGAGGCATTTCCATGAATCCCTTTGGTTTGTATCGTGGAAGCATAAACCAGCTCTCCATCTTGGTCAATGATCCTAACTCGCTCAGGGAGGGAACCGGCAATACTGCCATCTTTCTCGGTTACAGCATAAAGACCATTGTCAAATTTTGCCATTGCTCCATGATGCGCCTCAAGGTTTGCCTGAACTTCTTTCAGGGTAGCATTTTCACCATAGAAATCATTCTCGTTTCCTATGCTTAAGGTTCCCGATCCGTCATTGAATATGATAATTTCATTCCCCTTACTTTTAAAGTGTGTAGGAGCTAACCCATTACTGCTGGTATCTGTCCATCCGGCAGTTGTCAAGTCAGCATGGTCTCCATGACTTTTGACTCCTGCGTCAAATACTTGAACATAATTGTTGTCACGGAAAATAAGCGCAGCAAATTGCCCTGATCCAGTTGGATAGATTCTTCCTGAAGCGTATTGCGCTTCAAATGTTTCAATACCTGCACTATAAGGTGTCAGTAAAGTGACCTGATTGGATACTTTGTCTGTTACTGCAATTCTGATAAACTCGTACTCCGTTTGCTCTGGAGTTATCGTATCATGCTCATCGTTACACCCCCATAGTCCTAAAGTTGCAATACCTGTAATGAGTAAAAGTTTTTTTAGTTTCATAATTCTAATTTTAAAATGCGACATGGTCGCAAATATTGAATTAGAATTAAATAAAAGCAACAATGTTGCGTTTAAAAATTGAAGGTTTAGGAGTATTTATTTGTTTATCAAGTAGGTACGTTTTGCTGATTTGATGGAGTGTGATGGAGAGGAAGGTGATTGGTTATGGACATGGAATTGCTGATATCAACGTTTCACCTTTCTAAGACATATAACTGTACTTTTTATGGTGAAAGAGGAGCTATTTTTAATCCGAATAAATAGCAAAATCCCTTAAATTGGACGAAAAATAACTATATGACTTTGATCGAAAAAATTAAGACTGCACCACAAACTATTTCTTTTCAAGAAGTGATTGCTTATATCGATGAGCACTTTGCGTTTACGCCAACCAAGTTTACCAACGGAGAAACTGTCAATGAGGTAAACCAAAATAATGGCTCTTGCAAGATCTTTTATTTTGCAAAGCTAAGACAGCTAAGCCCTGAGCAAACACTACAACTTTTTGGAGATTACTACCGAGTAGATGTATTGCAAAATCCTGAAGGAACAGACCACCAAAATATCCGCAACTTTATGCAAAGTGGTTGGGAAGGTATCGCATTTGAAGGAGAAGCATTAAGTGCTAAATAATTCAGTAGTTGATACCAAGCAATATATGTCAAAGGCAGTGCTCATTTTATGAGGCTGCCTTTTCTTTTTTAAAAGACCTTATCCAGAAAATTACAGATGTGCGTGATTGTTGCATTATGCCAAGGGTGAAACAGCCAAAACGAGTGGGGTGCATCACCCATTTCTACCTTTTTGATTAGAATGCCATGCTTGTTCAAGGCTTCCATATAAGCAAGATGTCCTGCCAGAAATCGAGGGTGTTTACTGGCAATAAAAAGAGTAGGAGGAGTAGTTTGGTTTACATGGGATAATGCAGAAGCCTCTTCCCAGGTACTGCTTTTTTCTTCATAAGTTCCACCCAGCCATTGTGCAGCCATTGTGCCTTCTTTTGAAACGGGGTGCTTGAATGCTAAAACCCCATCTACATCAATGATCGCCTGTACATCAGCGTTGTATGGGGTTTCCGTGAACGTCTCAAAATGTGTGATGCCGTTTGTAGTGCCAACCAATGAAGCTAATTGTCCACCAGCTGAGAAACCAATAATGGCAACTTTTTCGAGGTCATAATCCCTTGACTTAAACCACTTGATAGCATCCTTTAAGTCATATACAGCAGCAGGGTAGGGAGCCTCCAATGACATTCGGTATTCTGGAACGCATACCCAATAACCTTTGTCGGCAAGTTTTTCAGCAATGGATTTCATCATGGATTTATCTCCTGTTCGCCACCCTCCTCCATGTACCAAAACAAGCCCATTCCTTTTTGTATTGGGTTTTGTAGGGTAATATATATCCGCTTTGATTTCACGGTTTCCTATTCTTTTGTAGGTCAGGTCATTTTGGGTAATAACTTGAAGCTTACCATCAGCTGTAGGTATCGAGATATTGGGGTATTTTACTTTAATTTTTTTGTAAGCACTTTGTATGGTATAGCTACTGTCTCTGGGTACTTGAGCCGCTAATTGGAAGGAAAAAGCAATTAAAGTCAGGAGGGTTGAAATTGTTTTGATTAGTTTCATAAAAAATGGCTCTTAGGTTTCAATTCGTTCTTTCAGAAATGGTAAATCTATTTGCTTTATCAATAGACATTATCACGATTAACAAAAAGTTGTGAATTAGGAACAAAAGAAGGCGACAAAGCACTCATTTAGTTGTGAAACCTAAATCCATAAGTGCCCGTCGCCTACAGAGTTTAACGTCCTTGACCAAGGAAGAGTTGAGAGAATTGGAAGGAATTTTCTCATATGTTTATGTTGAAGCCTTACAGCAGTATACCATGAAAGGGAGGCCTCGCAGGAAGCCTTTGAAGAAGCTGGATGATTACCGTAACAGCAGTCTCCAAGGGATAGAGACTAAACTCTTTTTTATTCTATATAGCTTGAAGGAGAATCCCACGCAAGAATCACTAGGATTGTATTTCAATATCAGTCAAAGTAAGGTAAGTGAATGGCTATATTTCCTGGGAAACTGCTTACTACAAACATTAAATTATGTAGGAGAGCTACCTGCCAATGTAATGGAAGAGTTTCGAAAAAAACTTAAGCCTTACTAGAGTGAAGTATTCTTAGTGGATGGAGTAGAACGCCTCATACAGCGTCCAAAGGACTCGGAAAAGCAAAAGATGAACTACAGTGGAAAGAAGAAGAGACATACTACCAAGAACCTTGTCATCACCGACAAAGAGGGTAAGCAAGTGCTCTATCTTTCTGAGACTGTAGCAGGTAGTATTCATGATAAAAAGCTTTTTGATCAACAACAGTTTGCCTTTCCTAAAAAAGGTATCAAGCTACTGGGGGACTTAGCCTTCAAGGGCATTGATCTTGATAATGTTACATTCATTGTGCCTATCAAAAAACACAAAGGGATTGAGCTACCTGATTTTATGAAAGAGGCGAATAGAAAGCTGGCAAGTATAAGGGTTCGTGTTGAGCATGCTATCTGCGGGATTAAAAGGCTCAGAATCCTCAAGGATATTTTCAGGCTAAGAAGAGAAGGGGCATTAGATAGAGTGATGAAAATTGGAGCGGGTTTACATAACTTCAGATCTCGAAGGAGAAGACTTGTTAATACATAGATTGTTAATCGTGATAAATACTAATTATCAGGTACAAAATCTTTCTTTAATTCATGGAAGTATGAATTTGCCAATTCATTATTCTCTGATGAGAAGGATGATATTTCATCGGGTAAGACTAACTTTATTTGATAACGCAAGTCAGTATCCTGATTTTTCAAAAACTCTTCAATTAAAAGACTTCTTCTCTTAATTAATAGTCTGCTTGATATTTCCTCGCATTCTGAAATTTCGGATTCAGTCATTTCAAAGTGAGTCCCACTATCCCAATCATAGTCACCATAATAATGACCATTCCACTTGGAAAAATATCCTTTCGTTTCCCAAGGCCCATTGCCTTTACTTACCTGAACTAAAGGTGACCTGGCCCAATAATATGCCTTACAGACACCAATCTTAGTTTGGTTATTACCCTCTTGAAAACGTTGGTTAAGCAATTCAAAGACTCGTTCAAAACCAAACACTCTTAAACAAGGACTTATATATTCTTCATTTAAGCTTGGGTCTGATTCATTAATTGCAGCATCAATAAATGTTTCGAAAAGTTGTTCAGGAATATTCTTTTGGAGAGCAAAAAGGTTGGCCACAAACCACTTCTTATCATCTTGTTTTAAGTATTCTGAACAAATTTCAATTTCTTTTTCATTCCATACTCTACTAAGTTCCCTAATCACATAAACAATTTCAGGAAACCAGTACTTTCCGTGAGAGCGAATTTCTTCTTTTCCCATTGTACATTCCAAGTTTTATAAATCTCCTGTATTGCCATTCTTCAATGTGTTACAACGCCTCCAGTATGTGGAGTAGCGTAAATTTATTGTAAGATAGTTTCGGTTTACTATGTAGGCAAATCGTAGATTTGCCGGGGTGTCCAAGTAGTACAATCGCTACGAAACATGCTACTAGCTATTACATCATACTGCTTGTTGTGAGTGTTTTTATTTTCCACCGAAGCTTGATATGATTCGACTTAGCAATGATTTTCTAGGTTTTATGTCCTCAAAGAAGTTTGGATTAAACTTAACGTCTTTTCCAGTTTCTTGTAATTGGACAGCTAGTTTGTTTGGGTCGAAATTATCTGAATTGTTGAATATACAATCAAGGTTTTCTTTGAGGTTGTCTTCTGACATTTTCAAAGGTTCGATCTGGTATTTCATGTTTTTCAACAATCCTAAGTATGTGAAACTTCCTACGTTAACGTTCCAGCCAGTCCATATTGATTTTAATACATTTTCGAGTCCAGTGATATTATCATTGACCCATAATTGCTTAGAAACTGTATCTAGCGCGATTAAATCGAATTCGTCAATTTCACCTTCGTTAGGAAACTTTTCAATTGACTTTTGAGATAAGATATCTAACAATTCCCCAATTGAGCAATTTGCTCTTCATTCCCTTTATAATGATTGATAATGCCAAATTCCTTTTTTGTTTTTAAAAGCACTTGGCAAGAAGTATACTCTTCTGGTTTATCATCTTTGATTTGGTCTAATTCAATTTGGCTTAGTTCAACCTCTTGTCGATCTGAATAAGCAATATTGAGTTTAGTCTCAATATCATACATAGCCTTTTCGGCATATTCGACATTCCATCCTTTCCATATATTTTTTAGTTCTTTCATGTAGGTCTCTCGGACACTATAATTAGGTAGAAGTTCCATTTCCCAAAAAAGAATTTCTTTATTTTCAAGGTCAACGTAAACAGCTCCTTCAATCCAAGGTTCATCAAGGAGTTCGTCATGTAAATCAAATTCCTTAATAAAAGAGATAAAAGTTTGACTACCTAAGAGAAGATCACAAGCAATCTTGTTAGCTCTCCAATGAGTGTAGTAGATTTTTGTCGAATCGGAAGATTTTAAAATATAATTGCCTCTTTGTCCCATTAAAAAGTATTACTCACAACAACAAGCTATCATTTGTTCAAGCTTAACCCTTTCCAATATAGTACTAACCCAAGATTTAATAAACTGATAGCACATGTTATAAGCTGTTTTACAGCGTTTCTTTGGCGAGGCACAGTGTGTGAAAGTAAAACAGGTACCGTCGGGAAGTGCTGCTCCTTCTACTTTGTTCGATCCGGCTTTTTCTTCACGCTAGAAGGGAGTATTAAAAAATGAAACGGATGGAGTTCGAGGCTGTGGCTAAACTATCGGCCATTGTTAGCTGCTGGCTTTTTTTATTCAATTCTAATTCCAAATTTATTGTCGTCTAATTCTGAAAGTAATAGGTAAATATAATTTCCATTACAGGTCAGGGTATCACATGTTGTGATCCTTGTTATTGTAAGTTGTCCAACGTTTTCACCGATTTGTTTTCTTTCATCATAGTTGGATAATGTGAAGTTGATTTCATTACCAATCCTAAGTGCCTCTTTTGAATTAATGGTACAAGTCACTGTTTGTGTACTAGAAGAATATTTCACCATTTCATTTTCAACTTTGGTTAGCTTATTTTCTTCGTTTTCAGTATTTATCTTGTAGACATCTGGATTAGTAATAAACATTCCATAAGATGAAGGTTTTGTCAAAGTATAAACAATTGTAATTGCCTGGTTTGACAAATTATATATAAAAAAATCGCTGACATAGGAACACCCTGACACTAGAAATAGAATTAAAATCAACGATATTATTTTCAGTCGTTTCATTTTTTTTTGCTTGCAGCTAACGTGAAGTATATGTTTCGGGGCTTTGGCAATGTGAAAGCCTTGTGTGGTACTGAAACATATACAGTGTTGGCTGTGGTTATTTGTTAATCATATCATTAATCTCCAAATTGGAGTAAATATTATTATCATTGAAAGTATACCTAAAGTCATTGAAATCCCAAAAAACTGTTTCCCCTCATTTTTTCTTTTACCTAAAATCGATGTGAGAATTGAACCAAAACTTAATCCAATAAACCAATATTTGTATGAAAAACTAAGTATCCCAACTAGTCCGAAAAGCGCTTGAGTTTTTCCGTCAGCTGATAAATACCGATTAGCAATTTTTATATTTATCCATATAATTATCAATAAGCACAAAATGCTTAAAATAATCGAAATCGTTGAGTTTAGTTTTTTAGTCATTCTTTATTAAATCAAAATCAAAGGATCTTTCTGTGATTGCAGCAGGTTTGAATTTACGTTCCTTACAATCATCTGGTGTTTTTTGTCTCTGAGAAATACCTATGTTATAGGAATTTATTAATCTTTTTAAATCATATGACGGGCTTACTGCTCCAACTCTAACTCTTTCTTTATTATAGTCAATATTTCCTATCAATCCGACTTTTGAAGTATCACTTTTTAAGCCACGCTCATTTAGGTAGGCCAAATCAAAAGTGGGGTTTTGAAGCCCACTTTGTCAGCCTACCGAAATGTTTGTTTAAATTTTAGGTTTACAATTTAACACTATTGCCCGCATTGCGTATAGGTTTTGTTGGCGTGTCGTTGCTTTATTTTCTTTTATTTAAATAGTTTACAAAGTCGTCAGTATAGTCAGTACAATTCGAACAATGCAGTATTGCTTTTTTATCTACTACGCAATCTATGTCCTTGTCCAAACAGTATTGTTCTAGTTCTTTAGTAATTAAATCTTTCAATTTGGTCTCGACTAACTTTTGGTCTTTGTTAATTTCGACTTGGGCGTTTTGTTGAAAGTCCTGAATTTTCTTACCCATGTTTCTAATTCTATTCTCAAGAGAAACTTTGTCGGTCGAGTCAAGTTCGACATTGTGCGGGATTCCATTTTGTAAATAATCCTGATACTCTGTCATCATTGCGTTGAGGGAATCCTGTAGTTGTCTATTTTTTGTCTCTAAATGTTTCAGTTCAGCTGCGTACTCAGGAAGTGTTTGAACCACTTTGTCATAATCGATATACCCGTGTTTGGTTTGTCCAAGTGTTGTCAGTCCGGAAAGCAACAATGTTAATATGAAGAGAATCTTTCTCATGGTGTTTTTTGATGCACGCCAACGTTTTGCATATGGCTTGTGGCGGTTTCGAAGCACTGTCCTGTCCAGCGAAACCAAAGCTGGCTGTGGAGCGAAAGCCTTTACCCGCTATAAGCTATATGCGTTGTTGTAAACCGTTTTTATTCTATCTTAATAAGTTCACTTTCCAAAACCTTATCGTACAGATTTGAAGTTGTTTTCTGTATATATGAGTTTTCTTTCGTCTCAATTATCTCAATCGTCAAGATCATTCCTTCTGGTAATTCAATATTCTTCGGATTTTCAAGGACTTTTTTCAATTCAAGTGTATATGTACAGTCGTCAATCCATTTCACTTTAAATTCAAGTTTCAGCTGCGATCCTTCTCCATGTTCAATTTGCTTTGACCCTTTTCGTGTTATGATTGAATTGCCAATTTCTGCATCAACAATTTTGAATTTTCCGTTTTTAAATTTCTTGCATTCAATCGTCTGTCCAAATGTGACAGTTGAAAAGCAAATCAAAACTAATGCGATTAGGTTTTTCATATTCTTCTTAATGGTTTACAACAATTGTATATAATGCATAGTGGTATATATTCCGTAAAATCAGGGGGTAAAAGCACCATGGTTGATATACGCACTGTGTCAAAAATTTCTTCAATCTAGTGTATTCGTAATTTTGTTCAAATTTTTTGTTGGCATATAGGTGTATACCTCACTCGTTTGACTTGAGTGATACTCCATTCGTGTTTAGCCAAATATATGACACGGTGTAAAAGCTTTTATTAGTTTGTCTTAATATAATAAGATAAGTGTTGTTACAGCTGTTCTACCTTAGTGTTTAGTCTCGTATAATATGTTTTCACACTTGACAAGATACAAAGCGTTCGAATACTAACCGTAGATTAAACGTATAGTCTACGGTTAGTTTTTTCATAATGCTTCCGCACAAGAAAGTTTTGCTTTGTAATTAGTTGGTTGTCTATTGATGTTTTGAAATGATTTTACTTTTGCGGTGTGAGTTTATCCAAAGGCAAGAAGTATTAGCCTATAGGGTGCAGCGTGGATTGTTATTAGGGAAATGTAAATGGGGAGGTGTACTTACTTTTGTTTATGGTAGTCTAAACCTCATCGGATATAGTCAAAGTAAATAATAGGAGTTGTGATAGCAGGTTATTTACATGATGTATTTGAAATCCTTTTCAGCTTATAAATGCTTTGAATGTTTATCCATCACTCGCGTTCAAGAGGAGCTGTAGGAATGACAGAACTAAATTTTGGTGTCAAATTTATTTTGCTAAAAGAATAAACGGCTCTCTCCCAACCGATTTCTAGAAATGCAACAGTGGTTTGGGTGAGCGTTATTGAGATGTTAAGTGGGAAGGAAGGAGGACTTATACTTGTTGATCGGTATTTTGTTTTGTCAGCGAATCCAGATTAACCTAGCATACAAAATAGTAATGGGCAGCAATGTAAGGAGTTCAATATGGTTGTCTTGACTTTGTAATTTCGCAGTATAGCATATGCTTCAGCCATTAGGTTGATTGCATAACTGCTTGTGCTTATAAAATACTCTTTTGTAAGTACTTTTTGGTGCGATGCACTGCTAGAAACACAGGGGCTTATTTTCTTTTAAAAGATAAATCTGTGGTGTGATCGTACAAAAGGTAGAGAAAAGGGGCTGTAATTATGTTTTACCAAACGGGGGCTGAAAATGCTGTAAACTCCGGATTGCCATCCGGAGCTAATACTTTTTGATTCATTTGGTAACAGTGTTTTTGCAAAAGAATATAAAGAAGCAGCACCTATTAATTTGTTCATAGAAAAACTGTTCGCAAAAGATAGAAGTGTATCATACTTCTGTTTTTAATTGTTCTTCTGCTTAAATGTGTGTTATGTACTCCACCATTATTTTTGCAGGTATTGAGCAGGTACATGGTCAGTTAGCCAAACACCATTTTCTGACAAATAAAACGCAAACCTTTCCTGATACATTTGTCCTGAAAGCACAGTTAATACGACAGGTTTGCCGTGTCTTTGTCCAACATTGGTCGCCGTTTCAGTATCAGGACTCAGGTGTACATGGTGCCTGTCTCTTCGCTCAATCCCTGATTTTATAATGCTATCCACATTTGTTTGGGCAGTACCATGGTATAGTTTTTCTGGTGGTTGCTGTGGTGTATAGCCAAGCTCTACCTGAACGGAATGACCTTGGTTGGCTCTTATAAGTGCCTGGCTTTCATTAAAGGCAAACCGTTTTTTGTTGTTGGTTTGTACAACTTCATTCAGTATTTCAAGATCTATCGGGTGACCACTTGCATTCATTTTTTGAATCAATAACTCAACAGAAGTCCATCCATTGTTGTCAAGTTCTACACCAATAACCTCTGGTTTATGCCTGAGTACTAGGCTCAGGAACTTGCTGATTTTCTTTAGCTCTTTTTCTTTTTCCATTCTATAAAATTTACTCTCTGATTGAGTATCAGAAAGATCTTAAAATTATCATGTCAACTGTAACAGTTTCTTTTTTGCAAGAGAGAATAGTCCAAAAGATGCGACTGATACAGATAGGAATATTTTAGATTTTAAAAAATCTCAATACTCATTTAAGTGATTGATAAATAGTGTTGTATGTGCTTTTGTCAAATGAGGTGACAACTTACAAATTGTATAATTGTAACCTTGCAATATTTTTATGCGTAAAATAATTCAATTTTAAGTTATTATAACAATTAAAAACTGAAACTTAATTTTTACATCTAACTACTGATTGACTATGACCATTATTGGAGTGATTCTTTTATTGCTTGGCATCATTGCGTTTCTCGCCAAACCTTATCTCAGTGAAGAGGATGTGATGGTGGATAACAGGCTGGTAAAGAAAAAATCATCACCGTTCCTTTTGATGCTTAACCGTAAAACTGCCGCTGCATTGGCTACAGCAGGTTTGGCTTTGGTGATGTTACCTTCCATGTTTTTTTGGGCAGAACCTGGGTATCAATACTTTATGGTTTACCCAACAGGTAATGTGGATGCGGTAATGTCACAAGGTATTAAGTGGAGAGGTTTTGCCAGCATCACAGCTTGGCAGAAATACATTGATGTAAAGGTGGTTGATGATGGTGACCCTGTAGATGATATTGAGGGAATTATGAAACCAATTCCAATCAGGTTTATTGATCAGGTAACAGCCAATGTCAAGTTATCAAGCCGTTTCCAGATGCCATCGGATGAGGAGTCATTCAAGAACCTGGCGATGAAGTTCAGAAGCATGGATAACCTGGTACAGAACACGCTGATTCCTACAGTGAGGGAGCAGACGTATAATACAGGTTATATGTTCAGTGCCCAGAACTATATCTCTGGTGAGGCACAAAGCTTCCGTCAAACATTGGACGAGCAACTTAAGAATGGTGCCTATGCGGTAGAGAAAATTGAGCACAAGGATACCCTGTTCACGGATATTCAGGAAGAGGAGAGGTCGATCAAGGAAGTTCGTACCCGTTATACGGTTGTAATGGTGGAAGAAAATGGTCTCCCAAAGCGTATTCCTCATGAGATCACAGAAAACAAGATCATTGTTTCGCAGGTGATTGTGGATGATGTAGAACTGGAGCCAATTTTCAAGACTAGACTGGAAGCGCAACGTGACGAATCTGCTAAAAGACAGATTGAGCAGCAGAAAGTGGAAACGGCAAAGGCTGCCCAAACAAGGATTATTGCAGAGGGTGAACGTGACAAAGCTGCTGAAAGGGTGGCTCAGGAAAAAGAGCAGGTAAAACAGCTGATTTCCATTGAGACCAAACTGAAGCAGGAGCGTACCAACAAGGAACTGGCTGCAATTGCTCTGGAAACTGAGAGACTGAAGTCGCAGCAACGTAAAGTAGCGGCTGATGCACAGGCTTATGAAAATGCCAAGCTCGTAACAGCAGGTCTGACTCCTCAGGAAAAGGCTGAGTGGGATTACAGAAAGGCTGTTGGTGTGGCTGCTGAGCTGTCTAAAATCAAGTATCCTGAAACCATGATTATTAGTGGTGAGGACAAGAAGTCTGGTGGTTCTCCATTAGAAACACTGATTGGGGCGGCTATGGCAAAGCAGTTGCTGAATGAGAAGAAGGACAAATAAGCAGACCAGTATATGTATTGGAATTGAACTTTAATAACTAAACTACAAACAAAGGCAGGCTACGGATTGTGGCCTGTTTTTTTTATGTCAAACTCTAGATTTTTATTTGGGGTAATGGTTATTGAATCCATTTGGGGTTGGTTTATATCTTATCATTGCTTGGGCCTAACGGTATTATCTCTCTTACAGTAAGCACAGTTTCCAAACATTTCCTGACTTCTTTAGGGTATCGCTCCTACGGAGCTTGTCTCACAAGAAAAGACGCTCTACAAAGATTTCGCTCCGATGGAGCGGAGCTGTCCCTTTTATACATTACCATAATTTTGTCATTATAGGACTGGATATCAGTGATGGATTTTAGTCCATCGTCACACAAATCTCATCGTTTAGTATACCATACTTCAAGTAAGAGTTTGCAGAGAAATTTTCCATTTTAATTCAAGACTTGCTGAACTATTTGACAGTAAAACTGATAAAATGAGCAATCGATTGCATTTAATTGTCAAAAATACAGCTAATGACTTGCATTATTTCATTATATCTTTTTACATTGACCAAAAGAAAAATAGGATATCGGTGATAAGCCGGTATTTTTTTATCATATAAAAAGCAATCGATTGCATTGCGTGAAAGCTTTAAAAACCAATAATATGAAATACGAAAGCAGGTATGCTGTACATCCAGAAGATGCAGCATTATATGGTACAGAAAAGCTAAGAAACCATTTTCTGATTGAGAACTTATTTACAGCAGATCAGATATGTCTAACTCACACTCATGAGGATCGCTATATAGCAGGTGGTGCAATGCCTGTGCAAAATACATTGGAGCTGGAACCAGTAGAAGAATTGCGTTGTGCGTACTTTCTGGAACGCAGGGAGCTTGGGATTATCAATGTTGGGGGCGAAGGTGTTGTGACAGCTGATGGGCAGACTTATTTTCTCAACTATAAGGAAGCGCTGTATGTAGGTAAAGAAACCAAAAGCGTCACCTTCAAAAGTGTTGACCCTGACAATCCTGCTAACTTTTACTTGAATTCGGCACCAGCTCATCAGACGTTTCCAACCAAAAAAGTGACAAAGGAAAATGCTGAGATCGTAGAGTTGGGGTCATTGGAATCGTCCAATCACCGTGTGATCAACAAGCTTTTGGTAGATGGCGTCATACAGACTTGCCAATTGCAGATGGGGATGACGGAGTTAAAGGCAGGTAGTGTTTGGAACACGATGCCAGGACACGTACATGACCGCAGAATGGAAGTGTACTTCTATTTTGATGTGCCAGAAGATCAGGCTGTTTGCCATTTTATGGGCAGACCAGATGAGACACGTCATATCTGGATGCAAAACAAGCAGGCTGTTATTTCTCCACCTTGGTCTATGCACGCCGGTTCCGGAACTTCCAGTTATACTTTTATCTGGGGAATGGCAGGCGAAAACCTTGATTACAATGACATGGACAAGTTTGCCATTACTGATCTGAAATAATTGAAGACTACAAAAAATTAAAATTGCTACTATGATACTGGATGCTTTTAAGCTGGAGGGCAAGCGTGCACTTGTCACAGGCGGAACCCATGGGTTGGGTATGGCGATATCTACGGCATTGGCCGAAGCAGGTGCCCAACTGATTATCAATGATATCAATCAGGATGTATTGGATAATGCTGTTGCTGAATACAAGGAGAAGGGAATTGATGCGAAAGGTTACCTTTTTGATGTAACCAATGAGGAAGAGGTAAGTGTATTTGTGCTTAAAATTGAGGAAGAAGTTGGACCAATTGATATATTGGTCAACAATGCAGGCATTATCAATAGGGTTCCTGCATTGGAAATGAAAGTGGATGCATTCCGAAAGGTCATTGATGTTGACTTGGTGGGACCGTTTATCATGAGCAAGTATGTTGGTCAGCAGATGGTGAAAAGAGGAGAAGGGAAGATCATCAATATGTGCTCAATGATGAGTGAGCTAGGTAGAAACAGCGTGAGTGCCTATGCTTCTGCAAAAGGTGGCTTGAAAATGCTGACACGTAACCTGGCAACAGAATGGGCAAAGTACAATATTCAGGTAAATGCGATCGGCCCTGGTTATTTTGCGACTTCACAGACAGAGCCGATCAGGGTCAACGGTCATCCATTTAACGACTTCATTATCAATAGGACACCTGCCGGCAGATGGGGAGATCCTGGAGATTTGGCAGGGACTGCCGTATTCTTGGCTTCGAGGGCTTCCAACTTTGTAAATGGACAAGTAGTGTATGTGGATGGAGGCATCTTGGCAACGATCGGCAAGCCTTACGGAGAAGAATAACCAATACCATAAGTACTGAAACCAATTAGATTTTGCATGGCAAAGGATTATATGGAGCATAGTCTTCATATATCTTTTGTCTGGTTTCTGTGACTTCAACATTGCTATACAATAACACACAGTAAACAACACAACAACCCAACTTAACCAATGGAAAAACTAACTGATCATCAGATAGAAATAGAGGAGAAAAAGGGTGTGGGCAAATATCGCTACCGAATCCTTGCCCTTCTTTTCATGGCGACAACCATTAACTACATGGACCGCAGTATCATGGGGGTGTTAGGTCCAACCCTGATTGATAAGGTCTTTTTCTGGTCCGATATGGACTATGCATATATTAACATGGGCTTCAAGATTGCTTACGCTATAGGCATGGTAAGTATGGGGGCCATTATTGACCGTTTGGGAACCAAAATCGGTTATACGGTAGCCATTGCCATATGGAGTGTTTCGGGTATGCTGCACGCAGCAGTGAGACCAGCCTTCAGTATGTTGGGCTTTACATTGGCGCGTGTCGGACTAGGTTTGGGAGAGTCTGGTAACTTTCCTGCATGTATCAAGACAGTAGCGGAGTGGTTTCCTAAGCGTGAAAGAGCTTGGGCAACAGGGCTTTTCAATGCAGGTGCCAATGTAGGTGCTGTAATGGCACCATTGGTAATTCCTTTTATCGTAGCTGAAAATGGAGACGGTTGGCAGTTTGCCTTTCTGATTACGGGCGCTTTCTCTTTGCTTTGGATTGTACTTTGGAACAAGGTTTACCGCAAGCCGGAAGAGCATCCTTCTTTATCGAAAGAAGAATTGGCGTATATCCAAAGTGATCAGGATATGACTGCCGAGAAGGAAGCGGAAGAAAGCAAGCTGGCTTGGAAAGACCTACTGCCACTGAAAGAAACTTGGGCAGTGGCATTTGGAAAGTTTATGACAGACCCTGTTTGGTGGTTCTTCCTTTTCTGGGGAGGTAAGTTCTTGGCAGACCGTTTTGGGTTGGAACTGAAAGGTTTGGCACTGCCGATGATTATCATCTTTGGTGTGGCTGACTTGGGTAGTATTGCAGGCGGCTGGTTGTCATCTTCCCTTATCCAAAAAGGATACAGTGTAAATGCAGGACGAAAAATCACCATGCTGATTTGTGGCTTGTGTGTGTTGCCAGTAGCAATGGCACCACATGTTGAAAGTCAGTGGACTGCGGTAGCCTTGATAGCATTGGCAGCGGCAGCACATCAGGCATGGTCGGCGAATATCTTTACGGTAGCTTCTGATGTTTTCCCTAAAAAGGCAACGGCATCTATCGTTGGTATTGCGGGTATGGCAGGAGCTGTTGGTGGTTTCCTAGCAGACTGGGGAGTTGGACACGTTCTGGAATCAGCACGTGATGCAGCTGGCAACCTTCCGCAAGATGCTTATACCATCCCATTTGTGGTGGCTGCATTTGGTTACCTAATAGCGTTAGGTGTAATACAATTATTTATACCGAAGCTGGAAACACTGAAGAAACTGTAACCAAAATCAATAATTCATACCATAGCCGGTCAGGAGCTGTCAACCATTTGTCTGGCATGCTGTTGACCGGTATTTTTATAATAAATGCTGAATTATTATGAACCGAAAATTATACCTGCTGGGAATACTGCTGATAGGAATATGGAGTACAGTATTGGGTAAAGATAGAGAGGTGTTATGGAATAGTGGGTGGGAATATCTGGAGAATAATCTTCAACAAGTCAATCAGGTTCAAGGTAAAGAAGGATGGCATGAAGTCACGTTGCCGCATACTTGGAACGCTTTTGATGTAATGGATGCTACTCCCGGATATAGGAGGGATACAGGATGGTACCGTAAGGGTTTTGATGTGCCTAAAGATCTGAATCAAGGACGTTGGATCCTTTATTTTGAGGGCGTTAATATGACAGCTGAAGTCTATGTCAATGGGGCAAAAGCTGGAGGACATATTGGAGGCTATCTTGGTTTCGAAATCGATATTACGGACTTGCTTGAAAAAGGAAAACGGAATACTGTATTGGTAAAAGCTGATAATAGTTATGACCGATCCATTGTACCCTCCCAAAAGGCAGACTTCTTTTTGTATGGGGGAATTGTAAGGGATGTGTGGTTGAAAAAAGTCAATCCCATTTCGATTAAAGGATGCAAGGTGACAACTTCCAATGTGTCTGAAAAAGCTGCGAATACTAGCCTGAATATTGAATTGTATAATCCAACAGCTTACTCAGGAGCTGTAACATTGGAAGTGAGCTTGTCTGACAAGGATGGGAATGCTGTAGCTTCACTAGGTAAGAGATTGAAAATCAGCAATGAGGGACATGTTGGTTTAGCACTTCCAAAACTGAAACAGCCTCACCTTTGGGAGGTCAATGATCCATACCTGTATACGCTTCAGGTTAAGGTAAAGCGTCAAGGGGAAATACTGGATGTGATCAGTGAAAAAATTGGATACAGGTGGTTTGAGTTTAAGGAACATGGCGCTTTTTATTTAAATGGAAAAAGGTTGTTGCTAAGAGGAACTCACCGTCATGAAGAACATGCAGGAGTAGGCATGGCCATGAGTGATGCACAACACCGTAAGGATATGGAGCAGATCAAAGAAATGGGAGCCAATTTTGTTCGGCTGGCACATTATCCGCAGGATCCGGAAATTTATAGGGCTTGTGATGAATTGGGTTTGCTGGTTTGGGATGAAGTACCTTGGTGTCGAGGTGGTATAGGAGATGAAGCTTGGCAAAAACAGACCATGACAATGCTCGAAGAAATGATTGACCAGAACTATAATCATCCATCCATTGTGATTTGGTCTTTGGGTAATGAAGTGTATTGGTTGCCAGATTATGAAAACGGAAATGACCCTGAGAAAATCAATGTATTTCTAAAGCAGCTGCATGGTCGGGCAAAGGCACTGGATCCTAATCGATTGACCGCCATTCGTAAATATCCGCACGGCAGTGAGATTGTCGATGTATATTCACCTTCCATTTGGGCTGGTTGGTATTCAGGGGTTTACAAGACATATGCCAAGGCAATCACTGAATCTCAGCAGAAGTATGCCCGATTTGTTCATGCAGAATATGGCGCAGCCAGTCATACAGGTAGACATGATGAATCTCCCATTACAGGAGAGGGTTTAATCAAGACGGATGGTTGGAATGAACATGAGAATCAGGCAATTGTTACCAATATTGCCAAGGTGGGAGACTGGAGTGAAAACTATGCAGTTGACTTGTTTGATTGGCATTTACACGTCAGTGAAAACCAGCCTGATTTTACAGGAAATATCCAATGGGCATTCAAGGATTTTGGTACACCTTTACGTCCGGAAAATGCGATTCCTTATGTCAATCAGAAGGGGATTGTAGACCGTGAAGGCAATCCAAAAGATGTTTATTATGTATTCAAAAGCTATTGGAATACAGATGATCCGTTTTGCTATATAGAGTCAAAAACATGGACGGAAAGGATAGGGGAGAAGGGTGAAAAGAAAATGGTTTGTGTCTACAGCAATGCATCAGAAGTGGAGCTATTGCTGAATGGAAAGTCAATGGGAAGAAAGAAGAGAGACAATACTCAATTTCCTGCTCAGGGACTATCATGGGAAGTGACTTTTTCTGAAGGTAAAAATAAACTGGAAGCGAAAGGTTTTAGTAAAGGAGATCAAGTAGCATCAGATAAGCATCAGCTTCAGTACTTTACCTCCAAGTTTGGTGGTGTAGAAAGGATCAAGTTGGAAAAAATGCCCATGGAAAATGGGCACATCCGTATGGTGGCTACGGCTGTAGACAAAGAGGGAAGACGTTGCCTTGATTATGAGAAGAAGGTGTATTTTTCATTGAATG
Source organism: Limibacter armeniacum (assembly GCF_036880985.1). Taxonomy (NCBI): domain Bacteria; kingdom Pseudomonadati; phylum Bacteroidota; class Cytophagia; order Cytophagales; family Flammeovirgaceae; genus Limibacter; species Limibacter armeniacum. Next base: position 298,220 of record NZ_JBAJNO010000003.1, read on the forward strand.
GTGGTGGGAAACTGGTCAAGGATTTTGGAGTGGCAGGGAAGTCTCAGGTTATTGAAATGGCAAATGGCAGGGCATGGATTGAGCTAATTCCTGAAGCAGGAAAAACGGCTGTAATAGAAGTAAGAAACCAGGATTTCAAAGGGACTTTTTTAACCTTTAAGACAACAAGTGAAATCGTAAAATAAAGTATTTGAAAAATATGAACCTATTTGATATAACAGGAAAAGTAATCGTCATCACTGGTGGAGGTGGCGCATTAGGAGGGGGGATTGCCAAGAGCTTGCTTCAGGCTGGAGCACGTGTGGTGATCTTAAGCAGAAGGCAATCAACAGTAGATAACGCTCTTGCTGAAATGAGCAGTTTTGGAGAACATGTCTTGGGAATTGCTTGTGATGTTTTGGACGAATCATCTCTGAAAAATGCCCGTGATCAGGTGAAGGCAAAATGGGAAAAAATAGATGTACTGATCAATGCGGCAGGAGGAAATATGCCAGGCGCTACAATCGGATTAGACCAGACGATCTTTGATCTTAAGTTGGATGATTTCAGGGCAGTGACGGACCTGAACCTGACAGGAACAGTATTGCCATCCATGGTTTTTGGGAAAGAAATGGCAGATTCTGGAAAAGGTGTAATCATTAACTTTTCATCGATGGCGGCACAGCAGGCTATCACAAGGGTAGTGGGTTATTCGGCAGCAAAGGCAAGTATTGACAACTTTACCAAATGGATGGCGGTAGAAATGGCTACAAAATTTGGAGAAGGTATAAGGGTCAATGCCGTGGCGCCAGGTTTCTTTATCGGTGAGCAAAACCGCAGACTTTTGACCAACGAGGATGGAACACTGACTGACAGAGGAAAAACCATCATTGCAAATACACCCATGAAAAGGTTCGGTGAAGCAGAAGAACTCTGTGGTACAGTACATTGGCTCTGTTCGGAAGCATCCAAATTTGTAACGGGTATTGTAGTGCCAGTTGATGGAGGATTCAGTGCATTCAGTGGTGTTTAGGTTCTTTCACTTAAAGGAAAAGTTATGGCTCTTGAAAAAACATGGCGTTGGTATGGTCCCGCTGACTCGGTTTCTTTGGCAGATATCCGTCAGGTTGGTGCTACAGGAATAGTGACTGCTTTGCACCATATTGCAAATGGAGAAATATGGACTACATCGGAAATTGAAAAGCGGAAGGTAGAAATTGAGCAAGCAGGACTCAAATGGTCAGTGGTGGAAAGTATACCAGTACATGAGGATATCAAATTGGGTAATCCTGAAAGGGATAAATACATCCAGCATTATTGTCAATCCTTAAAAAACCTTGCCCAATCTGGTATACGGACAGTGTGTTATAATTTTATGCCGGTATTGGATTGGACCCGAACCAATTTAGCTTTTGAATTACCGAATGGTGTCAAGGCACTTCGTTTTGATATGACGGATTTGATCGTCTTCGATGTGTTGATCCTGAAACGTCCGAATGCAGAAAAGGATTACAAAGCAGAGCAAGTAGCAAAGGCAGTACTTCGGTTTGAAAAGATGTCGGCTTCGGAAACAGAAACTTTGATAAATGCAATTATAGCAGGACTTCCAGGTGCTGAAGAAGGATATACGTTAGCGGCATTTCAACAAAGGTTGGATGACTATCATAAAATAGGTATTCAACAAATGCGTGAAAACCTTCAGTATTTTCTCGAAAGAATATTGCCGACAGCAGAATCGTGTGGTCTTAAAATGGTAATTCATCCTGATGACCCGCCGTTTCAAATTTTTGGGTTGCCTAGAATTATTAGTACAGCTCAAGACTTGAGATGGTTATTTGATGTGGTGCCGTCGTCAAGTAATGGACTGACATTCTGTACAGGTTCCTTCGGGGTGAGAGAAGATAATGATTTGGTAAGCATGGTAAAGGAGTTTGCTGAGCGTATACATTTTACACATCTGCGAAGTACTCAAAGAGAATCGGATGGTAGTTTTTATGAGGCAAACCATTTGGAAGGAAATGTACCAATGACTGAAATAATGATGCTATTGTTGGAAGAGCAATATAGGCGTAAATCGGAAGGTTTAAATTTTTCAGAAATGCCTATGCGCCCAGATCATGGTCACCAAATGTTAGATGACTTAAATAGGAAGATGAATCCGGGATATTCGTGTATTGGTAGAATGAAAGGTTTAGCAGAGCTGACAGGATTGGAAATGGCTTTGGAGGCTATATTAAAAAGAGAGTTAGCACTTCTATAATGTTTTAAACGGAAAGCTGCAATTCTGTGCAGCTTTTTTTTTATCCTTTTGTGTAGAATTTTTTTTAAAATACATATTTAACAATACAGAAAACAAAATAATGAATTTTTAAAAGAAAATTCTTAAAAAAGTTGACATGTATTATACTGTTTTTATTTAACAACATTGAAAGGATAATTTCCTTTTGTGTTAAACTATAATAATAGGATATGACATATATAAATACTTGAAGATATATAAATGTAAAATACATTATTCCGTTTCTCATATTGTTAAATTACATTTTTGAATGAAAAAATCAACCAAATATTTTTATAAATGATCCATTTTTACTAAACAAAGTTTTAGAACTTAACCTAATCAGATAACCCACCAAAATATGATCATCGACCATGAAACCAATCTTGTCTATTTTTCTCAAATGCTAAAAACAAATCCTTACTATGGAGAAACTTGCTCACAGATTTTGAGAATTCTAAAAAAGCATGGAATTGCCTATCAATTTCTTCACAAGACTAAAGACATTTGGACCCGAGACTATATGCCTGTTCAAATTTCAGATAATAGGTTCGTTCAATTCCAGTATATACTTGATTACCTCAAAAATAATCCCGAATTGAGATCTGAACCACAAGTGGTATGCAATGCCAATAAGATCAAGCCTATATATTCGAATATTGTCTTGGATGGTGGGAATATTATAAAATGGAAAGATAAAGTAATCGTAACAGATAAGGTATATCTGGATAACCCACAATACAAAAGTGCTCATCAACTTATAGATGGACTTGAAACAATATTAGAAGCTGAAGTAATTATTATTCCTAGAATTAAAGCTGAGTTTACTGGACATGCTGACGGACTTGTCCGTTTTCTTGACAGCCAGACAATTACAGGGAATGACTTAAGTTTTGAGTACAAATATTGGAGAGAAGGCATGGAAAAGGTGTTGAAACAATATCATATTGAGTATATCAATATGCCTACTTTTGAATATAAAGACAAAAAATATCCTGACACAGCCATTGGTTGTTATACAAATTATCTTGAAGTAAAAAATGTCATTATCTTTCCTGTATTCGAGACTAAACACAATAAAGACCAACAGGCTATAGACTTGATTACTGACATCTATCCTAATAAAATTATTGAACCAATCAACATCAACCCAGTTGCCAATCAAGGAGGATTGATGAATTGTATTTCATGGAATATCAGCATATAAAAAAAGGTCAGTAAACTTGAATTAATTCAAGTTTACTGACCTTTTTTACTTCTCATTTTCTTATTAATAAACAACATGAACGGCAGGTTGCAGTTCCAATGTTTTTATATCCAACCTTAAGTAATAATAATCCATATCATTCCTATCATACTTGCCATCTCCATTCTGATCTCTCAGCATCTTGATCAATGCAAAACCCTGATCTTCAAATATATTAATCTTTACTGCATGTTCGTTTGAACTGGTCAATGCCTTCAAGTTTTTTCCTTTTCTATCCGACACATACAAGACTGATGGAACTTTAGTATGTGAAACTCTTCTATCATTTATATCAATGTCTTTTACAAAGTAAAAAAGCCATTGACTTGTTGAAAAAAGATGCTGATTGACTTCACTTCTCCTTGAGAAGTACTGATTATCATGTTTTTGTGGAAATTCATCAATAAAAACGTCTTTCTTAAACAGTGGTTCACTTACGTTTTCATTAAAGTCATAGAAAAGAATATTCGCATAGTAACCTGAAGCGAATAGTGGTACTTTCGTTGCATTTTCACTGTACCTAACAGTGATCATCACAGTCGATGTACTATCTGTAAGTATCGGATCATCTAAGGTGAATCCATCCTTCAGTTTATACTGACCAAAAAGAGAAGTTGAAAGTAGTATAAAAAGCGGCAGCAATAATTTCTCTTTCATTTGAATTAAAAAATAGGTTTAAATATTTGTTTTGTCTGAGCCAAGATACTTGAATAAGCTTTTTGTGTCTAATTATTTTTGTTAAAAAACAAAAAGCAGAATGTATACATTCTGCTTTCTATAAATTATTGAATCAGTACTTTTTGCTGAAAAACTTCGCTGCCATCATCCACCCACAACAAGTAAATTCCTTTAGTCAGTTCCTCAGTTGGAATACTTATACTTTCCGTTTCAGTCTCTATTTTTTTGCTGAATACCTGTTTACCTTCCAAAGTCAATAAAGCAACAGTTCTTCTCACGTCTGCTTTACTTAACATAACATTTATTTGACCTATTGAAGGGTTTGGATATACCTTGATCAATTTTTTTGTATTTTGAAAGGCTAACCTAGCTCCAGAAGATGGTTCTACTCCCCAAACTAATGCGCCATTTCTATAAAGTGTTACCTTATCAAAGGTTGTAAAAGATGTTTTAGAGGCATCGTAGGAATAGTCATCTGTTTCATCAAAATTGCTCCAATCTGTCTTGTGGACTCGTGCTTTGATAATATCAGTTTCACCTCCAGCACTGATGCTTCCAGCAGATGAAGAAAATGAAAGTTCCAAATAGTTGGTTGCCCCTGCCCTATTTACTGATGCAAAACTTCCACTGATATGGCTTTTTCCAATTTTTGCATAGTCACAAACAAAATTTAAAGGAGCTGGATTGTCGTTGGTAAACCAATAGCGAACCGTCAACTCACTCAGTGGAACAGAAGAAGTTCCATTATTGACAATATTCAGGTAGGGCTTGATAGAGTTATTGCTTGCACTCCCTCCATCCCCTTCCTCATATGCTACTTCCAGATCACCACCACTTCCTCCTGAACCGATGACAGATATATTAACTGATGCTGTCGCTGTCGCATTATCATCATCAGTTGCTGTTATAGAAAGTGCATATCCACCTTGCGATGCATTGCTGATCGTATAGGTATAGGGTGAAGTTGTATCGGTGCCCAACAGGTTTCCATTATTATAGAATGCAACTTGCTGTATACTCCCATCGCTGTCAGAAGCTGTGGCTGTGATGGTGATATTATCACCTTCTGTAAACGATACTCCACTCTGAGGAGCGGTAATCGATACTGTTGGCTGGCTGTTTCCCCCTGATCCGCCAGTGCCAGCATAAGTATCTCCGCCTTCACCACTCCATGTCATCTCTGTGAAAGATGAAAGTGGTGTAGGATCAGCTACAACTGAAGACTTGTAAAGCCCCCCTGCCACATTGGTCATAATATAATCCGGATATAATGGTATGTTCATGGATGACTTATGCAGGTGCAACAGGTAACCTGTCAGGTTATTCCCTTCAATGCCTTTCAGTTCCACATCATCCCCATAGGTATTCCCATCAGTGGCACTGGTTTCCTGATAGATCTTAAACCCTGCACTGGTACCATTGGTCAGGTCCTGCACTTTTCCGTTGATGATCTGTATGTTATTTCCCCTGAGGTAATAACCCGAATCCCCAACCGATGCTCCCAATGTAGGCTGCCTGTTCGGAAATCTGGCAATTGTATTGATCATCTTGACATGATGGGCTCCTTCCTTTACATCAAATCCATCATTACCTGTGTCCTCAGCGATACAGTTTAGCAGTGTTACATATCCTGAAGTATCAGGAGAAGTACTGCTCTCCCAGTTATTGTCTGCATCCCCAATGTAAAACCCTTCTCCATAATTGCCACTTAAACCAGTATTGCGTGCGATACAAGCTTCAAACAACCAGTAGTTGCTGTATCGCTTCACCTTATATGCCTCCTGCCCGATATCTTCTATGACAATGTTTTTGGCAATCCCGTGATCCGCATCAAAAATGTAGATCCCTTTCTTGAAATTCCTGATGGTGAAATTCTCAAATCGGTAATAGTTATGCGATACCTCAAGCCCATACCCTGACGAGGTAGTGCTTCCCAAAATGGTGGCTGTTCCTATCCCCCTGATTGTGATGGGTTGGGATGCTGTTCCATGTACCTTGGTCAGGATTGGTCCTGCATGAGTACCTGTAAACTCGATCACATCTCCGGGCTGTGCATTGTCCAAAGCAGCTTGAAGATCAGCGACCTGAGCATAGAGGTACTGAGTTCCTGCCATAAGCAGGATTAGAATGGTGATTGACCATGATCTCATTTGTTGATTGATTGTTATGATAAAGAACCGTGAAATCCATCGGGTAAAATTTCACCCGATGAATTCACCATTAAAAGCTTACTGCTTTAGAGAGGAAAGCCTGTTCAATGCCTCCAGGTAATAATAGTCAGCATATGCAAGTGGCACATCCACTTCGCTGTCATTAGGCTTATTGCCGGTGGAATGTTCCAGTACAAATACATGTGCTGCATGCTTGTCTGCCAGATACTTTTCCGAGGAAAGAGAGGTCAGGATATCAATGGCATATGCCAGATAAGTGGCACGCTTTTCAGGAACCAATTTAGCCAGTTCTACCAATGCTGAAGCATTGATAGCAGCCGCTGATGCATCACGAGGTTGCCCTTCCAGACTTTCCAGATTATAGTCCCAATAAGGTATCTTATCCGATGGCATTGCAGGGTTTTCCATAACAAACGTCGCAATCTTCTCAGCCTGAGACTTAAATGCCTCTTCTCCTGTCTCACGGTAACACATTGTGTAGCCATACAGCAACCATGCTTCTCCCCTAGCCCAAGTTGAGCTGTCATTCAATCCCTGATGGGTCACTTTTTCCAGTACTTCACCTGTTTCAGGATCATAATCCACGACATGAAAGCTTCCGTTGTCCTCCCTGAAATGGTTTTTCAATGTGGTCAACGCATGCGTTTTTGCAATGTTATAATAAAGGGAATCTCCTGTATATTCTGTTGCCCTGAAGAGCAACTCAAGGTTCATCATATTGTCTGCAATAACAGGGAATTTCCACTCATCAGACCAGTCCCATGACTTCAGACTGCCTACATTTTCGTTATACCTTGTCAGCAGTGACTTTGCTCCCTGTACCAGTATGTTCTTGTATTGTTCATTCCCAGTTGCCAGATAGGCATTTCCAAAGCTGCAATTCAGGATAAATCCTACATCGTGTGTACTGGTATTAAACTGTTCCTTTTCCAATGCCTCTGTCCATCGGATAGCCTGATCTTTTATCTGACCATCCTGCTTGTACTGATATAACTGCCACAAACTACCAGGAAAGAATCCACTTACCCAGTTGCCGCTGGAGACAGCCAACAATGCCCCATCTTCTGTCAACGAACGGGGAAAGGCGTTTGCTTCAGGTAGGCTGTCACAAGCCCTCAACAATTGGGCTTCAGCTCTTGTAAAACTTCTGGAAATTAGCTGATCATCTACTGACAATTCCGTTTTGGCACTGGCTTCCTGTACGGTTTGTCCTTGTTTATTCAGACACCCAGTACAAGCTGCCGCCACTGCGAGATAAAAAATAATTCTTTGCATTATGAAGGATTTTAACTGTACAAGTTAGATAGGTTTCAGGATTGTAAACTCCCTGACTGTTTTAAATTATCCCTACTGAAAAATCACTTCCAGTAGGGATAAGATATGGTTTAATATCCGCTGTTTTGTGGCAACAGGTTCGGGTTCCTTTGCAATTCATCCTGAGGCAATGGAAAGTGATAATCCCTGCTGGCACTTACATTCTCATGCGGCTCCAAAGCATCGGGGCCTGTAAAGACTTTCTCCAGCAAATTTCTTCGCTTGATGTCATACCATCTCTTGAATTCAAAAGCCAGCTCAAGCCTTCTCTCATCCAACACCAGTTCACGGAACTCATCCTGTGTAAAGGATCCAGAAATATCTACAGGGAAAGTATTCATAACCCCTGCCGCATTTCTTGCTCTTTCTCTCACCTGATTCACATATCCAATGGCTTCAGCAGTAGGACCATTTACCTCATTGATGGCTTCAGCTGCCATCAATAGCACTTCCGCATACCTGAAGGCCATATAGTTATTGTCTGATCTTCGGTTGTTGTTTTCCGCATTTCCAGAGAAACGGGTAAACTTTGCAATATGCGGGCGTTTCTCATTAGGAAAATCAGGGTAACTCGTCAGTACACCATTTACCATCACCTCATCAAAAAAGCTTACCTGCTTGCGGTAGTCATTATCGTCCCAAGTTTCATATACTTTCATGGAAGGCACACTAACACCCCAACCGTTTTGTTCAGAACCCCTGATACCTGTTACTGGTCCCATCAGGTCATCATTGGACGAACCTGCATATTGCTGGGCAAGGAAGTCGATCGTGAAGATCGGTTCCTTCAGCTGGTCTGCTATTTCAGCACGAAACAAGTCCTGAAAATCGTTTTCAAGTGAATAGCCGAATTTACCAGCATTACTGATCACCCACTTGGCTTCCTCAGCTGCCTTATCATATTCGCCCATGGTCAGGTAAACCGAAGCCAACATGGTAGCTGCACTACCTGCAGTAGCCCTTGAGCGCACCTCATTTTCATGCTTATCTACCCCATGTTCCTTTGCAAACAGTAGGTCATCCACAATATGCTGATATACTTCTGCCTCCTTGGTTTTGCTAATGGTGCTTAGCGCTTCAGGATCTTTCACAAATTCCGCTACATAAGGGATATCCCCAAACAGACGCACCAAATGATAGTAGGCAAATGCCTTGACAAATCTTGCCTCAGCCTCCAGCTCCAGCAGTTCCTTCTCATCCGCTTCCACCTGCTTTGTTCCCTCAATGGCTGCATTGGCAGCTCCAATTACACTGTAGAGTGCAGGCCAGAACGCCGTCACCATTCCATTATTCCCATCCAGATTGAAGTCATTGATCTGGATACGCCTTGCAGGAGTTCCCCTGTCCCCTATATCACTCATGTCACTTCTTACCTGCAATGTCAGGGTTAGTTTTCTACCATAAATATTTTCGTGTGCCAACAATCCATAGGCTCCAAAAATAGCCGACTCAATATCTCCTGTTGTATTGAAGACACTTTCAGGTGCCAATACACCTACCGGTTCTTCATCCAGATTGGTACAACTTCCCATGCTGAAAAGCAGAAGGGTTGCTATTGCTATATGTTTGATTTTCATTTTCATTGGGTTTAAAATTCAGAATTGGTTCACTGCCGATCAGAAATTGACATTCATGCCGAATGTGTAGGACTTTGCATTCGGATAACTTCCATAATCAAGTCCCTGATTGAGGTTGCCGTTGGCGCTTCCTGATGACATGTAGTTGACTTCAGGATCCACACCCGGATAGCTTGTGCTTGTCCAGATATTCTGTGCACTTACATAAAACCTCACCGATGAGATTTTCAGGTTCTGAAGCATATTCTGTGGAAGTGTATAACCCAATGAGATATTTTTCAATCTCACGTAACTACCATCATATACGAAACGAGTCGAGACTTTTCTTGCCCTGCCAGCCGAAGCTTTAGGGAAATCGGTATCCGTATTGGTTGGTGTCCAACGGTTGAGGGCATTCTTGGTTGAATTGGTCATACCTGATACACGCTCCAGTTCCAGCAGGGTATAGCTCAGGATATCATTGCCTTGTGAACCTTGGAAGAAGATATTCAGGTCAAAACCTTTGTACTTGAAAGAGTTGTTCAAGCCCCAGATAAAATCTGGATTCGGGTTACCGATCACAGTTCTGTCTGCATTGTTGAGCTGTCCGTCAGGTGTATTGGTTTGTTCTCCCTCATCATCCAGTCCGCTGATGTCACGGTATTTCTCACCTCCTGCTTCCTGCTCAAAACCTCCTCCTTCAATAAAGGTATCTCCCTCCTGATAGACACCGTCATAGATCCAGCCATAGAATGCTCCAACTGGCTGTCCTTCACGAAGTATCTGCGTATCCCCTAATCCTACCATAGAACCCGGAGCTGATTCGTACATGATATCCAGTCCATCTGGCAATGAAAGCACTTTATTTCGGTTAAATGAGATATTGAAACCTGTTTCCCATTCAAAGGCTCCTGTCATATTCACTGAATTAATTGCCAGTTCCAAACCTTTGTTTTCAATGGAGCCAATGTTTTTCAGCTGTGTGCCATATCCGGTGTATTCAGGCAACGGCACACTAAAAAGCAGGTCAGTGGTAACCTTGCGGTAATAGTCCGCTTCAAATGTCAGACGGTCATCCCAAAAACCTACATTGACACCCAAATCCATCTGTCCTGTAGTTTCCCAAGTCAGGTTATCATTGGCAACTGAACTTGGTACAAAGGCATTTACGGTACTGCCACCAATTACGGCAAACTGAGGTGAGAACCTCGCCAGCGACTGGTATGGTCCGATCGCTGTATTACCCGTCACCCCATAACTCGCTCTCAGCTTCAACTGACTCACCAACTCATTCCCTTTCAGGAATTCTTCTTCACCCACATTCCATGCGATAGCCCCAGATGGGAAAAAGCCCCACTTGTTGTTCTTACTGAAAGTAGATGAGCCATCATAGCGCGCATTGAATGTCAGCATATAGCGGCTTTTGTAATTGTAGTTGGCTCTTGCATAGAAAGATGCCAATGTCCACTCAGCCAGCTTTGACTCCGGGCGCTGCCAAACAGATGCGCCACCAAGATCCCAAAACTCCGTGCTATTGCTGATAAACGACTGTCCTTTGGATAACCAGCTTTCATTTCTGCTAGACTGGTAAGAGTAACCCGCCATCATGGATAGCTGATGATCTTCCATAAAGATATGGTTCCAGCTCAGGTAGTTCTCGTTTAGTACTGTAGCATTCTTTGCTGTTGAGATGGTTCCTTCACCACCTACATTTCGTCCTGCATTCAACGTAGTCGGAATAAAGATGCCGTTGCGGCTGTTATCAACACTCACGCCCAAGGAGCTTCTAAACTTCAGTCCTTCCATCAATGCTAACTCAGCAAATGCATTGCCCTGCAACCTGTCAGCCACCTTGTTGTTTAGCTTCTGTGTAGCAATGGCATAAGGGTTGTCTCTTGGGTCTCCAATCTCACTGGTAGTGAAGTTGCCGTTCTCATCATAGATGCCTTGAGCAGGTGAAAACACCATGGCTGATGTGATAACACCTGCATCATTGGTTCCACCCCCACTTTCCTGAGTATCCACACCATCCGTATTGGTTCTTCTGGCAAAAAGGTTGGTTCCAAAACTCAGATGATCTGTTGCCTTGATATTGATGTTACTTGTAATGGAATATCGTTTGGTGGCAGAGTTCAGGATAATACCTTTCTGATCGTAATACACTCCTGAGATATAGTAGTTCACATTCTCATTGCCTCCTGAAACCGAAAGCTGGTGGTTCTGGATAGACCCCTGCTGCAATACCTCCTCCTGCCAGTCTGTATCATATGGCAAACTGTTCAGGTCATAAGATTCCGGTGTGATTTCATTGATGTAGGCGGCAAACTCTTTGGCATTCAACAACTCCAACCTGTTGATCTCCTTCTGTACAGAATAAGAGGTATTGTAGCTGATTCTGAATTGTCCTGACTTGCCTTTCTTGGTTGTCACCAGAATGACACCATTTGCGCCCCTAGAACCATAAATTGCTGTAGCTGATGCATCTTTCAGCACTTCAATTGAGGCAATATCCTCAGGCGGTGGCAACGTACCCCCCACAAAACCATCCACCACAAAGATGGGATCACTGCTGGCATTGATGGATGAGCCTCCTCTAATCCTAACTTTGAAAGAACCTCCAGGCTCTCCATTGTTAGACTGTACCTGTACACCCGCCATTCTCCCCTGCAATGCCTGCGTAGCGCCAGCTACAGGATATGCTGACAGGTCTTCTGCCTTAACGGACGCTACGGAACCAGTCAAGTCGCTCTTTTTCTGTGTACCATACCCTACTACCACTACTTCTTCCAGCTGTTTCAGGTCTTCTTTCAGTTCAATGGAAATCTCAGTTCTTCCATTGACAGCTAATTCCTGTGAAATGTATCCTATAAATGAGAAAACCAGCTGTCCATCAGCAGGAACCTGCAAGCTGAACTTTCCCGAAATATCTGTAATTGTACCGGTCGAGGTATCTTTCAACTGAACGGATACACCAGGCAAAGGAGTGCCTTTGTCAGAGACAGTCCCTTTGACCGATATCATATTTTGTGCATGTGTCAATGCTGCTGTAAGCAAGAGCAACAGCAAGACCAAAAGAGGTTGTCGTTTCATCTTCATATTATTATTAGTAGTAGCATTCGTTTGGGTTATATTCTGAATGATATTTCATTCCATGGAATGCATATCATCAGATATAATTATTAAGTATAAGTGTTGATTAAGGCTTCAATATTTACTGTATTATAAATTAAAATGTAACTGTGTTTTAGATGTTGAATAGCTATTCAGTGTAAGCATATTTAATGTGTGTTTATTGGCAATGCTTACAGGTCAAACATAAAATGATTAAAATGAAACCAAACCTAATTTAATCCGAAGATAGGGGTAAAATAATACACAAGCGTATTTTTTACGCTATTTGAGTTCAATTTCGGCACTGTACAATTTCACTCCCCTTTTTGAACGATTTTACCCCATCAGCTTTACAGGCAATCTCTACTTTTAAACTGTTCGAATTCTTTCCATTTTTTAAAGGATACTATGAAACAAAACCTAAAGAATATTCTGATCAGTTTGGTGCTGTTTACCTTGATCATTTTCAGTTGTGAAAAGCAAAAGGAAAACACTGAAATTATTTTGAAAAACAATCTGGATATAGCCAGAGCAGATGAACCTGTAACTATCAAAAAATCAGCCCTATCACTTCCTTATGATCAATTTATCATCATAGACGAAGAAGGTCTTCTGGTACCTTTTCAAAAGGATGACCTCAATGGTGACCAGCAATGGGATGAGTTGGCGCTTGTCCTTGACTTTATGCCTCAACAGCAGCGAAAACTCTATATTAAAGCGCAGGATTCTTTACCTGTATTTAAAGCCACCACCAATGTAAGGCTAGGCAAGTCTCCAGAACGGAATGGCACCTTTACTGATGTTGTGTTTGAGAAAAGGGACAAGAAACATTTGCCTCAATCACAGCCTCCTCTCTACCAGATGGAAGGCGTTTCATGGGAAAATGACAAAGTCGGCTTCCGTACTTACTTTGACAGCCGGAATGGCAAGGATATCTGGGGGAAGAAAACACCAGAACTCGTATTGGACTGGGTTGGCACCAAAGGCAATTACCACGAGATGGACTGGTGGGGTATGGATATCCTGAAAGTAGGTAACTCTCTTGGGGCGGGTGCACTGGCCATGGAAAAAGAACAACAGCTGTATCGCTTGGGTGAAACAGAGGATGCCATCTATGAAATGGTTTCTGAAGGACCCGCCAGAACCAAATTCAGGTTACATTACAAGGGATGGCAAGTGGATGACCATACCTATAACCTGACGGAAGAAATAACCCTTTGGAAGGGCCAGTACTGTTATGAAAGTCAGGTTACGCTTACCGATACCGTGACTTCCAATCTGGTGACAGGTATCGTAAACATGGATGCCAAAGAACTTTACGTGGATACCTTGGATGAAAATTATGCAATGCTCTATACGCACGATATCCAATCCCTCAATAAAGACCATCTCGGTATGGGGCTGATCGTTCCGAAGACGTACTTCAATGGGTATGGTGAAACTGCTGCGGATGCGGCGTCCATCTCCTCAACCTATTTCTGTAAACTGAAACCCAATGGTCAGGAGCCTGTAAAGTTTTACTTCTTTGCAGGGTGGGAAGTTACCGACTCCCTTTTCAGCCATAAGGCAGGATTTGAAAAAATGCTGAAAGAAAACAGCCTTAAACTCAACAATCCTATCCAGATTGAGATTCACCAGTAAGCTCATAGATCCTTCGGCAATGCTGATTGCCGAAGGATCTATTAATCTGCAAACAGTGTGATATACTGTGTAGGAGAATGTCCGTACTGCTTTTGGAAACACTTGCTGAAATACTTGGGTGAGTTGAATCCAACCGCATAGCAAACCTCGGAAACACTTCTGCTCTTGTCTGCCATCAGCATCTCAGAAGCTTTCTCCAGCCTGTATTGCAAGATCAAATCATTTGGTGTCTGCCCTGTCAGGGACTTCAGTTTGGTAAAGAGCATCGTTCTGCCTACCCCCACTTCCTTTGCCAACAGGTTCACATTCAGGTCAGGGTCAGCCAAATGTTTGCTGATTACATTCCTGACATCCCTCACCAGCTTATCATCCAGCAGACTCATGCTGTTTTCCTGCTTCAGACCCGTCTTCTCAGCCTTCACCATCCTTTTCAATAAAACCTGATGCGACCTGATTAGGTTTTTGCACCTCACTCTCAACAAGTTGGCATCAAAAGGTTTGGTTACATAATCATCTGCTCCTGCTTCAAGTCCTACCAGTTTAGCATCCTTACCATGTTTGGCAGTCAGTAACAGTACAGGAATATGAGCCGTCTTGACATGCCTTTTGAGTTTTCGGCAAAGTTCAGTTCCTGAAATGCCCGGCATCATTACATCACTGATGATCAGGTTCGGTGTATGTTTCAGCGCCAATTCAAATCCCTGCTCACCATCCTCTGCTTCGAGTAATTTACAGCTCGCATCAAAGCAGCTACCTACAAGGCTTCGCATATCCTGATTGTCATCCACAATCAGGATGGACAGTCCATCCATTTCCTTGTTTTCCTCTTTCTCTATTTGTGCTTGCTTCAGTTCAATAGGAATATGGCTATCACTCAATCTCAGGCTAATACGGAAAACTGTTCCTTTCCCTTCTTCACTCTCCACCTGAATCTTGCCTCCATGCATCTCCACAATTCCCTTGGTCAATGCCAATCCAACACCAGAACCTAATGACTGTAGACGCTTGTCTCCTTCTACCTGATAGAACCTTTCAAAAATGCTGTCCAGATTTTCGGTTCTGATCCCCTTTCCTGTATCAGTGACAGAGATCTCCACACTTTTCCCATCTGCTGAAAGCGATGAAGCCAATCTAACCGCCCCTCCTTTTTCTGTAAACTTGAATGCATTGGACAGCAGGTTGACCATTACCTTTTCCATCTGATAGCTATCTATCCATACCGGAGCGCTTTCTGACAAGTTTAGTTGAAAATCAACTCCCAGATGTGTCGCATGGTCCTGAAATAACTGATGGATATGCTGAAGAAAATCAAGCAGGCTTTCTTCCTTCATCTGCAATTTCAGATGCCCTGTTTCCTGTTTCCGGAAATCCATCAGCTCATTGATTAGGTTATAAAGTCGCTGCGAATTTCGGTAAACCATATCCAGCTTGTGTCTGGTTTCCTTATCGGCCTTCCGATTTTCCAGTAGGCTCCTTATCGGGGTCATGATCAACGTCAGGGGTGTACGGAATTCATGTGAGATATTGGTAAAGAATTGCAGCTTCATCTGGCTCAGTTCCTCCAGCTTGTTCCGTTCCACCTCAGCCAGTTCCAAACTATGCTTCATCTTCTCAATTCGAATTGTATAGTTCCTGAAAAGCAGGATCAGTCCGAATGCGGCAAAGGCATACAGCAAATAAGCCCACCATGTAAAATATGGCGCAGGAAGTACCTCAATCTGCAAGGATACTTCCTGGTCTTTTGCGCCTTCCAACCTTAGCCTGAAGGTGTAATTTCCTGCTGCAAGGTTGGCGTACCCTACCGAGTAGTTGCTTTCTGAATTTATCCAATCCTTGTCCAGCCCTTCCAACCTATAGGCAAATCGTGTATCAGGACTATTCAGAAAATCAAGCGCTGTATAACCCAGTGAAAAATTGGTGTGCTCATAGGTCAACGTGATTTTCTTGCTCGCAGACAAAGGCTTTTCAAGGATGCCGCTCTCATCAGATGGATAAATTTTTTGATTGTTGACCTTTAGCCAAGTCAAGGTTACGGGCGGTTCATATGACTCCTGACTTACCTGTCCTGCATTGAAAGCCACCAGTCCCTGCATACTCCCCACAAAGAACTGACCGTTACCCGCCTGAACCAAAGCCCTTTCGTTTAGCTCTTCAACGGGAATCATTTCCCCACACCTGAATGTGGTAAAGGTTCCCTGATCTGGCTGATAGCGGCTGATTCCCTTCAAGGTAGAAATCCAGATTGCACCATCTTGGTCTTCAACCATGGCATTGATGCTGTTGCTAGGCAAACCATCCTCCGCTGTAAAATACGTGAACTTTCCTGTCTGCTTATCCAAGCAGTTTAACCCACCACTTTTGGTTCCAATCCATATGTGTCCATCTGATGACTCCATTAACGTACAAGTAAAATTACTCGTTAACCCATTTGTATTTTCTCCCAGAGTAGGGTAATGATGGATTATACCTGCCTGTTCGTTATAGCTGAATACACCTTTACTTTCTGTGGCAAACCAGATGTTTCCATCCTTGTCCACGATCACATCACGGACTTCCACTGTCTGCTCACCATGAAGCTTCACCCTATTGACTTTTCCATTCGCCTTATTGTAAATATCCAATCCCAGATGTGTTGCCAACAAAACCCTGTCTCCACTTTCCTTGATGCTCAATACTGCATTGTCCCTATAATTCCTGCCTTCAGGCGCAAACTCCTTATAGGATTTTCGACTAGGGTCATAGATAAAAATGCCTCCCCTATGAAGCCCAATCCAAAGCTTATTGTCAGAAGACCAGCAAAGGGATTTGACATTGACTTTCTCCACATCAAAGTGTCTTGTATCCAGATGTTCAAACTTTCCTGTTTTCAGGTCAAGCTTGTTGATTCCTTTTCCTTCTGTACCAATCCAGAGTTGCTGATTGTTGTCTACCGCCATTGGACCTACCACTCGAAAGCTTACCCCCTTTTCCTTGTACAGGTTATCAGTTCCATAAAAAGAAAACTGATTGAGGTAAGGGTCATAGATATTGACACCACCGAAATAAGTGCCAATCCAGATGGAGCCCCTTCTGTCCCTCATTAAGGCATGTACCGACTCGTGTGAAAGCCCTGAGATATATTCAGGGTGATAAGTGTGGCTTTCAAAACCATCGGCTCCTTTTTTCAGTATGCTGATCCCCTTAAAAGTGCCAAACCAAAGGTTCCCTTCCCTATCCTCCACTATATCCCTGACCGTATTATGGCAGAGCGAAAGCGGGCTAGTCGGGTCATACTGATACCGAATAAAACTGCCTTTGTCTTTCTGAAGCAGCGAAACCCCTTCACCTGTACAAAACCATAAGCGATTTTGGCTGTCCTCATAGATGCGGTACACAAAATTGTTACTGATGCTTTTCGGGTTATCCTGCTCATGCTGGAACTGCATGACACTCTCCGAATCAGGGTTGTAGAGTAAGACACCACTCCTAGAGGTACCAATCCAGAAGTGTCCTTCATGATCCTGAAAGATGCTCATCACGTCATAGGCTGAGAGTCTTTCCTCATGCATAAAAGTTTTCTGAAGAGAATCATAACGGTAGATACCATTGTCCATACCAACCCAAAGGTTGCCTTCCTGATCTGTTTCCAGCACATGGAGCAGACTGCCTTTCAAACCCGAAGTTCCCATGCCATATAACAGGAAATTTTGGAAGCCTCCTGTCAGTTCATCATAGAGACTGATCCCCATATTGGTTCCTACCCAGATGTTTCCAAACCTGTCCTGAGCGATATCCCTGATTACGTTTCCACTGAGCGAAGTCGAGTCATTTACCTCATGGCGGAAAACCTTCACCTCATGTCCATCATAGCGGTTCAACCCGTCACGGGTTCCAATCCAGACAAACCCCTGCCTGTCTTCCAGAAATGCCAATACGGATGTCTGCGAAAGTCCATCTTCCACCATCAGGTGCTTGAAGTTCAATTGCTGAGCAAATGAGAATGCAGAAAAAATCAATAGACCGCTTACAAGAAGCAAGTGCCTGAAGTGTTTTGGGGTTACAAACATAAATCACGGATTATAAAGGGTAACTTCAACAGTTAATATAATAATTCCGTGATTTTTTTATTTGTTTAAGGGAAGGAATCTTATCAGCAATAAACCATCAAGTCTCATAACTCTCCAACATAACACTGATAATCAAATCAATGGCATTACTCCATGCAGCCTCTACTTCCTGTGTAAAAAACACTCCTAACTCTTCCTTGATGGTTTCCAGTAATACTTCTTTCAATACAGGATAATGTGCTGCCTCAACACCATACTTGATATGCTGCTTGCCCAAGCTTTTAAGCCCTAGCTTCAGGTAATCGGGTCTACTTAAAGAGTAAATCACACCACTCAACATATGGGTCAGCATCCTTCCCTGCTCCAGCATATTCTTCTGAAACAGTTGTCTTACGGCAGGAGCCCTTTCAAAAAGTTTGGTGTAAAAATGTTCTGCAAATGCTTCCTCATTTTTAAGCAACATATCCAAAGTAGCTTGCACTTCAAGGTTGGTATCAAACTCTATAAAACCTTGTACCTCATAGAGTTCATACTTTTCCTCTTTCCCTTTCAGGTTTACTTCCGTTTTCACACCAAACTTGAGTGTTCCCTCAGGTAAGTTGTCCAGAAATGTCTTGGAAACTAGCAAGCTTGTGTTCAACTCCTTGTTTTGTCCCTGAATACGACTTGCTACATTAACAGGGTCTCCTAAAACTGAAAACTGCTTGTGCTTTGGATGACCAATATTTCCGACAAAGGCTCTACCGAAATGAATGCCAATCCCTACCTGAAACTCCGTTTCAAAGTCCTTCAACTCAACCCTGTTGAGCCGTTCTACAGCATAAAGCATTCCGAGTCCTGCCCTCATGGCATCCATACAAGTTTTTTCATTGTCTCCTCCTCCAGTACCAAAAAGCCCTACAATCTCATCCCCTACATACTGATAGATAATCCCATTGTTCATCAGGATCGGGTCTCCCAATATGGTAAAGAAACGATTAAGCATATGTGCCAAATCAAAGGTAGGGTGTTGTGCGGCAATGGTGGTAAAGTTTCGCATATCGCAGAAAAGGATTGCCAAGGGGCGCTCTTCTCCAATATCTTCAGGCAGGGTCTCGATTTGCAATTTACTGATCTCGGCACTTGTCCATACCAAACGTTGCAAGGAGACATCACCCTGTACCTTGCTTTGGCATGCCAGTCGGATAGACGGGTCCCAGTTCCGTTCCTGTGCGATGATCTTTTCCTTCATGGAAGGAGGAGACAAATGCTCAAGACCTTCAATTATCCGTACCCTGCAAGTGGTACAATAACCATTTCCACCGCATTCATGCAGGTGAGGAATCTTATTGGCAATTGAGACTTCAAGTATAGTTGAGAATGGCTTTTCAACATGTACCAAACGGTTGATACTGCAATACTTGATTTTCGGTGTAGTGTTTTCCATCAGCATTATGGCTGTTTTCTTATTAAACCGAAAGTGGATTTTTAAAATTCTATTTCAATTAGAATCTGGAAAACAATCAGCCATAGGTGCTTCTCGCTTTGGAGCAGAGATACCGTTTATTTAGTTTCGAACTTTGGTGAATGGAACAATGGTGTCGCTCCTAGCGGAGCTGAAAAACCGAGATGCTTTTTGGCTACAAAGATTCAACTCCTACGGAGGTAAAAGTCTATTTATAAAGTATGTTTAGGGGCCCTAATGTCTATAACAAAAATGCCATATTTGAGATGATTAAACATCCTATTCCGATTAAGGCACATATTCATCAAACCGCCTTTTGCAATGGAATAGTGTTCTTGAAGGATACCTCCACATTGCATATTTATGAGTTGGATGTAGACACCTTAATAAAGCAAAGTTGACCTTATATCAAGGTAAAAGTGTTTGTTGCAATATGGCAGCTTCCATTGGTGGAAGCTGCTTTTTCCATTATAGAATGACTAATATCAAAACGGTAAATGCTAATTCCCATTCTCTATCAGATACTTCTTTAAAATTTCTGCTGTCTTGGTTTTCTCAAACTTCCAATCTGAATATGGCAAAGGCATTACCTTAATCCCTGCCCTATTTAAAATCCTGTATCGCTCAATACCGAAAACATCCGCATATTCACCAGGGTAGCCCACCAAATCAATTCCCATATAATTTCCCTGATGCTTTACCAGCAAGTCAATCTTTAATGCTGCCACTGGAAAGCCTGACCAATACTGATGTATGTCCCAAGCTTTTAACTCATCAATCACTTCCTCCAAGAAATGGTCATGTTCAAGGTTCTCATGCACAGTCATTGTATTTCTATTCGCTGACTGCATATAAGCATGAAGCAATGAGCCTTTTTTCAACTCCTCTTCTTTTACAGATAAATAGACAAATTGCTGACGCCTTGCTCTAGTTATAGATACATTAAAAACGTCTTCCTTATTGATATGATGGAATGCTGAGTGGTGTGAATCTACATCTACAGCAAAAGAAATATGCATAATATCACGCTCCTCTCCCTGAAAACTATAAGCCGTACCAACTCTCAACTTATGCCTGTCTAGCTCTTCATTGCTGAAGCGATCCAACAGCTGAGCAGCCAAGTGATCTACCTGTGCACGGAAAGGTGACAGTACACCAACCGTCGTTACATATTCATCAGACAGTTCGGCTTCATCGTCAATCAGCTTGCGGATATTGTCCAACAACTGTTCAGCTTCCACTTCATTATGTCCTTTCTTATCACGAACCCCTTCACATGGAATAAAGTAAAGCCCCTTCTCTTCATGGTCAGGCCTTGATGTCATTACACGCAAACCATCATCATAAAAACGTTGGTTACTGAACGCAATGATCGGCTCCAAACTTCGGAAGTGCTCATCCAACATGGCAACCTGATCTCCTGATTGCAATGCATTGGTCACCAAATCCAACACACTCCAATCCCGATAATTCAGCACTGAACGGTCCATTTCGCTCAGACCATATTTCTGCTGAAATACGGTTTGAAGCCCTTTTGGTAAAAAGGAAACATGTCGCAACTGACTTGGATCTCCCGCAAATACGACCCGCTTGGCACGTTGCATCAACGGCAGGCAACTGGCAATATCACATTGTGTTGCTTCATCAATTATAACGACATCAAACATTTCCTTTTGCAGTGGCAATACTTCCTTGATATTGGACAGATTCGTCATCCAGATTGGAAATGCTTTCAGTACAGTTGCAAAATCAATCTCCTTAAACTTGTTGATCTTGTCCGTATCACTTGACAGCTTTAGTGCTTCATGGAAGTTCTTAAGGTCATTCCAATTGGTTTTCAAAACTTGGAGTACCTGAGAAATATACTTTAGCTGTATCAGCTGACTTACTTCGTCATTTTGGGTCTGGTCATACTCTGAAAGGGTATTGGTCAGTTCCCAAACCGGTGTTTGCCACTTGTTTCGGAAGCTCATCAGTTCGGTTTTCATTCTATGCCAAAACCCGCTCTCTTCCAAACTCAAGTGCTCTCCCCATTTCAGCTCCTTGTCAACCTCCTTCAGAAAAGTCTGCTCAATTTTATGGATTTGCTTCTTCCTAGTTTTAATCGCTTCCTCTAGCTGATAAATGGTTTGCTCCAACGCCGAATTCGTAATTCTTTTTGGAATACCAAACTCATTCAAAAGGTATTGCAATGAGTTTGCTCTGGTCAGTAATGCTTTTAGAAAACGTCTTAACGGAGTTGCGTATACACGCTTCTTACCACCCCTAACCACACATTTATCGATGCCTATCTGTGAAGAAATTTTTTCTTTAATCACATCTACCGCTTCATCCGTGCGAGAAGCAATCAACACAGATTCACCTCTGCTCATATGCTCAATGGCTATTGCTCCAATCGTATAGCTTTTACCAGTACCCGGAGGCCCAACTATTAAAGTCAATGGATTGACGGCACTTGAGCGCAAGATTGCCTGTTGTGCCTCACTCAATATGATCGGGATATTCCCTTTTTGATAAGTTGAACGTTTTACTTCAATAGTCTCATCAAACAGGGATCGCAATGGAATTGCATAATCATCGGTCTGAGAAATCTCAGTCAGTTCATTCAGTACTCCTCTTGTATTGGAGGACTTTGCCACAATTCCCAACATGCTGGCAGGATGCAGCACAAGCTTTTCCCCTTTATATTCTTTCAGGTCAGTGATGGACTTTCGAATATTCTTGACAGTTGTATGTTCAGGGTAGGTATAAATATTTTGCACTTCCACATGTGGGAAATGCTTCTGAAACACTTTTTCAATAGTACTGACATCCTCAAAATAGAGATAATCACTTGTCAGTTCACCAAACAAATCGTCCAGCGAAACATTGTCCTCTGTATTCTTGTTCAGCAGACCAATCAGCGGATAATTCAATCTCCTTTCTTCAGGTGAAATGGAGAGATAGTAAAACTCGTCCTTTTCTTCAACTTGGGCTGGATAGTAAAAAAGAGGTGCACAAAGCCTTTTTAGCTCACCTTTCGGATCCAAATAATGACCACAAACGAAAAAGGCAGCATACACCAGTTCTTTTTCTTTTTCAAACCACTTCAATTCTTTTTGAATGGCTGCAGCTTTTTCAATGTCAATCGGAACAACAGGATAACTCTCATTGATCAGTTCTTCCTTTCCTTCCATGTATATCTTTTGTTCTACCTTGCTGTCCAAAAAATCAAACAAGGCAAGCTCCTTATTGTCAGAGCGATAGCAATCATGAAAGTATCGGAGAATATTAGCCAGATCAGCAGTCATAAAAATGAATTTCGGTTGATATAAGGATTCAAAAAAATGGGTAACACCCTAGCGAATTGCCATGGTACAATTCTAAAAATATAAACTTAAAAAAAATATTGTTTTGTATATCACCATTAGGTATTTCATCGCCTACTTCCACAAAATCATAACCAATCCAAATCTCTCCCTATGATTTCGTAAATTCTGAAATTAGGATATCATCATAATCTTCCAATTCATACCTGCTATAATCTGCTTCAATAAAAGCATCAAACAATTCTGCTATTACAAACTCCCCTACCCAAAAGTGACTTTTCTCTTTTTTTCATATACCTAACATTATCCTATAAAAAAACCGTAGATCAAGACTTTATTAAATTGCCTAATCCACGGTTTAATATTTCTATTCCGAAACTGAGTAAGAAGTTGCTATCCTCTATTTAACATAAGAAAATTTATGTCACACTACCTACTTATTTGGAAGCTACTTGTCTATTTAATACATGTTTCCACCAACGCTCCTGTGGTTCCATTCCATTCAAAGAGAATCTTTCTCCAATAAAAGGACTTACCACTTCCACATTATGCTTGTCAGCTGCGGTTAGCAATCTTTCCACAGGATCTGTCCACGTATGCATTGCCAATTCAAAAGCGCCCCAATGTATCGGCATCATTTTCTTTCCTTTCACATCCAAGTGTGCCTGCAAAGTCTCCTCTGGCATCATATGGATTTGAGCCCATTTTTCATTGTACTGACCACATTCCATCAATGTAAAGTCAAATGGCCCGAACTTTTCTCCAATCTGTTTGAAATGTCCTGCATAACCACTGTCACCACTGAAATAAAGATTGGTATGACTTCCCTGAATCACCCAAGACGACCACAGTGTAGCGTTTCGGTCTGTCAAGCCTCGACCTGAAAAGTGTCTTGAAGGGGTACAAACCAACTTGATATGCTCCAGTGTAGTGTCTTGCCACCAATCCAGTTCTGTAATTTTATCTGCTTTTACTCCCCAACGTTGTAAGTGCGCCCCTACACCTAGTGGCACGTAAAAGTGATTTACGACTTTATCCAGCTTTACTATCGAAGAATGGTCTAAGTGATCATAGTGGTCATGGGAAATAATGACTGCATCAATATCCTCAATAGCATCAATGTCTATTTTTTCTTCATATGGAAAACGGTTGATCATAAATG
Organism: Limibacter armeniacum; assembly: GCF_036880985.1. Classification (NCBI taxonomy): domain Bacteria; kingdom Pseudomonadati; phylum Bacteroidota; class Cytophagia; order Cytophagales; family Flammeovirgaceae; genus Limibacter; species Limibacter armeniacum. The sequence continues at coordinate 322,154 of NZ_JBAJNO010000003.1, forward strand.
GCACTGGAGAGGCAGCTTTGCCAAGCATTGGATCTAGAAGAATCCTTTGACCTTCCATCTCCAGCAAAAATGCTGAATGACCAAACCAAGTCAAGTAAGTAAGTGAGTCAACAGCGGACTGGTCCCCTTCTCCAAACTTTACAGGCAGTGGCTGAGATGGTGTTCCATTTACCTTTTGAAAGTATTCCTTCATTGTTTCCAACATACTTCCAACTCCCATGTCCATCGAGGTTTCTACCAGATTGACAAATTTACCGTCTTTGTAGTTTCTTGAATTTTTCATCTTATCTAAGGATATGCCTGTCGCCTTACCACCAAACTGAGGCGCACAGTTGACAAACAATACAACCGCTGCAGTAAGAAGCAATACAGCCGTTATCAATTTTTTAAGCATTTGTATCTCTATTTGTTTTAACCTTACCCAAATAAAAAGCTTCTCTCATTTCGGTAAGTAAGTAATCACTCACTAATAACGCATTCTATTTAAGAAAGGTTGTACTTAGACTTCAAAAAATTGATAAAACTTTCTTGCTCAATATGATCGGCTTCCAATAAGTAGGTGAAAACAGACCCTAGCATCATTAATATCAAGTTGGTCTCAGCTTTTGGGTTTTGGTAACCCAACTCTTTGTAGGCTTTTTCCAATAAGGTTCTTAAGTCATCAAACTTTCCTGCCGCATGGTATTTCGCTGCGATCAAGGGAGACTGGTACTTTAAAGTCATCTGTAATTTCCAGAAATCTGCATGCTCACGAACCATTAGCAACAAAAAATCAAACATCCCTTCAATAATGCTTTTAGGGTCCGTCATCCCTAAAATCGGTGTAATAAAGGCATTCATATGTTCATTGCCTTGTGCCACAATTGCATCCAACAGTCCTTCCTTATTTTTAAAGTGCTTAAAAATCAATGCTTCAGAAACACCTGCTTCCTTGGCAATCCGGCTGGTAGATGTATTGGCATAACCTTGAGTTGAAAACAGGTCAATAGCAGTATTCAATATACTTTCTTTCTTATCCGTCATAGCTTAATGTATAGTAAGTAATCACTTACTAAAATAATAGAAAAGAGAAAAAGGTTCAAAATTATTACAATTTGAGTCCTATTTAGCATTTGGGGGTTAACACTTTTCATGCTTATTTCGCCCATCCTTAATTCAAAGCTCAAACAACTTCGAAATGGAACTGATGAAAACAACAATTGGCAGGTTAAGACTTCTTGCCTTCTTTGAAGGAGTTTCTTTCCTGATAATTCTATTTATCACCATGCCACTTAAATATATGGCTGAAATGCCTGCTCCAAACAAAGTGGTAGGAATGGTACATGGTGTCTTATTTGTAGGGTATATAGCACTAGTTACGCTTGCTTATATGGAGTATAAATGGAATTTTAAAAAATATACATTGGCAGTACTGATGTCAGTTGTACCATTTGGGACATTCTGGGCAGACAAAAAGCTGTTTAGAGATAATGTCTAAAAAAAATTAAAAGCATATCATATTCTGCAAGTCCTGATGTTAACATCAGGACTTTTTTATTATCTAAGTTATTTAGCTAGAGTTTAATTATATTAATATAATACAATAAATGATTAAAATAATTCAACTCGATATAATGCAATTAATCTTCCTCGAATTGACTTTATGACTATGAAAACTGAGAGAGAAATTTAATAATTATTCGGATCATATTTTTTTTGAAAAAAATTATGATATCCTCGCAAATAAATCCCATAAACATAATAATCAGTCATTTAAAACAACATATTATCTATGTTACAAGATTGACTTTTATTTAAATTTTGATAATTGTTTTTTGATTTAATAAACGGCACTATATCTTTGCAGTGTTCAATTTTTTAATCAACATTTTTTAAATTAATTTTTTATCATCATGAAAAAAGTACTATTTTTTCTTCTGGTACTAACTGCAGGTTTTATCTCTGCAAATGACACTTTTGCTCAAGATACTTACAAGAAATTCAAAGTAGGTGTTGGTATGTTCTATGCTGGTTCTATGGACAAAGAATTGGCATCAGGAGGCATTGGTTTTTATGTTGAACCTAAGTACAACTTTACAGACAAAATTACTGCTGGTCTTTACTTGGGTACTGCGCTGATGGGTGGTGGTGAAATCGACTCTGAAGGCCTTGTTACAGAGCTTGATGCAGCTGCAGTTTCACCATACTTGGTAACTGGTGAGTACTACTTCACTACAAACAAAGTAAGACCTTACGCTGGTCTTGGTCTTGGTATCTACAAGAGAGCAGCTGTAAGCGTTAGCTTTGATGATGGTAGCGGTAACAATGGCTCAATCGAAGGTGAGAGTACTTCTAACTTCGGTGTAGCTCCTAAAGTAGGTCTATTGTTGGGGCACTTTGACCTTGCATTGACTTACAATGTAACAGGTGACGGCATTGCTGACTACCTTGCTTTCAATGTTGGTTTCAACATTGGTGGTGGCAAAAAATAAACCCATACCTGAAAGATATTATGAAAGCCTGTACCAATTGGTACAGGCTTTATTTTTTACAATCAATCAACTTCCTTAAACTGCTCATCTCCACACATCCTGACAATCTTCGGGTAAAATTTCCCCAACACTTCCACCAACTCCTGCTGACAATCCATTACCTGATGAATATCCTTGTATGCCATCGGTGCTTCATCCAGTCCTGAACCGATCACTTCTACTCCCAAGTCACTCAAATGTCTGGCAACTGCATTTTCTTGTAGTGTTTTCTTGGCAACAGTACGTGACATCGCTCTACCTGCACCATGCGAAGCAGAATTAACCGAAGCTACTTCACCCTTTCCCCTAACGATAAATCCAGGTGCAGACATGGAACCTGGAATCACGCCCAATACACCTTTTCCTGCTGGAGTTGCACCTTTTCGGTGAACAATCACTTCTTTTCCTTTTTCATCCAATTCTTTCCATGCAAAGTTGTGATGGTTTTCCACCATTGCAGCAGGCAATGTTCCCAATGCTTCTGCTATTCTATCATGAATTTGGTGATGACATGCTGAAGCGTAATCCCCTGCCAGGTTCATTGCTAACCAATACTCCTGCCCTGCCTCTGTTGACAAATCCAGCCAAGCCAAATTTTTTGCCTCCCTTGGCAGTGGACATTTTTCCATCGCCAGTTTAGTATAATGAGCAGCAATACTTGCTCCCATTCCTCTTGAACCTGAATGGGAAAGCAAGGATAGGTATTGCCCCGGCTCCAAACCCCAATCATTATCCACTTCTGTAATTTCAGCTATACCAAACTCCACAAAATGGTTTCCACCTCCTGAAGAACCAATTTGCGATGCAGCTCTATCCTTCAGTTTTCTCACAACATTCAATTCCTTGAAAAGTGGATTTTCTAAAACCTCATGATCTTTTGGATCATCAAATGTTGCTCTTCCAAATCTGGTGTTCTCTATCAGAATTTTTCTCAGGTTGTCTTTCCTTTCTTCCAGTAAAGACGTTGGCAACTCAAAGATCGACATACACATTCGGCAACCAATATCCACACCAACTGCATATGGAATTACTGCATTCTCAGTCGCCAACACGCCACCAATTGGCAGACCATAACCTTGATGCGCATCTGGCATCAGTGCGCCTGATTTTGCCACCGGTAACTTCATTGCCACTTCCATCTGTTTTAGTGCTCCCAACTCAATCCCATCTGCTCCATAAATTCTATAAGGCAATGGTTTTTCTCTGATCGGAATTTCTTTCTCTTCAGGTTTAAGTAGCTCTTCCGCCAAAGCAGCAAAAACCAAATGTTCCTTATAAGCTACCGGATTTGTGATCACGGACTTCAGCTCCGCCAAAACTTTTTCTACTTCTTTATCCAGATCAAAAGCATTCAGTGTCTCAAGTGCTAAGCCGATTGACTTTCCCTTAAAACCTAATGCCTTGATTTCATCTCCTTTTATTTTCATTGGTCCAGTTTTCTTTTTAAAATAATTATCCGAACAATTCTTTCAGCTGATCTACAATCTTTCCTCCTCCTGACACCGAAATGCTGTTGACCTTGTCTGCAATCTTCTCGATGTATTCCAGTTCTTTCAGCTTGTAAAGCATCTTGTTGTCTTCCATCAGTTTGGCAGTGTTCAACAAGCTTCTCGTCGAAGCAGTTTCTTCCCTTCTTGTGATGGTATTGGCTTCTGCTTGTTTTTGTGCCACCAAAACCTGCTTCATAATATCTTTCACCTCTCCAGGTAAAATAATATCCTTGATGCCCGCATCCAGTACTTCCACTCCCAACTGTTCTTCTTTTTCTTTCAGCACCTTCAAGGCATATTCTGTTACGGATTCCTTGTTTTCCAACAACTCATCCAAGGTAAGTGTACCGATGTATGCCCGCAAGGCAAGTTGTGTATTGACATACAGTTGACGCTCGTACTCTTTATTGTTCAGCAATGCCTGCTGAATATCCAATACCCTATAAGTTGTATTAAAATTAATTCGCAACGCGGCTTTATCCTTGGTCAATATTTCCTGACCTGAAACTTCCTGCTGCAACTTTCGCATATCTGCTTTTAAAATGGAGACAGACATGCTATTCATCCAGAAATGGTAAACGCCCGTCTCCAATTCCTGCTGAAATTTTCCATCAACAAACAGCAACGCCTTTTCATAAGCCTGCACGTGAAATGTCCTTATAAAAGGAGTTACTTCCCTGCGTTGCAACAAATTTTTATCAATCGGTTCTGTAATTTCCAGTTTGCTCAAGTCTGCTTTTACAAAACGGTATTCGTTCACACCTTTCCAGAAAGCATATCGACCTGCGGTCAACACTTTCTTGAAGTTTCCATTCTCAAAATAAAATACGACTTCATGGTCTGCCACTTCCACTACTTCAAGCAAAGCAGCCAAACCTTCATCCTTCAGCAGGATATTCAAGTTAATGGAAGGCAGAAACTGTTCAGTCATTTCATAAAGCGTCACTTCATCGTAAAAAGAAATCCAGTATTTTCCTTCTGTCAATACCTTTTTATAATCTCCTTTACCGAACACCAGCCCAGCTTTTCCTTTATTGATTGTTACTCGTTTCATCTTTATCTATCAGTTTTTGGGATAATTTTTTTGAATTAGAAATACTTCCCTGTGCCTTTCATCTCTTACAGGCGGAACCCAGATTAAGTAAGGTCAAATTTTCCCAGTTCACCTTCCATCCGAAAAGTCTCCGAATAGTCGAAACTTTTTGAAGCTTTCCTTCCGGAAGGCAAAGTGAGAAAACATTCCTTTCGGTATCCTCTTGGTTTCGAAGCCTGCTCAAGATTGTTCGCCTCTTCATCGCTGAAAATTTGAACCGAAAGACACAGGTCCGCATCTCTGGTTAAGGAATGGATTATCAGTCCATAAGGATCAGCTCTCTAACCACTCGAGACATTGCACGAAGCAAGTCGGATTCGAACCGACGTACACTGACGAAATCTACTGTTCTAACCACTGAACTACCATCTTACGATGGGAAGGAATCGAACCTCCGACCTGTAGAGCCAAGCAAGCACAGCAAAAAGAAAGTATATGCGTCGCAACTGCTGGCATACTGTGCGGCTATTCAGAAACCGTCACGCTATTCTTTTGCTTAATGCTTGAAACAAAGGTGAAGGGCTATTACGCAGTCTTTTTGCGTAGTGATTTTTTTTTCTCATTTTCATAAAAAATTTTTTCATATGCCTGTCAATAGAAACGCACTGATCCGCTACAAGACCATTGATAAATGTCTTCAGAACCGTTACAGAAAATGGACGCTGGAAGATTTGATTGATGCCTGCTCCGAAGCTTTGTATGAATATGAAGGAATAGATAAAGGAATAAGTACACGCACCATTCAAGCAGATATTCAAATGATGCGCAGCGACAAGTTGGGTTATAATGCGCCAATCATTGTTGAAAGCAGAAAGTACTACACGTATGAGGATCCCAATTACAGTATCATCAATACGCCGATCTCCGAACAGGATTTAGGCAGACTTTCAGAAGCAGTTGAAATGATGAAACAGTTTCAGGGCTTTTCGCATTTCCGTGAACTCGAAGGGATGGTGCAAAAACTGGAAGACCACATCCATGCACAGAAAACCGATTCCAAAAAAGTGATCGACTTTGAAAAAAATGACAACCTGAAAGGACTGGATTGGCTTGACCCTTTATATAAGGCGATCATTAATCAGAAAGCCATTGCCATTACTTACAAGTCATTTAAGGCGCAACAGGAAAATACGTTTACCTTTCATCCTTATCTACTGAAAGAATTCCGTAACCGTTGGTTTGTGATCGGTAGTAAAAATCAGGAAAAAACCATCATGAACCTTGCCCTTGACAGAATCCAGAAGATGGAAATCAGTCAGGCAGATTTTAGGGAAAACCCAGACTTTGATCCAGAAACCTATTTCAAAGATGCTATAGGTGTATCCGTTAGCTCCAATGTAGAAACTATACGTGTTATACTTGCTGTTTCAAACTTGCATGCACCTTATATCATGACCAAGCCATTGCACTCGTCTCAAAAACAGATTGGCAAAGACCGCTTCGGAATAATAATTTCGCTGGATGTGCAACACAACTTTGAGCTGGAAAAGGAAATACTCAGTTTCGGAGACGGCATCAATGTGATGGCACCCGAAAAACTGAAAAGAAGAATTATTAGAAGACTCAATAATGCCGTCAACTGGTATCAGACAGATTTAAAGGACAAAGCCATGAATTCAGCAAAAAGAAAATTGGAACATAAAGGTTTCAGTATTTTACCCACGGTTTACACTAAACAGGAAATCGAAAAAATTGGGATGGTGTTGGCAAAGGGGCTGCCTTCTGACAAAACATACGCTCAAAGACAACTGCTAATGACTATTCCTGAACTAAAGCCACTCCTTTTAAATCGGAACTTGACCAAATTGATTGAAACTATTTCACCCAATGCCTTTCTGATTAAGTCAATTTATTTTGATAAGGTACCGGAAGCCAATTGGTATGTCAGCTGGCATCAGGATATCCCGATCAATGTGAAAGAAAAGATTGAAGTAGAGGGCTTTTCAAAATGGACATTTAAGGAAAATGTAATCAGTGTTTGTCCTCCAGAAGATATTTTGAAACGAATTTTCACAATCCGTATCCATCTGGACGATACAGATGAGGCTAACGGTGCATTAAACGTCATCCCTTCATCACATAATATGATTCATACACCTGAGTCTATTCAAGAAATTACGGATGATAGACCTACGATATGCTGTGAAGTTCCTGCCGGAGGAGTGCAGTTGATGAAACCATTGACATTACATGCTTCTTCAAAAAGTCGTAGCCAGAAAAGAAGACGTGTGATTCACCTAGAATTTACTGATATACAACTACCTAAGGGGATGGAATGGAGTGAAAATCTCACATTATCATAAAAGACTCAGGTTTCGATCAACTTTATACGTATAAAATTCTTTGAAGATTTAAATAAACACTCAATAATTTACCTTTCAATCAATTTTGTAACAAAACGAATACATGTAAATATAACAATAAATCAATTTTTAGTATTAAACATAACATACAACACTAATAATCAACATGTAGAACCACTTATATTTCCATTTTTTATAACAAAGCCTCTTCTTTTTATGCTGAAAAAAATATTTATTGCAAAGAAGTTGATACAAATAATCAGCGAACCCAACAAGACGAATACTGATGAATTACTGAACATCACATTGTGTAACCAACTAAACCCAAACAATATAAGTCAAATATCTACCTATGAGTTTAAAAAATCGTTTAACCTACGAACTTAAAGATGAGAGTGGTACTGTATACTATAGAGCTGAATACAAACATAATAGCGAAGTGCTTATTGTAACTTGGCTAGAAAGATTACTATCAGATGAATTACTCTTATCCGGAAGTAAGCAGTCGCTAGAAATTATTGACACGCTTAAAATTAAATACCTTATTAATGACACTAGCCGATATCCCATTGGCTGGTTCGGTATCCTTGAATGGTATGAAAAAGAATGGCTCCCCACAGCTGAAGTCTTAGGATTAAAATTGGGTGCCATTATCATGTCATTCAATTTTTTTGGACAACTATCTGCCGAAGAGGTAAAGAACATTTGCCTAAAGCACAACTCCCCCATTCAGTTAAGACTTTTTCTTTCAAAAAGAGAAGCTGAAACATGGATTGACTCCATGAGAAACAAGACAAACTAATGGGTAACAAGCTAAACATTGATGATGAAAATTAGACGTGAACTAAGAAACAGGAAGGGAGAAGTATGGTGCCAATGCTTATTTTATCCTGATGAAAAAATTTTGAAATTCAAATGGGTTGGGTCTATCCAACTGCTTCCTATAGAAATATCAATAGCCCGAGAATTCACACTTAGACTTTTAAAAGAGTTCCAACCTTCCTACGTATTGAATGATGCATCTCTATTCAATTCCGGTTGGTATTACGATAGAGAACGATCTGAACAAGTATGGTTGCCAACATTGAATTCTATTGGTATCAAAAAGATTGCTTATGTTTTTTCTTCCCATCCTTTTGGTACAAAAGAAGCCAAAGAAATGCAGGAAGTTGCACGCAAAAGATTCCAGCACCCTGACATTCAATTATTTCCAAACATACAACAAGCCAAAGATTGGCTACTGACTCATATTAATTTATAGAAACCTCAAATATTCACGCTGATAATGAGTATTCAGCATCAATCTTGTTTCTATATCTCAAAACATGTTTTAATTTTTCAATGTTAATGGTAAAGATTATTACAGTTTAAATTTTTGACTAAATAAAAACACAACACAAATGACAAAGAGAATTGCTTTGCTGATGTTTTTGCTCGTGGGAGCAATGGGCTTCTCCAATGACCTTTTTGCACAAAAATTTGGTAGCATCGACAAGAGTCCAATGGACATGGTATACCTGCGTGAAGGAGGCAGACAAGGTGAGCCTATCGCAAGGGTAATCTACAGCAGACCGATGAAGAAAGACAGAGAGGTATTTGGTAAGTTGGTTCCTTACGGTAAAGTATGGAGAACTGGTGCCAATGAAGCTACTGAAGTTACTTTCTATAAAGATGTGAAGCTAGGTGACCAAGATGTAAAAGCGGGTACATACTCTCTTTTTACAATACCTAACGAAAAAGAGTGGACGATCATCTTGAACAAGGATGTGAATCAATGGGGAGCTTACAGCTATAAAGAAGCAAATGATGTAACACGCGTTTCGGTTCCTGTAACTGAAGGTGATGAGTCGCTAGAAGCATTTTCTATTGCTTTCGATCAAAAGAAAGAAGGTGACGTAATGGTAATGGGCTGGGACAAAACAAGAGTTGCAGTTCCTATTACAAAATAAGGTCATCGCATATACCTATCACACACATACAAGAAAGTGGTCAGCAGGTTTAACTGTTGACCACTTTTTTTGTCTATAACTTTGCGAATCATCCAATAGGTAAGCATTTTGCGGGAGCAAACAGGCTGATTACTTTTATACCAGTAAATAACAATATAATCATAGAGATGAGATATATTTTTTCCTTGCTGATGTGCTATACATTGGCTTGCTTTCCGCTTCAGGCACAGCAGTATATTTTTGAATACTATCCGGTCAAACAGGTAAAAATGCCTCGCTTTCTTGACCCAAGGACAGTGGAATTTTCATTTGAAAAAAATGTAGTTCCTGACAGTACAGGCATCCTTGAAGAACAATTGGCTTTTGGTGTCTTAACTTGTAATATCTACCTCGATAACGGACAGGTTATCCAAAAGCGAATTGCTTCAGAAGTGACAGACATATCTACAGAAGCAACGTACCGCCTTTCAAGCTCAGAAGCGGGACTTTCATATCAGAACTTCCGTTCGGCTCCTTGGAACCATATTGAATACAGGATTGACTACACAGTTTTGGGAGAAAAACAGGAGACACAGCTGTTTACGCTATACAACCATTATAAAGTTAGCATCAGTGAGTATAAGCTCAGTATAGACAAACTGTACATGTATCATGAAGAGCCTAACAAGGTCTTTGTCACAGTCAAGTCAGATCATGATGGGGTAATCATCAAAAAAAGTAAGTCTGGTGTAAAGGAGTTTGCTGACAACGTAAGCTTCTTTGCCAAATTAAGTCATGACCAACGCATCAACAGTGATGGCTTCACTACCTTGGAGTTTCACACCAATGCCGAAAGTGGCGGACAGTTTATCAAGGAACGGGATTATACATTTGTCATTTCTGCTGAAAAAGATGGAGAACCCTATAAGCAACTGACCCTTACTGAAAAACTTTCGGGCAGACACCGCTTCGAAATCGATGGCAGAATTGAAAACAACTCCGTTATTGGACATACAGATGGTAAAGTAATCGTCAGAACGACGACCAAAGCCAAAAACATGCAGATGATTTTCAAGGACTCCCCTTATGAGAATGGCAAGCCATTTCAGGTTGAAGGAGAGGTCAATGGCAATATGGTCACATTCGAAGTGCCTTCCGCTCAACACAATTTTATGTTTGGAAGCCACAGGGTTGGCTTTTCTGGTAAAAGCATTTCCAACGACCACCTTTTTAGCGCTGTTCAGTATTATTACAGCAAAAAAGGGAACAGGGTAAAAGCACAGCGTATCAAGCAGGAAGAAGGCAATATATTTATAGATATAGAACTGGAACACGCCTCAGCGAGTCAGGTAGAAGTACTCCTAAATGAACGAAGCTTTGACATTCTGGAAAAAGGAGAAGGAGGTAAATATTCCGGCAAGCTCAATTCAGGTGACAAAGCATTGGAACCGATCTTCAAGAGTAAACCTGAAGTAGTACAGCTTTCACTTAGCGTAGACGGCGTAAAGATGTATCGATATGATAATATCCCTGTCAAATACTTTGATACCGAGCAAGCTGTCAAAGACCTTGAAGAAGTCAAAGGAGGGTTATTTGGGTCTAAATTGAAAAAAATCAAGGAATACCTGAAAGAGAAAAACTTTGAAGGAGACATAGAACAAATGTCAGTACTCTTAGCAGATGAATTAAACAAAGATAAAGCAGAACGGGATTGGTCTAATGTCTGGAGTGGAGCTGCCAAATTGCTTCCAAAACTAATTGGATCGCTTATAATTTTGATTTAAAGCAAAGCCCTCTAAAATATTTATTATTTTAGGGGGCTAATTTTTTATGCTTAATAAAACCTTCATTTTTTTAATCAATAAATTATGAAACTCGTAACACTCAAAACATTCAATACACCAATTGAAGCGAACATTCTGAAATCCAAACTGGAAGAGGAAGGAATCCACTGCTTTATCCATGACGAAAACCTTGGTTCTATCGGCTCATTTGGAATGGCTACAGGAGGCATCAAAATAAAAGTCTCAGAAGCTGACCTCGCTAAAGCTCTGGAGATTCTAAACGAAATCTCTGAATAATCACGACCAACTTATTTACCTTTAAAATAAAAAGTCCAAGAACCACACAGGTACTTGGACTTTTATATTTAAATATCAAGTAAGATAAATTCTACTCAAATCTTATTGACTGACTGTTGTGACACTGCCAGAAAGAGTGACCGTTCCCACCTTAGTTCCTGCACTGTAACTCCCACCTTCAAATACACCGTCTGTGACTGTTCCTGTAGAACTTCCCCCAATGTAGACATCATATGATTCGCCATCTTCAAGCAGTGATGATGAGAATACAACTGACTGATACCTTTTGGCCGGTGCGAAAGTAAATACCTCTGTCCCATCACTTTTCTGAATATGGAAAAGTGTATTTGCCGATTGCTGTGACTGTAAGTTCAGTAACACAGAGGATTGTGTAGAAGTTGAACCTGGAGTTTGTACCATACCCGAGCTTCCAGCGGCCACCAACACCCCACCAGTCAACTTAAATGACCTGTCATAATCCAATGAGCCATTCATTCTTTCAGTCGGACCATTCACTAACACAGTACCTCCTGACATTTCAAAAGAGCCATTGACATCAATTCCATCTCCTGATGCATCCACTACGATATAACCGCCATTGATATAAAGGTAGCTATTTCCTGAAGCTTCAAAGCCTCCATGTCCTGTACCTGTCTCTTCTGAATCACCCGCTCCATTGATGCCATCATCACTGGCCGTAACATGAATTTCGCCATCATTGATATAGATTACATCACTTTCAAGACCTTCATAAGATTCCGTGATATTGATATTCCCTGTATGGATTGCCAACTCTACATCAGCATGGATACCATCATCTCCTGTAGCAATAGTGAATGTACCATCATGTATCACAATAGTCCCATCAGAGTGAACGCCATCATCAGCTGAATTAATTACGAAATCCCCTTTTTCAATAACAGTGAGTACACGTGACTTCATCCCTTTTGCCGAGATATCCTCATCATAATTATCACTTCCACCTCCAGTCACTAACTCAAATGTTCCTTCTGCAACAAGGAAATCTGACTCTGCCGCAAAACCATCTCCTGCAGCTGTAATATCAAAATTACCTCCTTCAATCAGGATATAGCCTTTATCTTCGTCATCATCCTCATCAGATTTGAAAGCATCTCCCTCAGAGTGAACAGTAAAATTACCACCCTTGATTATAAGATAGTCTTTCCCCCTGATGCCATCATCCGCCGAACTGATTTCAAAGGTTCCTGCATCTATCAGCAATCCATCCTTACTCGTAATTGCATCATTGTAATTGGCATCTACAGACAATGTACCCGTTCCATAAAAAGACAAATCTGCCTTGCTAAAGAAAGTGGCATTTGGTTCATCTTCCTCCTCATCTTCAAAAATGTAATTGGCTGTATCTTCAAAATGGTTTTCCGTTCCTTCTGGAAGAATCACGACTACCTTTTCAGCACTAATTACATTGAATGGCGCATTAGTTGAATTGGCTGCCTCAACATTGTTAAGCACTATTTTAACCGTTTCTTCATCCTCTGTATCAACAATTATTTGCCCGTCATTCAATACACCCTGAAGTAAATATGTACCTGCCGCACTAATGGTCACATAGCTACCATCAGCTATTGCTCCTGAGCCAGATACCTCTATACTGTTACCGTTCAGTGTGATTGTGGTGGCAGATTCAGCATCCCATGAAGCATCTTCAGCTTCTTCATGATCAGTCTTATTGCTTTCCATTGCCTCTGCTATCGTCTCTGTGGAATACTCTCCGCTTGCAGAATTGGTATCATCAGTATTGTCGTCAATAACCTCTACGACATCTTCATCATTTGTACCATTGTCACATGCTGTGAAAAATAGCAGTGTAAATATACTGATCAACAGCACCATACCTCTTTTAGTCATAATCCTAAGTTTATATTTCAATTAATTTCACTGGATCTAGTCATCAGTAATGCAATCAATTGCATCAGGACTTATCCAAAGAAAAAGAGGATAGAAACTAATGGCAATCTTCAATTCCTAAATTGCGACAAAGGGGCACGAAGCTGCGATAAAAGGTAATTCGATGCTTAAAATCATATAACTTTAGAAATAGGATAACGTTTGCATAAATACGTCGAATATATGTACACATACCATGAAAGTATTCCTAAGTGGAAATTTAATAGCATCAGAAATCCTAACTGTAAATGATGGCTTGAATTACGGTAGATTTTTTAATGCTGATATAGAGAAATATGAAGTCCGATTGACCCAAAAAGAATTTGTTAACTTGATCGAAAGAGAGTACAATCAAGTAAGGGATGAAATCAGAGTTGATGATGCAACCTATCATGATACTTCAGATTTTTCTGCATCCAATTATTGTACGTTAGAAGAACTATTCTCATTCAGTATTGAATTTGAACTGATTTTCAAGAACTATCTGGACCGAATCATTTTTAGTAAACTTTTTCCTGTTTCATCTGAAAACAGGTTTGTAATCAATAGCACTGAAAAGGTTGCTATAATTGAGGGTGACATAGTTATTACTGGAGGTGCTTATCACGTAAAAAGTCATTCATAAATGATGCCTTCTGCTAATTACAGAGGATCAAAACCAATACACATCAAGCTTGACTAAGCATTAGATGAACATTCACCTAACCAATATTATTTACAAACAACACTAATAGACTAAATCATGAAAAACAATTCATCCCTTCTCGGTAAAATCAAATTGATAATAGCATTGGTACTCGTTCTTGGGTTGGTTATCGGTACCAATGTTATGGACAATACCAGTTTTGATATTATCAACAAATCCGTTACAACCATATATGAAGACCGACTGATTGCTCATGACCTGCTTTACAAGATTTCAAAGGAAATCCATGAGAAGCAACTGCTTTTAGTAACTGAAGATACTGAGTCTCATCAGAAAAAAAATCAGCAGATGAACGGTACCATAAAATCGCTGATCACACAATATGAAGAGACAACACTGACAAATAAAGAAGTTGAATATTTTGATGACCTGAAGAAGAATATTGAGGAGTTGATGAATCTTGAAACGCAGTTTTATCAAGGAAAAGTAACCTCAGAAAAAGAAGGGTTGGAAGAGCAACAACAAGCGGTTTTCAAAAAGCTATCAGGCACTTTGGATAATTTGACTTCTCTCCAACTTGACGAAGGTCAGAAACAGGTAGTATACGCCATGCGAGCATACCAAAACAGTGACCTGCTTGCCAAGATGGAAATAGGGGCTTTGATTCTTATTGGATTGATTATTCAGGTTTTTATTTTTTATACACCTTTCAGAAAATAAAGTTTTGGTAAAATCTACTTCTATAACAATAACTTAAAGTAGCTACTCAGATCAGCAGCCATTGCACTGCTTCCTTTCGGGTGGCAAACCATTCAAATTTGATGGGTAACCAATCTGTAAGTAGGCTGATCTTGGTTTTCATATCATCTGCAAAATGTTGAGACCTTTGGTAAGTCCCCACCACATAGGCTACTTTCTGCAGTTCTGACTGATGGAAGACTGGTAACCATGCATTGGCTGCTGTTGTCATAAAACTTTCTGAGGTATTTTTTGGATACTCACTCAAGTCAATAAGCCAAAGGTATGGATTGTAGTCCTGAAGACACATCATGGAAAGCGTTCTCTCATTGTAATGGATATAAGATTCAGGTTTGAGTGAAGCTTTAATTACTTCTGTAATCATTAATTGATGTTCAGGGTTATACTTATGAACAAAGTAGTTTGAAAGTGTTTTCATTTCTTGTTTGTGCAGTTTTTAGCTATTTCATTGAAAGCAATCTAAATATATTTATAAAGATGTCAATCACTGAAAATAAGGGTATTACATGTTTACTAGCGATAAAACAACATAGCAAACATACTGCCCTAAATGCCATTCACTGTATTTTGTATATACAAACCAACTTTTCTGCCAGCTCCGATTTCTTCTTCGTAATGCCAAAATACACGATTAAACAAATCAAGAATATCCTGCCGCATTGCTTCTGAGGTATTTAGTTTTTAGTGAAAGATGCTCTATTTTTTTAACTTTAGTGATTGTTGTGTTTAATCGAAATATATCTGTCTCAATGATAAAGCCTGAGTTGGTTGTTAAGGAGTTAAGAAACAGGTTGGGAGACCTTTATTTCACAGGGAGTATTGAAGTTTGCAAACATATGCTAGAAGTAAAATGCTCTGGTATGGGGCTTACAACAGAAGAAAAAATTGATGCAGGCATGTTGATTCTGGATATGATCAAAGAATATAAAGTGCAATGTTTACTCTTTGATGCAAGCGACTACCTTAATGGCTGGGAAGGGATCTATAATTGGCTAGAGGAAGTTTGGGTACTGTCAATCAACTCATTAGGACTGAAAAAAAATGCCATTGTAATGTCTAGCAATCTCTTTGGGCAAATTTCGGCTGAAAAAACTATTTCAATGAATGGAATGCAATCAGACCAACTGGAAAGTCGTCTTTTTGTATGCAGTGAAGAGGCAGTGAAATGGCTAACAAGTGGTAGTTGCTGTGAATAACAAAGGCATACACCTCAGGTGGGCTTGTCTTTCTCTTTTCGAATTTCTATAGTCTTACCTATCTCAAAAACCATCTCAGCAGGGATATGAAAGTACGCAATATCGTTTTGGCTATTTTTCTGTAACCAGTTGAAAAGTGAGATCTTGATTTGATCAAGAAACCCTGGTGCCTCTTCTAACATATATTCTTTGGACAGAAAAACAGATAGCGTCTGTAGATTCTTTTTTGTCAAAACACCTTCTGATTTCCAGTAAGCAATCATTTCTCTCATATGCGCCTTTTCCATATAGCCGTATGCCATACTCATTTTTATAAATCCCTGCCCTAAATTCTTTACTTTCATTCTACCCTCTTTTGGAATTCTAGGTCTGTTTGTAAAACATATATCTAACAATATCACTGTTTCATGGGCTGCCTTGTTATGTTCCATATTTTGCAACAAGGCTGTTGGAATTTGAGTTTTATCTTCATTAAGGTAAATAGCGGTTCGGGGAATTGAAAAGTATTTCTGGCGGTCAAAACGAGAAATAAAGGTACTTAGTGGCAACTGAAATGGTTTCAATTTTTGATTAAGCTGCTCATTGCCTTTTATCCATGTCCAGAATATGGTAAAAATGATCAAAGCTATAGTAAGAGGAAACCACCCTCCATTATAAATTTTCAATGAGTTGGCGCCAAGATACCCTAAGTCTGTAATCAGGAACACCAATATCAAACTGATACAAATTATCAGTGACCAATACCATTTATGCCGCATTACAAAATAGAGCAAAAGGTCAGTGATAATCATGGTTACCGAGATTGCAATACCATACGCTACCGCAAGATTGGCTGATGTTCTGAATAGCATCACAACCATTACAGTAAGGAAAAGTAGTATCCAATTGACCTTTGGTATATAGACTTGCCCTCTCTCCGTTTCAGATGTATGAACCACCTTGAGCCTAGGCAAGTATTTGAGCTGAATAGCCTGATAAGTAAGGGAAAACACTCCCGAAATGATGGCTTGAGAAGCTATTATGGTTGCAAGCGTTGAGATAATCACCAAAGGGTAACGCCAGCTCTGTTCTACCAAATGAAAAAATGGGTTGATGGCAGTTTGTGGGGCTCTGATAAGTAATGCCCCTTGTCCAAAATAGTTAAGTACAAGTCCAGGCAAGACCACAAAAAACCATGCTTGACGAATAGCCTTTTTTCCAAAATGCCCTAAATCAGCATAGAGTGCCTCCCCTCCTGTAACTACTAGAAATACGGCACCCAGCACATATAAACTTTCAAAGCCTTCCACAGAAAGAAACTTTATAGCCAATACAGGGTTTAAGGCAACCAAAATGTCTGGATACTTGAGGATATGGACAACACCCAACACACCTAGTATTGAAAACCAAAGCAACATAACAGGTCCAAACAACATCCCTACTTTGGCTGTCCCAAATTGCTGCCCTAAAAAAAGTACCACAAGAATCAGGGTTGTAAGTGGCGGAGCTAGGTTCTCAAATGCAGGATTGATCACTTTGAGACCTTCTACTGCACTCAAGACAGAGATCGCAGGCGTTAACAACCCATCTCCATATAAAAGGGCTGCACCAAAAAGTCCTATCAACAAGATAAATGTTTTCCCTAACCTTTTATCACCAAGACTGGTAAGAGCCGATTGCATCAACGCCAATACCCCTCCTTCCCCATGGTGGTCAGCTTTTAAAACAACAAACAGGTATTTAACACTTACAATCAATATCAATAACCAGAAAATCAAGGATAATATTCCCATCACATTATCCGGATTCAGTGTTGTAGCATGTTTACCATTGAAACACTCCCGAAAGGCATAAAGTGGTGATGTACCAATATCCCCGTAGACGATACCGAGGGCTGCTAAAGCCAGAACTGATTGCTTGGATGGTGTTTTCGACATCGTACCCTAGTATAAGTTGTGTTGTTTGAGGTTTACATAAAGCTAACCTTGATTTAGTGATTGGCAAAATGCCTTTTCAAACTAATGGTACGCCCTTTCAGTTTATAAAATCTTAGATTAGTACTACCTTGAGTAAATCCTAGCTAGCACTTACAATAGCAGGAACTTACCAGAGAAAATAACAATACATTGAAATAATAACATGACAGAGTTTTGGGAATCGAGTTTTAAGGATAAACAAACAATGTGGGGATTTGAACCTGCTGATGCTGCAATTTCAACTCTTGACTTATTTAAAAATAAGAAATTAAAGGAAATATTAATCCCTGGGTTTGGATACGGCAGGAATGCACAAATTTTCACTGAAAATGGCTTCAACGTTACAGGAATTGAAATTTCAGAAACGGCAATTGATTTAGCAAAAAAACACTATGGCAATATCGTAAATGTGTATCATGGAAGTGTCAGCGAGATGCCATTTGACCAAAAGTTATATGATGGCATTTTTTGTTATGCATTAATTCATTTACTAAATGAAGAAGAAAGAGCTAAACTGATTGCGGATTGTTATAACCAACTTCGAATTGGTGGATACATGGTATTTGTTGCAATTTCAAAGAATACCGCCACATATGGAGAAGGTATAGAACTAAGTAAAGACAGATTCAAGACCAAGCATGGAGTTAATCTATTCTATTATGATCTAGCAGCAATAGAGAATGAGTTTGGCCAATATGGATTGAGTGAAACTGAAGAAATTAGTGAACCTGCAAAAAATATAGGCAACAAGCCTTCACAAAAATTTTGGCAAATTACCTGTACTAAAAAGGAACAGTAAAACGCTTCAGATTGATTTTTAAACTAAAACCAACAGTCCAAACTTGTGTCATAACAGCTTGATACTGCTTGTACTTAACCTAACAAATGAATAAGCTAATTGCAATAATTCTAATATTGGTCATTGGGCCAATTCTTGGAGGGGTTTATGGGATTCTTCATGACCAAATCACCTATTCCATCTCAGAGGAGTATTATACAAAGTTTAAGTTTATACAATTTGGACTTGAAAACTGGGGATTAGGACAAAATATCGGATCAGGTAAAAATCCGGAGATACAGTTAGAGAACCCTAGATTTGGAGTTACCATCATAGGAATATTGGCTACATGGTGGGTAGGACTTATTATAGGGGTGTTTCTTGGTCTTGTAGGGTTCATCCATAAAAATGGAAATGAGATGTTCAAGGTTACCCTAAAAGCAATTATGGTAACTATGGGAGTCGCATTAATAACTGGCTTTATTGGGCTTTTATATGGACAATTTTTTCTGGATGAAGTTCCTCCGTATTGGTTTTTACCTGACCATACAAATGACAGGAAAAGCTTTATAGCCATTGGCTCAATGCATAATTTCAGCTACTTGGGAGGACTAATTGGATTAATTGCAGGTGTGATATTTAGTATCCTCCAAAAAAGAAAAAATAAACGCATGATAACTCAAAATTCCTGATGCATAAAACGTCAGCAGATACTCCAATTAACAATAACCAATTGATGATTAAAGCATTATATCAAATAGAAAACACGCTCTTAAATTATAATGGGCTGAAAATAAAAAACGTTGTTCAAGACCATGAATGTCAAGAATATTTTGGGTTTAACTTCCAAATAAACAAGCTCAACATAAAATTTAGAAAAGCGAAAGTCACTCCTAAAAAAACGGGGCTGTTTGTCTCCTTATGGAAAAGAAACGCAACAGGACAAACAGCGCCTTTTAGCATAAATGACAATTTCGATTATTATATCATCGCAACGGAACAAGATCACCAATTCGGGTTTTTCCTTTTCCCAAAACAAGTTTTAAGCGACAATCAAATATTAACCAAGCACAATAAAGAAGGTAAACGGGGTTTCAGGGTCTATGCAGATTGGAATACACCCAACAACAAACAAGCTCAAAAAAGCAAAAATTGGCAAGAAAAGTATTTTATAGATTTGACCAATACCGAAAATAAGTGTGTTGAAAAACTTAATTCAATTCTGCCCATCACTTGTCTGTAATATGAATGGGATACACTAATTGTTCATCACATTTAATCAGCATTCAAACAAAAGGTATAGCCCATTCCTACTCAAATAGTAATGGCTATACCTTTATAATATTCAGCATCATAATGTCCTGCTATTGACTACAAACATTTGTATGCTTAACCTATCTACTTAAGTCTAATCGGATATTGGTTAGGTTACCCTTAAAATGAAAAGGAGTATCGTAGTTATCATCAATCGGGGTGCCGCCATCCATACCGATATCTTGCGTTTCATCCAAAGAGTACTTGATAGGTGTCGTCTGATCAATCTTACCTTCACCTACTACCTTGCCATCCACAAGGAGCTTCACTGTACCACTCTTACCAAACTCCTTTTCACCACCATTATAGGTAAAGTCTGCCTTGACCTCATGCTTTCCGGCAGGTACTTTTGAAGTAGAATTGATGGTATAGCGCTTCAGGTCAATGTAATTGTGGGAGAAATAAAGTTGACCATCTTTCAGGTAAAATGCCCAACCTGCTGTATTGCCGCCTTGCGTGAAGATCATCCCATTACTATTTTCATCCACCTCCACATCTGCCGTAATCGAGAAGGATTTGTTCTTCAGGTCAGGGGCAGTTGCTTCCGGCAACCCGCTGATAGGAGAAGGATAAACAAAGTGAGTTCTACCTGCACTTGGGTTGGGCTTACCTGTCATCTCTGCCGAAAAGCGTTCCGCTCCTCGCCAGTCCAGCGGCAGTACATTGTACTTGCTCGCCTGTGCCCACCACAAAGCTTTTAGCTCTTCCAACTTTGCAGGTTCGGACTTTGCCAAATCAGTAGCCTGAGAAAAATCCTTGTCAATATTGTAAAGTTCCCACTTGGCTTCAAATGGGTCATAGTTATCCCTTACCGGATTCCATGGTTCAAACGAAAGGCTGGCAGCCCACCAACCATCCTTGTAGATGCCCCGGTTGGCAAACATTTCAAAGTATTGCATGGTATGGCTTTCCTTGGCTTTGCCATCGGTCAAACTTTCCATAAAGCTACGTCCTTCCATGGGCTTCTGTGGTACCCCATTGACCATATTAGGCTCTTCTAGTCCCACTACCTCCAAAATAGTTGGCGCTATATCCACCACATGGGTAAACTGATTCCTGATCGCTTTGCTTTCCTTGATCTTCTTGGGCCATGAGATTATCATCGGGTTTCTTACTCCTCCTAAATGACTGGCTACCTGCTTGGTCCATTGGAATGGTGTATTCATCGCCCAAGCCCACTCAGCAGGGAAATGGTTGAAGTGTTTTTCCGTTCCCAACTCATCAATATGAGGCAGCACTTCCTCATAAGTAGTCTCATGGGCATTGAAGAATGCAATCTCATTCATACAGCCTTCCAATCCTCCCTCTGCCGAAGAACCATTATCACCCACGATATAAATGATCATGGTATTTTCAGCATCCGGCAAGGTCTTGACATAGTCCATCACCCGCCCTACCTGAGCATCGGCATGTGCCCCATAGGCAGCAAAAATTTCCATCATATGGCTGTACAGCTTTTTCTGGTCGGCATTCAGGCTCTCCCATGCCGGCAGACTTTTGGGACGGGTTGTCAGCTTGGCATCGGCAGGGATTACCCCCATCTCTTTTTGACGCTTGAAGGTCTCTTCCCGATACTTATCCCAGCCCATATCAAACTTGCCTTTAAACTTGTCAATCCATTCTTTCGGTGCCTGATGTGGACTGTGTGTTGCAGCCAAAGCCAAATAAACAAACCAAGGCTTTTCAGGCTCAAATGCCTCTGCCTTTTGCAAGTACGCAATGGTCTTGTCTGCAAGGTCTGCACTCAGGTGATAGTTCGGGTCATCTGGACGCTCTATTGGGTTCAGGTTTTCGATCAGGTCCGCCTTGAACTGGTTGATATCTCCCGCATTAAAGCCATAGAAGTAATTAAATCCCAATCCTGTGGGCCAGTGGTCAAAAGGTCCCAATGGACCTGTCTCATATACGGGTGTATTGTGGTTTTTTCCAATCCAAGCGGTGGCATAGCCATTTTGTCTCAGTATTTCGGCAATGGTAGCCGTACTTTTCGGGATTACACCAGTATAGCCGTCATATCCGGTAGCCAGCTCTGTAATAATACCTGTACCGGAAGACTGGTGGTTTCGCCCAGTCAGTAAGGCAGCTCGGGTAGGTGAGCAAAGCGCTGTCGTATGGAAACGATTATAGATCACGCCCTTCTCTGCCAGCTTTTCCATATTGGGTGAAGGTACCCCTCCACCGCTTACAGCAAACTGGCCAAACCCGGCATCGTCTATCAGGACAAGCAAAATGTTGGGAGCGCCTTCCGGTGGTTTGGCAGGCTGTGGAAACTTGGCAGGGTCACTGTCCTTGAAGGTCGTCCCCACGACACCCTTGAATCGGTATTCCGGTCGAGGTAAGACTTCCTGTGCAAAGGCACGTGGTACGTACACTAGCAACAGCAACATAAAAATAGTAGGTTTCATATTCGTTATCAGTTAGATCTAAAGAGGCAAAACAGAAAGGAGTGAATACCTAACAGGTAGCTAATAAGATACTTTTAGAGTTGACTTCAATAGCTAAATCAAGTGCATCAACAAAATGTAAAATGAAGTAAAAAAGAAGGGTATTTATCTATACTAAAGAAGTAGCCTTTTATGCTATATTATAAGTTTTCAAATTGAGCATTTATTTTAATAAATATATTTTCAGTACAAAACCCCATTCAATAACATTATATACAATCACAGAGTTCAAACTTTATTGCAATAAAAACTGCCCAACATACTTATATAAAAATATTCATATGTATTAAAGTCAATTTACGATGAATATCAGACTCAACTAAGTATTCTAATTGAAGTAATCACAATCCACCTTCCCCACTGTTTACGCTGTTTATCAGATAAAGTCATCCTGAAAAGTAACCATCACTTCTTGATTCCCTCATTATGAAATTTGTAACACAACGATAATTAAACACTAATAACCAAACACTTACCACTACAACTGACGCTTGTAAAACCTCCTTCTCTTCTTAAAAAGGGATCGTATAACCAACTTTCCTTATTGAAATGGTAACTAAAAAGTTTCATCACAACAGGCTCAGGACAATACCTGTTTAAGTCCTAAGATCTTTATACCTACATTCCATTCATCGCAATTCTTGTTCTTCCTATCGCACTATTTTCTTTTGAAAAATCTATACGCTCTACTTTGACACTCAATAGAAATTATGATCACTGGTTTTTAAGCGAACCTGATCGTCACGTGCTTTCTACTTTAAAAATTGTGCTAATGAAGACACCTGATTTTTATTACAGTGGATTTAAATCACAAACAGCATAGAAAAAGTAGAATTACAACAAACTATTAATAAACTAAATACTAGGTAATTATGACCAAATTGCGGAACACAAAACTCCAAATCACCCACCGGGTAATTTTTCAAGCAGTGACAGCCCTTATTATTTCATCATTAGTTATACTTTCAGGTTGCAATGATGACGATGAAAACGTAGTAGATGAAGCCTCCATTACATCCATAGATTGTAGCGGCGTCACTTTTGACTTGACTATAGACGGCCCAGATATTTCAGGTACAGCTACCGTTCCTTATTCCGGCGGAAATGGCGTGGCTTATGACACTGCAATGGTGATCTCTTCAACTGGTGTAATAGGCTATACTGCTACATTGGAAAGCGGTACGTTGGCGAGTGGCGAAGGTAACTTGGTCTTTGATATCACGGGTACATCCACAAATCAGATGGGCGGCGGCATCGCTTTCTTCAGTGTAGCTTTTGGAGGTCAGGCCTGCGTACTTGAGATGACACTTGATGGTGGATTCGATGGCGGCATGGAACCTGGCGCTGGTGGTCCTGGCGGAGACATGGGCGACATTGTGGACAACGGCTTCTCAGATGTTGAAGCGGTAGAAGTTACGGCTTGTTCTTCTGCTTCAGGAATTGAGAAGATCATTTGCCTTGCCGAATCTTTTATCGCATTGCTTGATGATGAAGAGTTGGCAATTGTACAGCTTGATTACTCAGTGGAAAATGCACAGAAATGGTCTAACCTACCAGAAGGAATGGCAGGAATCAGACTGGGACTTTCTCTGGGCGAAATGGATTCAACACAAGTGGCCTATGTAAAAGCCCTGCTGAAAGAAGTTACCGGAAGTAAAGCAAACGAAGGATGGGACGAACTGTATCAACACCTTATCGCTGACAATTACCTAGGTGACAATGGAGGCGGCAATACTTACGGCTCTCACAATTACTATTTTGCCTTGTTGGGAACACCATCTACCTCCGGCACTTTTGAGATCCAATTCGGAGGCCATCACTTTGCGCTTGCCAACACTTACATTGATGGAGAACTGGTGGGTGCTACTCCTTCTTTCCGTGGCATTGAACCATTCGGTACTTTCACTTACAATGGTGAATCTTACCAAACCATGAATGATGAGCAAGCAGCTATGGTGGCTATGCTGGCAGGACTGTCTTCTGACGAGCTGGCAACTGCTCAACTGAGTGGTACATTCGGTGATCTTGTAGCTGGCCCTCAGAATGATAACAATTTCCCTGCAACGCCTTCTGGACTGAACGTAGGTGGACTAACCTCTGCTCAGAAAGAACTGGTACTTGCCGTAATCGAAACTTACGTTGCTGACCTGTCTGATACTGAAGCTGAAAAAATCATGGACAAATATGAAAGCGAGATAGACGATACCTACATCGGATATTCAGGTACAACCAGCGTAACTGAAAGAAACGATTATGTCAGAATCGATGGCCCGTCTGTATGGATTGAGTACAGTACGCAGTCTGGCGTTATCCTGTCAGGCACACACCCTCACTCTGTATGGAGAGACAAGACATTTGATTACGGTGGAAATTAATTTTTTCCACTGCTGAAACATTCAGTGACAACCTGCCCTCCTGCTGAGGGCAGGTTGCTTTCAACCAATATGATAACAAATCCGTCCGACTTCAGGTGCAGGTACATTTCTGCAAGGTGATCGGGCAGCATTACTTATTGAATACCAGTATGCATTTCAGAAAGCTATGGCATGTATCACTTTTGCTGCTACCTGCCTTCATGATACTACCCTCAAAAATTTTGGCTCACCCCATGCCCAATACGGTGGTGGAACTTTCCGTTTCAGATCATTCTGTTTTTGGTGTGGCAAAGATGCCTTTTATAGTTTGGATGGATGCCACCAAAAGCACTGAAGAGAAAGTTGACAGCACACAGATCGTAGGTTATTTCCAGCAACATATCAAGGCGCTATCAGGGAATGACGTTTGGAAAACCAACATCAGTGGCTTTAAGACGATCGAAGAGTTTGACCGTGAAGTTGGTAAGTATACTGAACTGGAGATTTATTTTGAGCTGACACCTTCTACCCCATCGGCACTTCACCAGTTTGATTTTGCCTATGATGCCATCATTCATGAGGTACTCACCCACAAGATTCTCATTTACCTGAAATATGACTGGAACAGCGGGATGATCACAGATGAGGCTACCAGACCTGTTGGCGTTATAGCGACAGATTTTAAATTGGGAAAATGCCTGCCACTGAAGATTGACATTGATGGCGGAAGCTGGATCAAAGGCACTTGGGCCATGTTTTTATTTGGAATGGAACATATCCGTGTTGGGTTGGACCATATTCTTTTCCTGCTCACGTTGTTGATCGTCTCGCCGCTGGCAGTCTTTGATAAAAGGTGGACAGGCTTTGAAGGCTATAGGCACACCCTCTTCCGATTTCTGAAAATAAGTATTGCCTTTACAATTGGCCATTCAATCACATTGCTTGTTGGCAGCTTTGACCTGATTCCTTTCCGTGCTCAGTATATCGAAGTTCTGATTGCCCTATCCATCCTGATATCTGCCATTCACTGCATCAAACCTGTTTTTGTAAAGAAAGAGGCTTGGGTGGCGGCCGGCTTCGGGCTTATCCATGGTTTGGCATTTTCGATTTCACTTTCATCCATGAACCTCGGATGGCAGGCAAGGTTACTGAGTGTTGTCGGATTCAACCTTGGCATCGAAAGCATGCAGCTTATCATTATGGTTTGCTTCTTTCCCTTACTGATCACCAGCAAATGGAAATTTTACCCAGCCTTCAGGGTTGCCTTTGCCATCATCACAGGCATCACTGCCGTGGCGTGGATTTTTGAACGCGTTCTGGAGAAAGAAAATTTCATTACCGAGATCGCTAATTCTATTTTATAAACAATCAGCATGAATTTTTTCAAATCAATTTACAGTACAATTTTTTTTGTACTGGTCGGTTCTGCCGCATTGGCTCAAGGAATTTCAGGAAAGGTGGTGGATGAAACAGGACTTGCCATAGAAGCAGTACTCGTACAAAATCTTCACACCGATCAGCACACCCACACCAACCAACAGGGAACATTTTTACTCAACGGTATAGAAGCAGGCGATACGCTTACGCTAACACATGCCGCATACAATACGATTAGTGTTGTAGTAAAAGAAGAAAAAGAACGCACCATCATACTTGAACTCAAGACCTTTGAACTGGATCAGATTACGGTGAGTCCGGAGGTCAATGCGCTCAATGTTGTATCAAAGATTGACCTGAAAACTACGCCTGTCAACTCCAGTCAGGAAGTTCTCCGTAAGGTGCCCGGTCTCATCATCGGTCAGCATGCAGGTGGAGGAAAAGCCGAGCAGATTTTTTTACGGGGATTTGATATAGACCACGGAACAGACATTGCCATTTCTGTAGATGGCATGCCTGTCAATATGGTTTCCCATGCTCATGGACAGGGCTACGCTGATCTCCACTTCGTGATTCCGGAAACGATTGAGAAAATCGATTTTGGAAAAGGAACTTACTATGCCGATCAAGGAAATTTTAGTACAGCTGGATATGTCGCCTTTCAGACCAAAGACAGGCTGGAAAATAATATCATTCAGACAGAGATCGGTCAGTACAATACCAAAAGGTTATTTAGCCTGATCAATCTCTCCCGCAATTCACATCACGCTGCCTATGTCGCCAGTGAATACCTCACTACAGATGGCTATTTTGAAAGCCCCCAGAACTTTTCCAGACTGAATGTCATGGGCAAGTACACGGGAGAGCTGGACAATAACAACAAGCTTTCCGTTAGTGCGTCCCATTTCCAGTCCAGTTGGGATGCGTCAGGACAGATTCCTGAACGGGCAGTGGAAACCAATATCATCAGCAGGTTCGGTGCGATAGATGATACGGAAGGTGGAAATACGTCAAGGTCAAACCTGAACCTTAACTACATCCATCAGCTATCCAAAAATTCATCCCTGACTTCAAGATTCTATTTGTCTCATTATGATTTTGAACTTTACAGCAACTTTACTTTCTATCTGGAAGATGCTGAGCATGGAGACCAGATCAGGCAGAAGGAAGACCGCAACATGTTTGGATTCAATTCTGAGTGGAATCGCTTTATTGCGCTACCCAATGGGTCGATCAATCTGTCTGCCGGTGTTGGATTGAGAGATGACCAAACTACAGGCACAGCGCTGTCTCATTCCCTGAACAGACAAACAACGCTTGAAACCCTCAAGCTGGGAGACATTCACGAAACCAACAGCTACGCTTATGCACAGGCTGAGCTGGTCAGGGGAAAATGGACCGTCAACCCTGCCCTTAGGCTAGATTATTTTCAGTTCGGTTATTATGACCGTCTTTCAGAAACCTATGAAAACAATCAGGTAGAAAAAGGAATACTGAGTCCAAAACTGAATGTACTTTACCAGCATTCGCCGCTGCTGCAATATTACCTGAAGACGGGCATTGGATTTCATTCCAATGATACGCGTGTAGTCGTGGCAGAAGAAGGCGAAAGCATCTTGCCCAAAGCCTATTCCTCTGATTTGGGGCTGATATGGAAAGCACATCCCCGACTTCTGGTCAATGCAGCTGTTTGGAATCTCTTTCTCGAACAGGAATTTGTTTATGTGGGAGATGCCGGCATCGTAGAGCCAAGCGGAAAAACCAACCGATCGGGCTTCGATCTTGGCGTAAGATGGCAATTGCTGGACTGGCTTTACTTCAGTCAGGATGTCAATTATGCCTATGCCCGTTCCGTTTCTGACCCTGAAGGAGAAAACTATATTCCTCTGGCGCCGGACTTGACTGCTGTGGGCACCTTGAGCATATCAGGTCAAAGCAACTGGTACGGCAGCATCCAGTACCGATATATCAGTGATCGACCTGCCAATGAAGACAACACCATCGTAGCAGAAGGCTATACCGTAGTGGATACCAACCTTGGTTATCAGTTTAAACACTTTGACTTGGGTTTGAAAATTCAGAACCTCTTTGATGTGGAATGGAAAGAAACTCAGTTTGCGACAGAATCCAGGCTGTTTAATGAGACCTCAAGCGTTGAGGAAATCCATTATACACCGGGTATTCCATTTTGTGCGACGGCAATGCTCCGGTACAAATTCTGATAAGGATAAAGTTGCCATTTCAATACTAAACTCAGACGGTCATCATACAAAAACAATATGCTATATTGATAGTCCGAGTCCACAAATAATTCATCTTAAATAGTCGAGAAATGGTAACATGTTTTTTAAAATACACAATCGATCCGTACAAAGTAGCAGCGTTTGAACACTATGGAAAACTTTGGATTGATCTGGTCAATGAAATGGGAGGTGTACATCATGGATACCTATTGCCGTATGAAGGAGCCAACAACATTGGTTATGCTACATTTTCATTTGCGACCTTGGCTGATTATGAAGACTATAGAAATAAAATTCCTTCTTGCCCAAAATGCATGGAAGCTTTTGAGTATGCCAAAAACACAGGCTGTATCCTTCATTATGAGCGGTCATTCCTGAAGCCAGTATTTGAAGGCATAAACGATAAGGCGAGGATAGACTGATATCTTTTGACACAAAGCGTGCTAGCAAAACTCAAACAGCATAAAGGAATCCCAATTAGTGAGGATGAGATTTTTAAAAATCTCATCCTTTTTTTCTATTAATTAGATTAGTAGATAATTATCTCCCTTTGATTTCACAAAATCAGTAACATCTCTTTAAGAAGAGTATCCAAAAATTAGAGACCAATAAATAACATGAAAATGAAAAAAATAGGACACCTACTATTAGGGGTAACCTTATTTATGATCGGATGTCAAACCCCTAATAATAAGCAAGATCAAGAAAGTTCTACAACAAATACCGATCGATACGTGCCCAAACCATATGTAAAAATCACGCACCCTGAGTGGAGTAAAAATGCGGCTATTTACCAACTCAATACAAGACAGTTTACACAAGAAGGCACGTTCCTAGCTGCTGAGAAAGAATTACCAAGATTAAAAGAATTAGGGGTTGATATTATATGGTTGATGCCTGTTCAAGAAATTGGAAGTAAAAACAGGAAAGGCACATTAGGAAGCCCTTATTCCGTGAAAGACTATTTCAAGGTCAATCCGGAATTCGGGACCATGGAAGATTTAAAACAATTTGTCTCATCGGCTCATAATCAGGGCATGTATGTTATTTTAGATTGGGTCGCTAACCACACTGCATGGGATAATGTATTGGTTCAAGAGCACCCAGATTGGTATGATAGAGACTATAAAAATGATTTTAGACCTACTCCTTGGTGGGACTGGTCTGACATTATTGATTTGGATTATAACCAACCTGGCCTAAGGCAATATATGACCAATGCTTTAAAATATTGGGTCAAGGAAGCTGATATTGATGGCTACAGATGTGATGTTGCCGGATTTGTACCTGTTGATTTTTGGAATAACGCACGTAAAGAATTGGATGCCATAAAACCCGTTTTTATGCTTGCCGAGTGGGAGTCTAGGGATTTACATGCAGAAGCTTTTGATATGACCTATGCGTGGAGCTGGAATGAAACGATGCACAAAATCTGTACAGGACACGCAGATGTAAATGGCTTATATATTTATTACTCTTGGAATGAGAGTGCATTTCCTCCAAATTCATTTCGAATGACATTTGTAAGCAACCATGACAAAAATGCATGGGAAGGCACCATGTGGGAACAGTTTGGAGATGGTTTAGAGGCTGCCATTACCTTATCAGTGGTTGGGGAAGGAATGCCTTTGATTTATAATGGACAGGAAGCCGGTAATAAAAAGCGACTGGAGTTTTTTGAAAAAGACCCTATTGTATGGAAAGACCATTACATTGGTAAGCTATATAAAGACCTATTTGCTTTGATGAAGGAAAATACAGCACTGTGGCATGCGAAATGGGGCAGTACAATGGTTAAGGTTCCTAACTCTTCAGAAAAGGAAATACTTAGCTTTGTCCGTCAAAATGAAAAAGATAAGGTTTTTGCTGTATTCAATTTTTCAGATAATGCACAAACCATATCATTTAAAGAGACACTTTATCACGGAACATATACCGATTACTTTTCAAATGAAGTGATTGATTTCAAAGAAGATTCAGCGTTGAAATTAGATGCTTGGGGATATAAAGTATTTGTAAAAAAATAAGGGAATTGTAATTGATGCTATTTGCCATTTTTACACTTAGCTATCATTAAAAAGTCAATCCATAACTTATGTTCAAGTAATATAAACTATGGATTGACTTCGCTCTCCTTTCTAAGAATATCATTGGGAGATCATCACCCAACATTAAGGTTATTTCACCCTGCCAGACTTAACAACTCACCCTTAACCTTCTTCAGTTCCAATTTTGCTTTTTTATACTTTATGATTTCAGCGATATAAGTAAACTGGGCTTCCCTGACTGCGGCTTCTGAAGACAAAAGCTCAACATAGGTCATCTTACCTTGATGATAAAGTGCTTTTGTTTGAGCATAAACCTTCTCTGCCAGTTGAGCATTCTCTTGTTGCGAAATGGTGGATTGATATGCCGACAGCAATTGATTAATTGCATTGAAATAGTTATTGTAAGTAACCTGTTTTTCATGTTCCAAATCCTTCCTTAGGCTTGAAAGCTGCATGTTCACCTGATTAATCTTGCTTTGCTTGGCAAGACCATCATACAAAGGAATTGAAAGTTTGAAACCGATGTATGCATAATCTGACCAGCTATTTTTAGTAGATAACTCAAAGTTATCCGACTGATATTGATACGCTCCTGTAATGTTTGCCGAAAGTGTTGGTAGGTATTGTAGCTGATAACCTTTCTTCTTGAGCAGCAGTTGCTCTCGCTCCACCTCCAATTGCTGAATGGTTGTAATTGAACCAATATTGATAGAATCAGACATAAAAGCTTCTGGCACTTCAATAAAAGTAAGTGGCGCTTTGTCTACTGAAATATCATTTTCAACCGGCATGCCGATCAAGACTTTCAGATAATTCATTTGTTGACTGATTGTTGCCTGAAGATTCCTTTCACTTACTTCCAGCATACTTCGGTCAACCTTGGCTCTATTCAATTCTATTTCATGTGTAACGCCAAGCTCAACTTGCTTTTGAGTAATCATTAAAGAAGTATCTTTCTGGCTTAATAGCTCGTGAATTTTATCCAACTCTTCACCACTTTTCAAAAGGTCATAATACACTATACAGATATTGTAGACGGTTTCCTCTTTTGTCATCTTGCTTTTGATGGCACTCAGTTCCTCCACATTCCTGGCAACTTTTATGTCAGTAAAAATGGAAGGATCAAAGATCACCTGACTTAAAGTTCCACTGAGTGTATAATTGTAAGTGGTACCAAAATTTACAAACACCTGTTCCCCAGGCTGACCAAAAAACTCACCAGGCATGATGCTGGTCTCCAACTTCATATAGTTATCAAATTGTCCTGAAGCAGAAACTTGTGGCTGCACTTTGCTTTTAGCTTCTTTTGTTGCAAATGTCTTTTCTTGCTTATCATATTGAGACTTAACAACCTTATAGTTATTCTCAAGTCCATAATCCAGACATTTTTCCAGTGTCAGATGTGTTACTTCCTGTTGGGCTTTTACATTCAGTATATTGAACAGAAAGAAGAGCAACCACAGTGTATATTTTATGCTATTGATATTTTTAAAGCTATTCATTATTTACATTCTAAAGATTTGTACAGGCTCCAGTTTCAAGATTTTCCGCATAGAAAAATAACTCCCTGCCAAGCTGATCAACAGCGTTGAAAAAATCAGGAATATGATCCGTTCAGGAGCGTAATCCATGCTCTGGTTGATTGATTTCATAAAGTATTTCAATCCGATAAGCAGCAACATGGTAAAGCTGAACCCGCAAATGGAATAAAAAATGGACTGTATCATAATCAGTTTTGTAATGAGCCAATTTCCTCCTCCAATTGCCTTGATCGTGCCATAGTCTTTGATGCGGTCATTGACTGCTGAAAACATGGTCAACCCAACAATGACCAATCCCGTAACCAGCGAGAACCAGACAAGTATCATAAAGGTGCCTACAATACCACTTGCTTCTCCCATATAATCAAGTGTTACATCCTTGAAAGTATCACCGACGTAGGCTTTCACAGTAGGGATAGTCGCAGTTATGGTATCTGCAATGCGCTTTTTAACCATCGGGTCTTGTGTGTCAGCCTCTACAATGTATGCACTGACATGGTTAGGACTAAATCCGGAGAGTTTTCTGACTCTTTCGATTGTCGAAACCATATTAAATTCCCCAAGGCCTGCATTTCCAATTGAAATCCCGCTGATATACACCCTGACATCATTGATACTGAAATAATCCCCTTGCTTTAGTTTTCCAAGATTTTCCAAATCCGATTCATCTACAATCACAGCTCCTTCACTTTGCAGGCTTTTCAGGTTGGTACCTTCAAGAAACTGTTTCGGTGCGCCCACATAGTCTGGCGCTTTAATCCCAACCAAACTACAGCCAGCTGTACCTCCAGAAGAATTTTTCATCATGCCTCCAGTCACAATCACCGGATGGACTTTATTCACCCCTGGAATAGACTGTAACTCATACCCAACTCGCTTATCCACATTCACAAGAGAGATGGACGATTCACTTTTTTCATTCACTACAAAAATGTATTCGGTATTTCCCTTGATAATACCCAAGCTAGCCTCAAGAAAACCATCCAACAAACCCAATTGGGCACCTATCAGAAAGACCGAGATCACTATCCCGAAAAGTATTCCTATAAGCTTAGCCTTATCATAAACCATAAAGCTGAATGCTGTTTTCCACATGGCTAGTTCCGATTTAAATAGATGACACAATCCACCCTGTTATTAATCATTACCTGTGCATTATCATCCAATCGGATTTTCACTTCTCGCACACGTCGGTCTTCTACAGTATTCTCATCAGAGAAAAGTGACTTTTTCTTCAAAAAACCTCCAACAAATACTACTTCTCCCTTACCGATTGTCTTCCCGTTGACCTGTGAGATCACTTCGGCTTTCAGTCCTGTCTTAATGCGGTCTGCAAAAAGCTCATCCACTTCTGTTATAGCGACCAAATGACCATCAGGTGCATACTGTCCCAGCTTTTCCCCAGCAGTAAGAAAATCCCCGTTGTGTACATCCCATTTCAGTACTTTTCCGTCATAGGCAGCCTTGACATTTTTATCTGCCAATACTGCTTTCTGGTAGGCTATATTGGCATTGATTTCCTGCATGCCACTTTTCTGGTAAGCTATCTCTGCCAATTGTTTTTCGTATTCTATCTGAAGCTTCTCTACTTTGGATTTGCTATCCTTCAGTACCTTTTCTGTAATCGCTTTTGAGTTGAAAAGCGCTTCATCTACCGCCAAATCTTTCTGT
Organism: Limibacter armeniacum; assembly: GCF_036880985.1. Lineage (NCBI taxonomy): Bacteria > Pseudomonadati > Bacteroidota > Cytophagia > Cytophagales > Flammeovirgaceae > Limibacter > Limibacter armeniacum. The sequence goes on from NZ_JBAJNO010000003.1 coordinate 355,814, forward strand.
GCATTCTGCCAATCATTCAGGGTAATTTTGGCTTTGATTTCTGCTGATTTTATGGATGCTTGCTGGCTGATAATTTTACCCTCCTGAATTTTTAATTGTGCCAGGTCAGCGCTTTTTTCCATATCCAAGATGACAGCACCTTTACTTACCAATTCATTCTCAGCTGCCATAATCTGGTTCACTTTACCATTGGCAGCCGAGTAGATATTCAATAACCCTTTTTCAGGTTCAATCTTGGCAATGCCTACTATCTTATTGATCTCAGTCTGCTCAGTCTTCACATTGTTATCATCTACTTTCTTTGCGTCGGCTGAACAAGCCATCAGCAGAGCAATCATTCCGATACCCAATATGCCGTTGAATAATTTTTGGTTTTTCATTTTTGCTGTCTGTCAGTTTATTGTCTGTTTATTTACTTCATTCACAATCCCGTTTTCCACTTCAATTACACGGTCTGCATATTCCATCAGGCGAGGGTCATGCGTCACCACTGCAACGGCTTTCCCACCTTCAGCCAACTCCTTCAGTTCTTTCATCACAATTTCAAGGCTATGCTTGTCCAGTGAAGCAGTTGGCTCATCACATAGGATAATTTTGGGGTCTGTCACCAATGCCCTGGCAATAGCTACCCGCTGTTGTTGACCACCAGAAAGCTGCTTAGGAAGTTTATGCTTATGCTCAGAAATATTGACTTTTTTAAGCGCCTCTTCCGTTTTCTGCTTTATCTCAGCAGTTTTCATGTTTCTCATCTTTAATGGGAATGCCACATTTTCAGCCGCTGTAAGCGGTGCCAGCAGGTTGAATTGCTGAAACACAAACCCAATGGTATCCAACCTTACCTTTGCCATTTCCTTATCAGGAAGGTCGTCCACATTTTTCCCATCTATCTCAAGGGTTCCTTCAGTAGGATTGATCAGACACCCCAAAAGGGATAACAAGGTGGTCTTGCCTGATCCTGATGGACCAATGATCAAAAGCAGCTCTCCTTCATATAACTCAAGGTTGCAATTTGCCAATGCAGTAAATTTTCCTGCCTGCGTTTCGTATATCTTGTTTGCATTTTTTAGTCTCGCAATCATCATTTGATTTATTGTTTTTGATTACGATACAAAATTGAGTGATTGGATAGTGATAAAATACCTATATTAGCTCACTTAATATCAGAAAACGGTCAAAATCATGTTAAAGCTGACTTTAAAGCAGCCTACCGGTTTTTTATTTGCCCTAGCAGAATTGATTGGCGGTAAAGTAGATAGCAATGGCAGGCTAAATATTCCTGAAAAAAAGGGCAACGGTTATATACAAGGCTTTATGTTCGATAATTCGGTTGGGCTGATGATCAGGAACTATGAGCTCAATCAGGATTTGCTGGCAAAACGAATTGATCCTTGCAATTCCAGTGAACGGATTGTTGTAACACTGAACAATGTATTTCCAAAAAGTGAAAGTGATGGGGTTGCCAAAATTGAGGAACTACCTTCCATACAGATTGGAAAGGGTAAGCTAAATTTTGAGATGTTCTATCCAAGCAAAACCAAATACAGGTCTATTCTCTTGGCGATAGATTCTAATAAATTGAGAACACTGATGGGGATTGAGGATGAATCCTCTTTATTGAATATGATACTCAACGGCAATCAGCCATTGCTGTTTGAAGAAGTCCTTTCCCCTCAAATACAAAAGGTGGCTATGGAAATGATTGAGAATGAAATACCAGAAAACCTTCACCATTTTTATATCAGGATAAAGGCGGAAGAGTTGCTATGTCTCTTGTTTGTAGAATTACACAAGCGAGAAAATGCTCCTGTTCAGGCTTTGAATGAAAAAGATGCCCTCAGTATTTATCGGGTAAGGGACAAGATCGTTTCAAATTTGGGTATACCACCAATATTAGGAGAACTGGCCAATGAGATAGGAATGAGTGAATCAAAGTTGAAAAGACTCTTTAAACAAATATTTGGAAGCAGTATCTATAACTATTACCAGAAATTCAGGATGCAGGAAGCGGCAAGGCTACTAAAGGGACAGCAGATGAGTGTTTCAGAAGTAGGATATCAACTTGGCTTTTCCAACTTGAGTCATTTTACAAAAGTCTTTGAGGAGCATATCGGAATGAAACCTAAGAAATACTCTGTACAGTCTCACAAATAAAGGTTTAATTTATTTTCACCTGCTTGAATGCTATAAGCTGTATTCTCATATACTCTTCCCATTCAAGCAGTTCGATCAATTCAAAATCACTGTACTTCTCATTAAATTCTTGATTGACTGTAGCCACAACGACTTCAGCTCCTACCTCTAGCTCACCATCTCTAGCAAACATTGGAGTAGTACATTCTCCATTAAATCCTCTAACGCCCACTTGCAAGTACTTATTAAAGAGATCAGCTACAACGTATTCTGAAACCCCTGACACATATACCTTACTTATCGGAATGTTGGCATTTTGTGCTCTAACATATGTTTCCAATTGCTTTTTATTCCTTTCATATTCACTGTCGGAAATTGCATAGTGAGTCTCATCTCCTGTTTCTGATAATAATATAAAATTCATATCGCTAGAATCATTTTAGAAAGTATAGTTCTTTAATATTTTACGAATTAGTTTGGTGAATAGTTTTAACTTAAATCCCATATTAGTTTGCTGTATACTGTAACGACCTAATAAGCTAAGCATCATACTTTTAAAACACTTGATTTCGAGACTATTATAGTTAATGGATTTCAACAAAAGACAGATTCATCAATTAATTGATGAAAAGAACATAAATACGATTTCCTTATGGGATCATTATTTAAGTAGAGAGGAATTTGATCTATATTTTCCAAAAATTGGAACTGACTTTTATTTAGAAAGCTGTAACAAACTCAATAATTTTTTTTTGGGGTTTATTGATTATATGTCTAAACCAATATTTAGCTATGACCCCAATCAGGAACCCCTAAAAACTATCAATCCTGAATCGCTTTTAACACAAGAAATATATTCACCTGATATGGAATCCGCTATTTACTTCAATGATAATAAAACAGTAGCAATTCAAATGTCATATGATTTCTGTCTATCAATATTCTCAAGTAAATCAGATTTTCAAATCGAGCTTTTGCCAATTGTCAGAAAATACGGATTGGAAATCATTAGATTCTAAGCCGTTAGTAATAACCTTCACTCAAAACTCTCCTTCCATTTTTAATATACCTTGGTAGTTTATTATATGAAAATAAAAGATTTCGCTATAGAAAGATATTTTGCCAAATATGAATCTCCAACCAAATACATGCTATCTAGCTCATATTGTGATGGATATAAAATGAAATATGTATTGGATTTAGCTTCCCCTACATTTGAATTTGCAGAAAAACTTGTCAAAGAAACAGGAATTATGTTGCTACCTGCTGAAACATTTGAGTATGGTAAATCTCATGCAAGGATTGGCTTTGGCAGAAAAAATTTCCCAGAAATACTACATATCTTTCAGGACTATATAACGAAACACTACAGCTAACATTCTCTTTTTCAGAAAAGACAGTACACCAATTATCGTTTACAGCTAAATGCTAAAAAAGAACCACTTTGGAAAAAGAACAACACATTGCAGCGTTAAAACTAAAGTTTGAAAGTTACGCGCCCATTTCAGATGCATCCTGGTCACTAATCGAATCAATAATAGATTTCAAGTCATTAGAGAAAAATGAGATTTTACTGAAAAATGGACAGGTTGCAAAAAATGTATACTTTGTCTGTAAAGGTGCCCTAAGGGCTTATGTCACCGATTACAATGGAAATATTTACAACAAAAACATTTTTCTTGAAACTGACTTTGCAGGCTCAACAGTTTCTTACCTCTTAAGTAAACCTTCCAACTTCACCCTAGAGGCTTTAGAAGATAATACTATTTTGATCAGCCTTAACTATCAAAAATACAGACGACTGATAGAGGAAAATATTGATTTGAAAAACTTCTATATCGCTTATCTGGAAAACAATTGGGTGATAGAAAAAGAGCAAAGAGAAATTTCCATTGTTATGCAAAATGCTACTGAAAGGTATCTGGACTTGCTTTCAAAACATCCCAATATAGATCAGCGAATACAACAACTACACATAGCTTCGCATCTAGGTATTACACCCACCCAGCTTAGCAGGATTCGAAAAGATTTAAAAAAAAGTCATTGAATCAACATATGTAAATGCCATAGGCAATCCCTTCTAATATTTTTGTCTTATCACTTATAGCAAAAATATTATGAACTATATCAAATACTTAAAATGGTGTTATGCAACTATTTGCTGTACACCATACAGTCTACTGGAAAGAAAACCAATAAGTGATTTATTTGACAAGCCATGAATCAAATAACACTATCTGCGCTAGCCATATTAGGAGGAATCTTTTTGGCTGCTCAAGGGAGCTTTAATTCGACTTTAGGGATCTTGCTTAAAAACCCTTTGCTGGCGTCAGTAGTTGCTTTTTTCAGCAGTACTGTATTTGCAATAGCCTTTGTTTTACTTAGTGTCAGAAGCTTTCCGACTTGGGTCGATTTAAAACAGATTCCCATTTATTTATGGTTTACAGGAGGACTTTTCAGCGTTTTAGGGATTAGTCTTTACTATTATACCATTCCAAAACTAGGCATATCAACAATGATCTCTTTGGGGTTATTTGGTCAGTTAGCATTTTCTACAATTGCTGGTCATTTCGGATGGCTAAACTTACCAATGGAGCCAATAACTATAAAAAGAGGTTTAGGCCTTATGATAATGATGACAGGAATTATTTTAATCAATATAAAATGAAAGAGACAACCAGCTTAAAGCAAGCGAATATAGATAACCTGACTTCACTTTGGAAGACAGTAGGAAGTTCATTTAATGCCTATTCCAAGATGTCAGGCTTTGAATATTGTGAAATTCAAAATGCTGAATGGCCAAACAGAGTATGGTTTAACCAAAATATCACACAACAAACTGTTGACTCCCTTAAAGAGAAAATAGCTGCTTCAACTTCCAAAATCACATTGCCTGTTTGGAATATTGAACACCAAAAGGAGGCTTCCATTTTAGAACGCAATGGCTTCAAAGCTACTTTTGAACAAGTTGGCATGTTATTGAAAATACAAAGCCGCTTTGAAACTGAAGGTCATGTAAAAATACAGCGTGTTGCAAACGAGACTGAAGCTAAACTATGGGCTGAGCTATTCAAAAAGTCATTCGGCTATATCATTAGTCATGAAACCGTTAGTAAAACATATAAGGATATTAATTTTTACATAGCGTATCATGATCATGTGGCTGTGGGTACAGCATTATTACATAAAACCGATCGTATTTTGGGTGTTCATTCTGTGGGTATTCCACCTGAAATGAGAAGAAGGGGCTATGCAGAGCAAATAATGAAATTACTGATCAATCTTGCAGTTGAAAATCAATATGAATATATAACCCTACAAGCGTCTAGTATGGGCAAACACTTATACCTGAAACTAGGTTTTGAAGAGCAGTTTTTGATCAGAAACTACACTTTAAAACACTATACATAGTAAATCATTTCAAACACCACCTTTTATCTAGTTAGAATAAAAACCATAAGGAGTGAACAGTCACAACCAAGCTTACAAACTATATTTTCTAAGCCAGACCCAAAGAGTACTTGGGTCTGGTTTTTATTTGCACGCCATCAAAAAAATGGGCTATTGAATACTATTAGGCATATTGTTTTTTTATCCTCCTTCCCTATAAACCTCTGCACTTTCCAGTATATAATTGCATTGATAAACGTCATCCTGATTCAGTCTTAACCTACCTTTAATCGTGACTACCTGATCCATAGTGAACCTTGGGTGATTGGGGTTGAGCTTTAATTCAACAATAGATTCCGGACCACCATTTCCACAGAAAAAACAAGCAGAATATGGGTTTCGAGACAGGATATAGATTCCCTTTTTGTCGTCAATAGCCAGTATATATCCCTTAAGACATACATGTTTACCTTCCAATGATTTCACCTTTGGACCAAAATGAGGGTAGTAATAATAAGCATCAACCTCTTGGCTGTATTTGTCGGTAAACTGTACATCCATAAGTGTCTTCCAAGTAATGCTGGTTTGTGCAAGTGCGGGAGAACTGAGCAGTAAAAAAAGTATGGTTACAAGCTTAAGCATTGGTCAATGTTTTTGAGATATTGATATTGAATACTTGGATTCCAGGAAGTAAGGACGCCAATAATCCTATTGACAAGGCAGTTAAAAAATTCGCCATTCCTCTGCTGTCTATTCCCATCTGGAAAAACTGTCGAAATAATTTGCCTCCATCTGATAAGAAACCAACCACAACCCTACACGGTTGGGTGGTTTTCCCTATACCGGCCTCTCCTAGAATAGGTAAGCCCCCCTTCTTTAGCTCAATGTCAGGGAAGCTAAAGTGGTGCTGTTCATTATATGCGGAAATCAGTGACCTAGTCTTGAACATATCTTCTCCTTTTTGTTTGCAAACATAGCGAGTGATAATTTTAAACGCAATATTGTTGCGTTTAAAAAATGCACGACTATATTTGCAACATTGTTGCATTTAATAGTTTTATATGAAGAATCATCAGTTTATAGGTTCCAACATGGATTTTATAGGGTTCAGTGTTTCGTTGCTTTGTGCTGTGCATTGTATCGCATTACCCATATTTCTAAGTATTGTCCCACTTACCGGACTCCAGTTTCTAGATCATATCTGGATCGAGTATTCGATTATTCTAGCCAGTTTTATTATTGCCTCTTATGCCCTTATACATGGTTACTACAAACACCACCAAAAACCATTGGCAATGACTGTTGTAGTGGTTGGTTTTATACTGATTGTGACTGGTCATTTTTTACAAGATGAATGGAAAGAAATCATGCTGACTTCAAGTGGAGGAGTTGTGATAGCTATTGCTCACCTATTGAACTGGAAACACATTAAACAAGCGAATACCATGTTTCCAGAGTGTTTAGATCAAGATAAATCAAAGTAAAATGTTAGGAGTAAAAAAATTACCTGTAACTGTACTCAGTGGCTTTTTGGGCGCCGGAAAAACCACGTTGCTTAACCATATCCTACACAACAAGCAAGGGTTAAAAGTTGCTGTTATCGTAAATGATATGAGTGAAGTGAATATTGACGCACAGTTGGTAGAAAATGAAGGAACTCTTTCCAGAACAGAGGAAAAACTGGTAGAGATGAGTAATGGATGTATTTGCTGTACCTTACGTGAAGACCTTATGGTAGAAGTAGAGCGACTGGCCAAGGAAAACCGTTTTGATTATCTGGTAATTGAAAGTACTGGCATTTCTGAGCCAGTTCCAGTAGCCCAAACCTTTACCTTTCAGGATGAGCAAAACGGCATTGACCTAAGTAGGTTCAGTTATATTGATACAATGGTAACCGTAGTAGATGCCTTCAATTTTTTCAAGGACTTTGGGAGCAAAGAGCTTTTGCAGGACAGAAATCTGACAGATATGGAAGAAGATTACCGAACGATAGTCAACTTACTTACAGATCAGATCGAATTTGCCAATGTGATTATCTTAAATAAAGCAGACTTAGTATCAGAGGAAGTATTGGGGACTTTGAAGTCTGCCATACAAAAGCTTAATCCAGGGGCTAATATTTTGACAACATCCTATGGGAAAATCAGTCCGGATAAGATCCTGAAAACTGGATTGTTTGACTATGAAGAAGCTGAACAAAGTGCCGGTTGGATAGAAGAGTTGAAAAAAGACAGTCACAATCCGGAAACGGAAGAATATGGAGTTGGGTCATTTGTATTCAGGGATAAGCGACCGTTCCACCCAGCGCGGTTTTGGAAGTATATTCAGGAAGGTTTTCCCACCAGTATTATTCGCAGTAAAGGATTATTTTGGCTGTCTTCTCGGCCTGACCAAGCAATGGTATGGAGTCAGGCAGGAGGTTCGCTTCAGGCAGACAGTGCAGGAGTTTGGTGGAGCAGTATGCCCTACCATGTCCGTGCTGGTTTCCCAAGCTTTCTTTATAACCAAAAACAAATTGAAGATGGCTGGCATAAAATTTTTGGTGACCGAAAAAATGAGTTAGTGTTTATAGGACAGGACTTAAACAAAGCTCAAATATTGGAAGAGTTGGAAGCTTGTCTGTGTACAAAGGATGAGATAGCCAAGATAAGTTGGGAAAATGGAGGAGATGACCATTGGCCAGTACAACGTGCCATTCCTCCACATAAAAGTAAATTGAGTTCTTAAGCTTTATGAATTTGAACATGATTCACAAGTTCCATGAATGATGAAATCGGAGTGATCTTTTTGATATCCCTTCGGTAAAGAAATCTTGGGAATGTGGATATCTTCCATACAGTAGGTTTGTTCACACTTGTGACATACAAAATGTATATGATCATCTTCATGTTTCTCTGATGAACAATCATGGCTACACAGTGCATACTTTGCGATAGCCCCATGGACATCAGGCACCTTGTGGATCAACCCTTTTTCAACAAAAGCATCTAATGCCCGGTAGATAGTAACCCTATCCTGTCCGGGCTTTAATTTTTCAGTGATATCGTGATGGGACAAAGCATGTTTTGCCTCAGCAAATAAAGTCAACAACTCAATTCTAAATGGTGTTCTCCTTATACCATGCTCTTTTAAGCTTTCTTCTATATTAAACCTCTCCATGTCGCAAAAGTATATATTTAAACTGTTATTCAGGCATTCGATATACTATAATAGTGACGAATACAGACGCAACAACGTTTCGTTAATTTAACACATTTTACCTGATATAGAAGCTGGAAGTCCGTAGATCAATCTAACTTCCTATAATACTTAATTAGGTAATGGCAAAGTCCCTACTCTCTACAACTAAATACCCACTCTACGGTACCGTTTTAATAACAAAGTGAGTTAAGGGTGTAATACTGGATTACAGGATATTTGCAGGTTATTTAAGGGCTGATTGGGGCAAGAAAAAGCAAAGGTCTAACTTTGCCGTTCGCCAAAACCACAAGCCAGACCTTTACCTTTATGTTGACTGCAAATATACTTGAAATCCTCTGCGGTTTCCAAATCGTCAAAGGCAAACCAAGCAAACAGGTACTAGCCAAGCTAATTACGGCCTTGGTGGAAGATGAAAATGTGCAATTTCATCAGATAGCCAAAAACTTGCCATCCAAGGCGCAAAAAGCTTCTCGGACCAAGCAAGTCAAACGCTTTATGTCAGGAGCTGTGTTCAATTATCAGGCCCTGATGGCATGGTTGTTTTCCTGCCTGCCATCCGGAAAGATCACCCTCTGCATTGACCGAACCAACTGGCAGTCCAGAAAGCAGGCAGTGAATATTCTGGCCGTGACGGCCTACAGTCATGGCGTGGGTTTCCCACTGGCTTTTCGGCTACTGGACAAAAAAGGAAACAGCCACCAGCAGGAGCGTATTGATTTGCTGAAGGAAGTACTTCAGATTGTGCCTCCCGAACGGATCGGGAAAGTGATTGCAGACCGGGAGTTTATCGGCAAAAAGTGGCTTCGGTTTATGACCATGCAAGGGATTGTCTTCTGCGTTCGGATTCCATCACACCACAAAATCAACATCGATGGTGTGGAGAAAACAGGAGAGGTATGGAGCAAAGAAGGCTTTCGCTGTACTGACCGAAGAGCAACGATCTATGGAATGGACCTGACTCTTTCCATGCAGATGACCAAGGATAAAAACGGGCGAAAGGACTACCTGATCGTAGTCTCAAACCTGATGAAAAGAGGCTTGCTGTCAAGCTATAGAAAACGGTGGAGCATCGAGGTGTTCTTCCAGTCGCTCAAAGGGCGGGGATTCAACCTGGAAGCCACTCACCTGACCAAATTGGATCGGCTTGAAAGACTTTTTGCTGTGGTGTGTATGGCCTTTGCTGTTTGTCACTTATTTGGCGTGGCTTTCCATGAAAAAGTACAAAACATAAAAGTAAAGAACCACGGTTACAGGGAGAACAGCTATTTCAGAAAGGGAAAAGATCTGTTGCAGGAACATTTCTGTACGAGATCCCGCCAAGTAGGTAATGAGATCAAAGGACTTTGGAAGAAGTTTTGGAGGGGAATTAGTCCCAAAACACCATCTGAAAAACTGGTTTTTAGTTGGTTATAAAAAAGTGTACCGTAGAGTGCTAAATACCATTAAATCATCCCATAGCCGTCAATACATCTTAGATTAATACTATATTGAAAAGGATTAAAATTAAATGCTTTTTTAAAAATGAAAAAACTATTTCTAGACGACATTAGGACAATCAATATGGTTTACGATAAATCCATGGAATCGGAATTTGACATCGTAAGGACGTACAGCGACTTTGTTGATTACATAAAAACAAATGGTCTTCCCGACTTCATCAGTTTTGACAATGACCTAGGACTAGATAATAAAGGAGAGGTCGCACTAGACGGCTATGCGGCAGCCAAATGGTTAGTTTATGAATCCGAACTTGACTTAACTAACCTAAAATTTAAAGTGCATTCTGCTAATCCAGTTGCAGCCAAACAGATTCATGGGCTTTTGACTAATTATATCAGGCACTTAAATGAAAAGTAAAAACAGTCACCAACTATAATCTCTGCTAGTACTAATCAATCTTAATGATAACAGCTTTCAGTTAATTCAACCTATTTACTTTCGCAGTGTTATAACCTAGATTTCTGCATTTTAAAGATAAAAAGATAAGTAAGAAGTAATCAGTTATTTTTTTAATATTTACAACTAGAACTATCTACTCAAAAATATCAATGAACTCATTTTGCAAAGCTAAGTTGTCAACGATTCTCTTCTTTGTTTTAAGTATAAGTTGTATTTCAGCCCAAACACTTGATAGAAGAAAGTTAAATACTGAAACAGCTATTGAAGAAACTATATCTTCATTTGAAAACCATACATATACTATTGATTTAGAAAATGGGATGGCAATTATAGGAAAGGTTATACAGGTAAATATAGATCTTGTAATTGATATCTATAAGCCAAATGGTCAACTTTTAAAACAAATTGAGAGTCCCAATGGAAAAAATGGAGTTGAAGCCATTGATATAACTTCCAATGAATCTGGAACTTATAAAATAAATATTCATACACTTGATAAAAACACCTTCAAAGGAAGCTATCAACTAAAAGTTGAACAGATTTTAACTTTGGAACAAAATACAAGGCGTATTATAAAGAGAGAACTTCCAACTGACACATTATATAATCTATGGGAAGCCTCGCTTACTGATGATAAAGCTATTGACACTTTTTTAGCTGCTCAAGCCCAAAGTCATATAATAGAGCTTATTGATAGTGATGATTCAAATATGCTTGTAACTTACTTCTGTGTGCCTCACAAAAACACAGAGTATGTTATGTTAAGTGGCGGACCTGATTTTTTAGGATTAAGATTTCAGAGATTACCAAATACTAAATTATTTTTTGTAACCCAGCGAGTACCTAAAGATGCTCGATTTAATTACGGTTTCAATTATTTCAACCTAGATAAAGCCGGACCAAATGGAGAAATAGTATCAAGGAGTGTAGAACACGCTTATGATGGTACAGTTGAAATGCCCAGTGCACCAAAGCAGGTTTACATCTCAGAAAGAGACGGTATAGAAAAAGGCAGCTTATTCCTTACTTCAATCTACAGTGATTTTTTACAGGAAGACCGAAAAATAACGATCCATACACCTGCAAATTATAATCCCAATAAACCTCATAATCTATTAATCGTTTTTGATGGTGAAGCTTATGGGGCAAGACCCAATCGCAAAGCTAGAATACCAACTCCCACCATAGTAGATAACCTACTTGCTGATAAAAAGATCACTCCTACAGTTACAGTTTTAGTATGGTCAATGGGTAAAAGAAGTAAAGACCTAATAAGTGAAAAATTTGGGAATTTCATTTCAAAAGAATTAATTCCATGGGCTCGTTCAGCATACAATATTTACCCTATATCTGATAAAATCATCTTAGCTGGTTCAAGTAGAGGAGGATTTGCTGCAAGTTATATTGCATTACAACATTCGGATGTAATAGGAAACGTAATCTCCCAATCAGGTTCATACTGGATAAAAGGAACCAACGATGAAAACCATTGGATTTATCCAGAAGACAACGGAATGCTAATTGACTTGTATAAGCAGAGTAAACTACTACCTATCAAATTCTATATGGATATTGGGCTTTATGATGCAGGAGCTTCCATGCTTGGAATGAATAGACAATTTCGAGATATTCTTGAGCTAAAAGGTTATAAAGTAGATTATCATGAATTTAAGGGAGGTCACAACTATGTTAATTGGAGGGGAACATTTTCCAATGGATTAATCTCATTAATTGGGACTGCGGCAGAGTAATAAGCCCCTTTACATAAAACATATTTAGAAATAAAATCGCATTGCTTTCCTGAGCCAAACCCTAAAGGTTTGGCTTTTTATTTTATACTTAAGCGTGTTTATAAAGTGCATAAAATTTGCAAATGGTTTAAGTCCGTCTAAATCCATTTATTAATTTTATAATTGTTCTTTATTTAAAAAGTACAAACTAGTGAAAACAATTAATTCAATGAACAAAATAAGCCGTTCTGACTATAAAGTATTGCATCAATTTCTTGAATCAGCGGAACCATTGAGTGAAGACCTTTTTGAAGAAATAAGAGACTATATCAGTAAGAAAACATATAAAAAAGGAGAGGCTATCCTAAGAGCTGGAGACATTGAAGTCAATTCCAATATTGTGGTAAAAGGCGTTGTATTACAATATGTATTTGATGAAGACATCCCCATCACCATTAATATTACCCCAAAAGGGCTCTCATTTAACAGCTTAAAGAGTTATATCGATGGGTCTCCTTCGGTCGAAATTCACGAAGCAATTACTGATGTTGAGATTCTTACTATCAAAAAGAATGATTTAGAAATGCTAGCTAAAAAGTATCATGAGTTTAGCTATATCATGTACAAAGTCTATGAAAAAATA